>CAMEKR010000130.1 GCA_945921515.1 uncultured Clostridia bacterium | reverse complement strand
TATTGCGTTCTTCCTTCAGATATCTGCACAACATTTTGAGGAGCCGTTTTCGGCTTTGCAAAAGCATTTTGCAAAAACTCCTAAAAGCTTTTGACAATCAGCCGTATGGCGATAGAGGCGTACCCTCAACCCCATTCTTGAAGTCGCCAACCGATCATCACGAACCGGTACCTTTTTTACAGGTGCGTCAAAATATCTTGTCCGCTGTTTGTTCGAAAAAGCTATGAAAACGCTCTTATAGACAGCAAACGGTAAAAAGTGTACAATGTGCCGAACCATCATGAATAAAACTTTGCAACAAGCACTGAATATTTGTGAAAAGCGAGGTATTACTTTATTGCTGTCAGATTCTTTAAGTGGGAATAGGTCGATATTCATAATATCGGCAATACACAATCAAATTTCATCTCATAATAATGCGAACACAATCCGCTGAATCTTATAAAAAGCTTTACCGTTGCTTTGCAAAAGGCAGACTTATTTTTATATGTTTTACTCCGTTTGGTTATTGCGTTTTCATATTTTTTAGAAAGTCTTTATCAGAACAAAAAGCGCACCGAATCCGATGCGCTGCGTTAGAGTCAAGTTTTATACAAGTGCTGCTCCGAGCGCCTTGCAATCCGCTATAGCGTCGTCATCGGGTGCGTCGTTGCAGATGACGGGATTGCACGCTAAAATTGCTCCGTCGGCAAGGCAAGTTTCCTCCCAATTTCTCATCCACTCGCCGTCGCCCCAGCCATATGAGCCGAACAAAGCGATTTTCTTGTCCTTTAATTTAGGCTCGCAGGAAGAAAACATCGGTTCGAACTCAGACTCCTCAAGCTGCTCCGAACCCATAGACGGGCAGCCGAATGCGACAGCGTCAAAGCTATCCATCATAGAAGCGTCAAATTCCGCAGCAGTAAGCATAACCGCCTCTCCGCCCTTTTCCTTGACGCCCTCTACAACTCTCGCCGCCATAGCCTCTGTATTTCCTGTTCCGCTCCAATAAACGATTGCTATTTTACTCATGTTGTAAACCAACCTTTCTTAATTTTTTTCATATATCAAACAGCAACGGTAAGCTGTTCGAGTGACCTTCCTTTTGCCCACTGTTCGCAGTAGACCTTTGTGCATTTTTTGTACTTTGCGAAAGCCTTCTGTGCCGACACTTCATCGCCGTACACCTTCCAGCAGCCGACGCATTTACAGCCGCCTGCCTTGTTTTCTATAAATCCGCAGACATCCTCGGGAGGATAGCCGAGAAACAAACCTATTTCGTGAGGAAAATCCTTGCCGCCAAGTCTTTTCATGAGCTGAAGAATACAATACTCGGGCGTATGGGATATACGGTTATCCACGCAGTAGCCGTTTGCTTTAAGCAGTCGGCGGGCGGTATCATGCTGTAAATCCCTCAAAAGTCTTGACGGGCGGTAGACGTATATCAGTGCTCTGTTCTCACACATTTTCAGCGGGAGTACCCTCAATCCTTTTTTGATGAAGATTCTATTGTATTTTCTGGCGGCGGCTTTTATTTCTTCGGCATCGTTATACGGGCAGTTGAACAGATTAGCTGTTTTCAGCCCCGCCAATGTAGGCGCACAGTTTTGAACCAATAATTCTTCTGACATAGCTTCTCCTTTTATCGTTATCTGCCTGCGGTATGCTCTTCCAGAATGTTTTTCAAAGCGCTCATGGAGCTTGTATGAGAGCGAGCAATACGCACATTCTGCCCCTTTGCTTCACTAAGAGCGCACTGCACCATCTTATGCGAAACCATGTTTGTAAACAATACAAGCAGATCAGGCGAACCGATATTTTTCATACAGCCTGACATCTTCGGATAAACCTTCGCCTTGCATTTGTACTCCTTGCATAATTCCTTGTACTCCCGCACCATACATTCGTTTCCGCCTACGATCACTACGCTCATATAATGCTCCTTTTGTTATTCTGCGCCCTTCAGCGCTTCAACCATATCAATCCTTCTGTTTTTCCTTGCAACCATAAAGCTGACTAACAGCGACACTCCGACCGTAAGCAGAATACTTAAAAGATAAGTAGTCAAGTCTACTGTCGTCCTCATCTCATATTCGGAGGCGAGTGCGTTTATCAGATAATCGAGGACTAAAACTCCGAGCGGAATACCGACTGCAACACCTATAATAGAAATCCAGAGATTCTGTCCTATCAGCAAAGCACCGATTTTCCTGTCCTTAAATCCGACCACCTTCAGCGTAGCCATTTCTCGGTAGCGCTCTGTATAGTTCATCACTCCGAGGTTGTAAAGCACAACTACGCCAAGCACTACAGCCGCTGCGATAAGAATTACAATCATCAGATTCATAAGCTCTAAGATGCTGTCAAACGAATCAACGATAGCCTGCTTTGACTGTACGCTTGCAATTGCGCTGTCGGACGAAATATCTTCTTTCGCCGCTCCGGTATAAATCGCATTGACGGTGTAGGGGATTTCAAGGCTCTCTGCGTATTCGGGTGAAATGACTATATTCTCGGAAACCGAGCGGATAAAGCCTGCCACTCTCAGCGTGTATTCTTTATCTGAGCCGTAAGGGCTTACGGTAAAGGTATCGCCGACAGACAGCTCAAACTCTTTTGCCAAACGCATACACAGATATGCTCCGTCATCCCCTATTTTAATAAAGCCGTTGCTTTCATCGGGGAAGCGTACCAAATCATTCGGCGTGCAATAAACATCGAGAGATACTGCCTTATCCTCTATCTGTACGCCGACCGAGGCGTTGTAGTCGCCGCTGTACTTTTCAATCAACTCGTCCACCTGTGAGGTTTCAGCCTGATCAGACAGATTTATGCGAGAGCTGTAATGAATAGCTTCATCGTAGTACATATCAAGGAATGCGGTCATGGTATCGCCCATACCGAGTGCAGCCATAATTATTATTGTGCAGCCGAGAACGCCGATAAGGCTCATCAGTGTTCGTGATTTATGACGCATACTGTCACGCAGATTCCACCTTGTGCCAAATCCGAGCTTTTCCCAAAGTGCGGTTTTTTCGAAAATCAACTTCTTCATCTTTTTCGGAGTATACGGGCGCAGAGCGTCCGCCGCCGTACCTTTGAGCATCTTCCGCACCGATAGATAGCCAATAAGCGTCAGAAGCGCCACGATTACCGCCATAGTCACAATACAGAACGCAGGCAGACAAAGCCTCCACTCAGGTATGTCTATGTAGGTTGCCATCATGCCGTCGGGATTTAAAATAAGCCAGCCGATAAGATATCCGAAAACCGTGCCTATCACCGCTCCTATAAGTCCTATCATAAGCGCATAGGAAGTATAGTGGCGCACAATTCGCCTGTCCTTGAAGCCGAGTGCTTTGAGCGTTCCTATCTGTGTTTTTTCCTTAGCGGTAAGGCGGTGCATGGTAGTAACCATGGTCAGAACGGCAATCAGCAAAAACAATATGGGAAGGATAGTACCCATAGTCTTTCCCTCGTCCGATTCGCCCTTAGGACCCGCATAGGAGATGTTCTCGTCCTTTGTTAATATCATCAACGTGGTATCAAGCGCATTGTCTGCGGCATCGGTAAATGCTTTTTTATCAAGCCCTGACAGCACGTTTATCTGCGGATAAAATTCAAAGCCCACGGTTTTCTTGTACATTTCCGGTGTGATATAGGCAAAGCCGTAGGTTTTAAAGTCGGGCATAAGCTGTGTTTCGTCTTGCACGCATACCATGTGCTCGCCTGATTTTATCAGACCTTTTACCATGCCTTTGAACTCGATGCCTTTATAGATGAAGGTCAGCTTGTCGCCGAGAGATATATCATTTGCGGCGGCATACTTGTCCGAAAGCCAGATTCCATCGGCACTGTTCTCGTCGTATTTCTCGCCATCCATAACCATAAATCCGGAAACATCGGCATTTTCCGTTACTGTAAGAGCCAGCGAGTCGCCGTCTCTTTCCTTTACATCTGCTTGTACCGAGAGATAACGAGCCGCTCTGTCAACACCGTCAATAGCCGAGATTTTATCGGCGTCCTCTTTGGAAAAGCCGGTTTCCGAAATTATGCGATAATCGGCAAAATTGGTTTCTTCGAGAAAGCCACCTGCGTTTTCTTCAATGCTGACCCACTCCATGTTAAAGCCATCAAAAACAGCGATACCAAGCGCAATCATTATAATCATCGAAATGAACTGTGCCTTATATAATCCGATGGTTCTCCACAATTTACGAAACAGCATATCACCACTCCACTTCATCGGCGCTCATGGGATTCGACTGCTGTTCCAGCGAGCGTATCTTGCCGTTCTTAACTCTTATCACGGTATCAGCCATCTTTGCTATGTTCTGGTTGTGGGTGACTATGACGATGGTTTTACCGTAGCTCCTTGCCATCGAAAGCAGCAGCTTTAATACAAGCACTCCCGTTTCGGAATCAAGTGCGCCGGTCGGCTCGTCACAAAGGAGAATTTTCGGATTCTTGGCAAGCGCACGGGCTATAGATACACGCTGCTGCTCGCCTCCCGAAAGCTCGGAGGGGAAATTGCTCAGGTGGTCTGAAAGTCCTACCTCTGCCAGCATTTTTTCTGCGGGCAGCGGTCTTGAAGCGATTTCTTTGACAAGTGCAACATTTTCCTTGACCGTCAGCGTCGGCACAAGATTATAGAACTGAAATACAAATCCCACGATAGCGGCTCTGTATTCGGCAAGCTCGTCGTTTGAAAGCGTAGATATATCCTTTCCCTGAACGAATATTTTTCCGTCGGTGGGACTGTCAAGCCCTCCGAGTAAATTCAGCAGCGTGCTTTTTCCCGCACCGCTGGGTCCCAGAATGACAACGAATTTGCCCTCGTCCAGCGTGAAGCTTACATTATTAAGTGCCTTCATCTCGTGATCGCCGCTTTTATAAATACGGCTGACATTTTTAAATTCAACAATCGGCATATCATTATTTCTCCTTAGTTGATACGGATATCAGATTATTGAGTTAGTTATAACTAACCAATACCCTAAAATATAAGTTAGTTTTGACTAACCGATATTATTATAACCTCTTCTATGCTGTTTGTCAATAGGTTATTGGGATTTTTTCTTAGTTTAATTCAACAGCACCATGCCCACCCTCTCCCACGAAAAAAGGAACCGATTCACTAACCGGTTCCTCAGCGTGAACCAAAGCTCACGCTTGAGCTTGTCGAAAAAGTATTTTTCGACAAGCTGTTAGACTGCGAGAAACACACGCAGACGAGGAAAGAGTCACCGTCGGCGTACAAAGGTACGGTAGGTGACTCTTGACAAAGTAAGCAAAAATGCTTTTGTGGAGCCGAAAACGGCTCCACAAAACTATGTTGCAAATTATTTGAAAGAACTAACGCAAAAACCTAATCAAGTCTTGCATTTTTGCGGTGCGTGGGTTTATCGACAGTCTGAAGCGTGAGCCAAGGCTCACGCTTTATTTCTTTATAAGTCCTGCAAATCTGCCGCAGTTATATCGTTTTCAAGATTATCC
>CAMEKR010000129.1 GCA_945921515.1 uncultured Clostridia bacterium | reverse complement strand
CAATGTCAGTTCATACAAATAAAAATCAATATTTCCGGTATTACTTGCGTACCAATTGCAGATTCCGCATTTTATGAAGCCTAAACCTTCATACAATCTATGCGCCGGCGTATTACAACTCAATGCGTCTAACCTAACCGCTTTCATGCACTTTGTTTTCGCCATATCAATGATTTCGTTCACTATTTTCTTTGCAAGACCGCAGCCTTGCTTATTCGGATGTATGCACAGAATATGAATAACCGCAACCTCATCATCTTTGGCTTCTACATTCCATTTCACACAATGATAATCGTCGTTTTGAAAAAAAGTCACCGCCGCAGCAGCTATTATCATATCATCCTCTTCGGCAAAATACATATTCCCGTCAGCGATATAGCTTTCAAGCATATTGTCTGTCGGGTGCTGTCCGTACACCCACCGACCGTATTTATCCATATTTTCGGTATTATCGGCAACAAATCTGTAATAATCTTCAATTCTTGCGATATCTTTGTTTTCGGCTCTTTTTAGCATCATCTTAATCTCTCCGCAGTTTTCAATAACAATCAAACGCCTATATATCTGTCAAAGCTGTATTTCCGCACATTCATATCAAAAGTTTCAATATAAGCAACAGTATCTTTATAAACCCAACGCTCTATGTACATAGGCTTTACCGAAAACAGTCTTTCGTTTTTAAGCGATGAATAGGCGTCATATGAGCCTTTGAAGCATTCTTGAAATACATTGCAAAATTCGGCATTTTGCAAAGGATGACCTATCTCTTCACAGACTCCTTCTATCTGAATGTTATCTATACATAAGGCAACATTGCTGTTTGCGGTAATCTGACGATATTTTTTCATCGTTATATCGGTTTGGAAATAGAAAATATCGTCAATCAGAACAACGCTCATCATTCGTGAAGATACTCTGCCGCCTTCTGATGTGGAAACCACCATTTTTCTGCCCTTTCCGAAATCCGTAAGGAATAACTTCAATTTATCGGAAAAACACTCCATGCTAAACAATCCCCGTTTTATTTGATCTTGTTCGCCTTATAAAACTCTTTCAAATCTGCCTTTACTTCATCCGGCAACAAAGTTTTCTTTATTCCCTCGGAGCGCACCTTCAAGTGTCATAAGCCGATTTATACACGCCGATTCGTCGATTTACCGAATCTGCATTTTCAGATTTCCATTATACTATTTTCCCCCGCTAATGAACTTATCAACACATTTTATCCATTCCTTGCTGTGATATATTGCAAGCTCTCCGTGTTTATATCCTTCAAAACAGCGTATCTGCGTCTGCGGATATATTTCTTTCATTCGTTTTGCGGATTTCGCCGATACAGATTCATTTCCTTTAGTTCCGTGCATAAACAGTATCGAAGTATCCTTGCCGTGTTCGCAAGCACTGATACTTATACTGAATACGCTTCTTACGATATTTGAAATCGAGCTGTCCGACATAGTATCGGCAAATTTAAGAAAGCTGTCAAGATATTTTTCGGGCAGAAAATCCTTCTTGAAGCTTTCAAGAGTTTTCTTATCCCTCGCCTTTGATTTATGTATTATAGAGATATACGATTTTTCCATAATCCACACAGGGAGCTTTCCCACAGGCGACAACGGTGCGCCGTCAAGCACCAGATAGTTTATGTTCAGCTTTCCGCTTTCAAAAATCTTATATGCTATTGCGCCGCCCATAGACAATCCGCAGATAGTATCCACATCATTGCCGAAGTTTGTGAGCATATATTCAATTATCCGCTCAGCCTCGTCCTCCACGGATCTATACTCGCTCGCCTCTTCTTCGATATGACCGTCAAGTGCCGGAACAATAACATAATAGTTCTCGGAGAAATAGTCTATGCTCTCCTGCCATATCTGCCACGGTGTAAGCACGCCGTGAATAAGTATCATCTTTTTGTTTTCTTTATTTCCGAATGTGTGAAATCTCATCCGATTCTCCTTAATAGTAAGTTCCGAAGCTTACATCGGGCTGATTTGCCTTATGCTCGCCTATCATCTTTTCCATCCATATCATATCGTACCATTTGCCGAACTTATATCCGCACTTGTTACATTGATACTTGCTTTTATATCCAAATTTGTTCTCCTTTGCATATCAAAAGCCGCCAAAATGAGATAGTGTTTTAGCCGCAAGCAAAGAACCGTCGGACATTGCCTTAAGAATGTCATTGTGAAGCATATACGAGCATACAAGCCCTGCGTGATAACTGTCTCCGCAGCCTGTAGTATCAACTACCTCGTCAACCTTTATTGCAGGGACGCAATATTTCTTGCCTTTGCAATAGGTGACGCTGCCGTTTTGAGCAAGGGTAATATTGAACAAGCCGTCATAAAGCTCAGACAATTCTTCAAAGAACCCGAACAGCTCTTCACAGCCGCTTATCATAAAAAAGTCTGTATAAGGTGCATACCGCTTCATAATTTCCTTATCTCTTATGACATCAAAATCGACCGCAAGCTTGAAACCATGCGCTTTTTTAAGCTCGACCACCTGTTCAAAGCAAGACGCATAGTAATGAATAAATACTACATCTGCTGAAGCTATCAGCTCTTTTTCGGTATCGTTAAGCAGGATATTATCGAGTATCCTGCCGTTCCACGAATCTTCTTTATAATACCTATCGCCGTCATTTGTGAGATATACCCGATTGTTTGCGGTAGGATAGCTCTCATCTGTTCTGATATGCTCCGTGTTTATTTTCATACCGTCTATCGATGACATAATCGCTTGTGCATAGTTATCCTTACCGACAACACCAAGAAGAGTGACCGATATATCATCATATTTTGCCGCATGAGCCGCAAAGTTCAGCGCTTCGCCGCCTGCTCTGATAATTTCAGTTTTGTCAAACACATCAACGCATAAGCACGGCAATGCTACAAGGTTAAGTTTTTTCATATAATTCCTCCAAAATAAGCCTATTTCTGTTTGATATGAGTATGAGTTTTTTCAATGCGTTATGTTCTCAGCTGAAATGTCATAAGCTTTTCCACATATAAATTTATGATTCTAACTCTACCTCAAATACTTTATCCGTCATTTCGCTGCCCTTGATTTTAATAATAACAGTTTTGTTATCCTGTTCGACCGAAACACTGTATTCGTGGATAGGCGCACCGTCATCGCTGAATGTAAAAGGGCTATTTAACAGCGTTTTGCCAAATAATCCGTTTTCTTTTACAATAATTTCATAATCATAAGACTTTCCCATCAAACCGACCGAAAAGAAGCTCTCAAAAGCGCTTTCTTTAGAATAAACAGATATAGCGATCGGAATATTATCGGGTTTTATTTCCAAACAACGCACAGGCATACTGAGAAAAATAATTATGACAGCTATTGCGGCTGCAGCGAACACAGCTATAGCTGATAATGCTATCTTCTTTTTCTTGGTCATTTTATTACCCTTTTTTCTTTCGCAAAAGCATTATGTTTGCCGTGTTTTCGACTTATCCTTTTTTAATATTACAAGATATCCTTCATGTAATGCGGCAATGGTTGCAACAGTGCATACAACGCCTGCGCTGTAAGAAAGGTCAACAAAAGTCAGCGTAAGCGGCAGAACGAACAATACCGCACCCGTGATTTTATTTAGAACGGTGTGCTGTGCAGTAAAGCTCTTTTGTACAATAAATCCGGCAATAACATTGATAACCTTTATTCCTGCGATAGCCGCTATCCATATCCAAAGCCATAAGGCTATATCAAGGACAGGCAAAATTTTCATAAGGCAGACCGCAGTAAAAACAATATCGGCGGCGGTATCAAGGATTGAGCCGAATCTGCTTACAGTACCTGTCTTTCTTGCAACGGTGCCGTCTATCATATCGGTTAGTCCCGCAAGGCAGTAGACGATATAAAATTCAACAGAAAATGTCGGAAAGAATAACAGCACCGCACTGCACACTATCCTACAGCTTGTGATAAAGTTTGCCATATTTAAATGCTCTTTTTCATATATCCGCAGGTAAAAGGGAAAAAATCAAATTTTTGCGTTCCGATATGTATTGCGCCGTTCTTCTCATACCATTTCCTTAACACCGTATTTTCTTCAACAATGCCTATATTAAGAGTATTGCATCCCATCTCTTTTGCTGTTTTTACAGCGTGGTCGAATAAACACTTTCCGATTCCTTTGTGTCTGTATTCGGGCAGTACTGCCAGATTATTCAGCTCGCACTCGCCGTTACCCTCAATATACAGCGAATAATAACCGCAGATCATTTCATTATCACAAAACACATACATAGGTCTGTGTTCACCGTCGAAATGCCACAATAAGCGTTCTTCAGTAGTGGCAAATGCGGTAAAACGGGGAGCGTTTTCCTGTGTTATACCAAACTCATCTGCAACGGTCTGAAAGCTCTTTTTTATCACTTCCACGCACTTCGGGATATCCTCACAAACTACTTTTCTTATCATATTGCTCTCCACTCAGAATAGCTCTGATATCGCTTATTTCTTCAAATTGTTTTCTTTATTAAAGAAAGCCTTTTCTAAAATACAATACTCCTGTTCAGAGCAAACTTCCTTGCACTTTCTTTTGTGCTCGGCAGAACGTTCCAACATATCATTAATTTTATCGCACGGAAATTCGGCACACCGATTACATTTATCAACGCCATGCTCTTTTGTACACTCAACCAAACGATATGTGCATTGCTTATGAGAAGAACAGCCGTTACAAGCAATTTCTTCTATGCCGGTTGCACCGGCTGGCAATTCCGCCTATCTGAATGTTTGATTTATCTTACGGATTTGTTGACGGCGGGGATAAAACGAAGCGGCAAACTGCAAATCGCTAAATAGTATTATCCGATATACTCGCAGAGAGCTTTTACTTCGCAACCCTTGTTTGCGTAATATGACAGCATTTCATCCATTTTCTTTAAATCGTAGCTGGTGACGCAGTCGGAAATCACATGAACTACATAGTTTGCTTTTGTCATATTGAAGCACGTAGATTTTACACACGCTGTTGCATCAGCACCGGTGATATAGAACTCGTTTATATGATTAGCGGCAATAAACGCAGTAAATGCCTCGCTTGTCAATGCATTACTTTTGGTTTTTACAAAGATATTGTCTGAAACCACTCTTAGCTCAGGTGCAAGCTCGGCACCTTTGGAATCGGGTTTGAATGTGCGGGTTCCTGCTGTAATGTTATTGTGCTTGATGTACACGATGTGCATTCCATTCTTCTGTGCCCAATCGATAGCAGTATTTATTCCTTCAACGATATCTTTGTAATGCTTTGTGATGTCATTTTGAATATCTATAACAACAAGCGCTTTATTCATTTCTTTTCTCCTTCACTAATTGCCGGTTGCACCGGCTGGCAGTTCCGCCTATCTGAATGTTTGATGTATCTTGCAGATTCGTTGACGGCGGGGATAAACGAAGCATAGATAAGCCTGTAGCGGTCGTCTGTGAGAATATTGTAGCACATTCAACTAAACATTTCAAGATAAGCAAATGAAACGGCATTT
>CAMEKR010000128.1 GCA_945921515.1 uncultured Clostridia bacterium | reverse complement strand
CCGAGTGCCGAAACAGTCTTTGTTTCGGAGGCACCGCAGGAGCATTTGCGTGTCTCTGTTCCTGTAGCTGTACAGGTTGCCGCTTTTGTTGTTGTCCATGTGCCGTAGCTGTGGCCTTTGGCACTGGTGTTTGTGTCTTTATACGATGTACTGCATCTTGAGCAGGTGTGCAGAGTATATCCCTGTTCTGTGCAAGTGGGCGCTACAACCTTAGCAGAATAGCTGTGACCGAGTGCCGAAACAGTCTTTGTTTCGGAGGCACCGCAGGAGCATTTGCGTGTCTCTGTTCCTGTAGCTGTACAGGTTGCCGCTTTTGTTGTTGTCCATGTGCCGTAGCTGTGGCCGGTTGCGGCGATGGTTCCGGTTTCTTTATATCCGCATTTACTGCAGACACGGTGTTTGCTTCCTGCTGCGGTACAGGTTGCCGCTGTATCTGTTATCCAGCTTCCGAATGAATGACCACATTCTTCATTAACCACAAACGCCTTGATTAAAACATTTCCGCCTCTGCTGTAACAGTCGCTCCAGGATGAACCCGAAGTAGAAATGAAGCTTTCGCCTTCAAGAACAGAAACTGTGTAGGTATCTCCGAGCATTGCCGTTGATGTAGCTGCTTCTAAATATGCGTAGCCGGTTCCGCCCGGTGCGGTGTTTTTAAGTACTATTGAGAATTTCTCACCCTTAGCAACCTTCACTTCGCTGTCAAAGGTGCAGGAAATGTAGCCGCCGTATTTTGCGTTTACTGCCTTAGTAGCCGCTTTTGTTCCCGAAGTCGGCGAAGTGTCACTCGTAAGGTCGGTATATACGCTTACCTCAAGAACGTTTCCTTCTGCGGTATAGAATGCCGCACCGTTCACTATCAAATCTTCTTCAGCTGTGAATATGTTAGATGAATATATAGTATCAAGACCGGCGACATATGACCTCTTGAAATTGTTTGCACCATCATAGCTGTAACATTTATCATAGTAGTCTTCTTCACCTTCAATGGTAAAGTCGAAGGCAGCAACCTTATCTTCCAACGACTTGTCATAATATGACAGCCAGAAATAGCCTCCGTCTCTGCTTGACGAGCCCCAGCTGTTCTTTATCAGCCATGCTCCGTTGCCCTCAGGCGCAGTCTTGAAGGCTGAGGCAGGAATGCTGTCATCCCAGCCGACTATAGTAACATCATGATTTTGGGTGTAGCTATCCGGGCAGTAATAATAGTAGTTGCCGCTTGAATCGGATGAAAGACACTCGGACTTTCTGTCGCAATAGCCGATTACCACCGAACCGTAATCCATTATCATCTGCTTTACATTATCGTTGTCGGCGGTTTTGGTGAGAGTTGCCGTCAACATTCCGGTAGCCTTTGCTATTCCGGAATCACGCAGCTCATAATACTCAGCCTCTGTGAAATCATAATCTGCAATTGTAGGTGTTCCGTAAGCGCTGTAAGGGAATTTATCGCTCTCGGCATAAGGGCCGTAGCCGTTCATATACGCAAAGCCGACAAACTGAGAATTTCCTCCCGCCGATAGATAATAAGTATTCGTGTCAGCGGTATATTTTCCGATATCCGCAGACATTCCCGGATGTCCGTACACAGCAGGATGGCTTGTCATATACGCTAACAGATTTTCCGATAAATCGGTAGTCTGCGAGGAAAACTTTTCGGGAAATTCTTTGATAAGTGAAGACTCGCTTGCCGATGTTGCGGCAAATGCCCAGCAAACGCCCCAGCTTCCCTGATTTTTGACCGATGTTATGTACCCGTTATCGACCGAGCTGTACGCTGATGGTGCGGCATATGCTGTTAACGAAACAGCTGATACCGCTATTACGGCTGCACCTGCCGCAATTATTCTACTCAAGGCATTCTTCATAATACTTCCTTTCTCTGTGTGGCAAATGCCGGTTTTCAGCATTTACCGGTTATTCTTTTCGAATGTAAAGCTGTCAAAGTTGAACTTAGCGCCCGGCAGGAAAACAAATGCAATGTCATTTTCGCCGTATATCTCATCAAGCTCAAATCTGACAGGCATATAGCCTTCTGAATGGGGGAACTCGAGCAGCTGCGTTGTCTGCGTTCCGTTTTTATCGGTCACTCTGAGCTGAATCGTGCAGTTGTCAAGCGGTGTTGAACCGACTACCGTTACGGCGTTTGTGCCGTCTACAAAATCAAGACCGCTGAACTGGATTACAACATTGTTTCCGATGTTCTCAACCCGACTGCCGCTCACTTTATAATCATCTCCGTACAGATTATCGTTATCTGCGGCGCTGTTTTCGGCATAAGCACGGTCAAAGCGTTCAAACTCAAATCCGCCGAATATACAATGATTGCTGATAACAAAGCTGATATCGTGTATTCCTTTGATAAGTCGTGGAAGCTTGAAGGTCTGCGGATACGCTCTGTCCCAGCCTCCGTTATGCTTTATTGCGAATGTGCCGATATATTCTCCGCCGTTGTCGGCATCACCGAGATACATCTCAACAGGGATATCTTCACCGCCTCCGCAGTTTCCTACGCTGATAATGACGCTCTTAGTTCCGCCGCCGAAATCAAGCGATCTGAAGCCTGCAACCGTTCTGCCGGCGAATCCGCCAAGCGAGCCTCTGTCGATATTGGTAACGGGAACATTTGAAAAATCAAGAAGGCAGGCGGCTGTGAAGATATACGGGTCTTTCTGAGCTTTGCCGAGTCCCGAAACGGTATACTCAAGCTCGGATATGACCTTTGGCAGCTCGGTTCCGTTCTTACAGAATGCTCTCAGTCTGAACTCTCCGTCGCCGTATGCTTTGACAACGGCTGTCTTTCCGTCAAAGCATATAACCTTTGCGTAGCTTATTTCCACTCCGTTATCCGCACAGCACTTAAATTCAACATCCTTGAAATCTGCATTTTCGGGAAGTATCTTTACCGATATCTCAGCCGTATCACAGTCTTTATCAAGCTGTCTGCTGCCGCTGTCCCTAAGCTCTATCTTGCGGACGGGTATTTCATTTGTGTAGGGAGTAGTTACGGCAGGAAAAGCGTTTTCGGTGACAACGCTGACGCCCTCGTGAGCCGTACCCGTACCTACAGCCTTAAGCGTTATTGTCTCGGATTTAAGCCCCTCGCTCTCTGCGGTTATCGTTATATCTCCCTCATCAAAGGTCGAGCATATAATAGCAACGAGCTTGCCGGAAAAGAGCTTTCTGTGGTCGCCCTTATAGCTGTCATAGTCTGTGCTGTCGCCGTTATCAAGACCGACAAGACGGCCTGCTCCCTTTACCGTAAACTTGATACGGTTAACGGCATTCGGCACCGGCTGTCCCATACGGTCAAGTACAGTCACGGTAACGAACGCAAGCGACCTTCCGTCTGCGTCAAGTGTGTGTCTGTCGCTTATCATGCGGATCTTGTACGGATCCATTGATGTAAACAGCACTTCTTCCTTTGCATAATCGTCAAAGCTGTCCTTTTCACTGCGATAGCCTCGCACCGCTACCGATTCATTGCTGTGGAACGGTATTTTCCAATGGGCGTACAACGCGCCGCCGTTTTCGCTGTCCGGCTTTTCGTGGTCATATACCTTACCGCAGTATCTCAGCTTCAGCACGGGCAGATTTGAATATACTATGATATCTATCATCTGTCCCTCGTTGAAATCCCAGTAAGGCGAGATATGAATGAACGGCTTGTCGCAGGAAGCGTCCCACACCGACTTATAAAACCAGAAGGAATCCTTTTCAAAGCCTGCCGTATCTACTATGCCGAAATAGGAGTTCTTGGTGCTGTACGGAGTCGGCTCGCCGATATAGTCAAATCCCGTCCATACAAACTGTCCGAGCGAAAACTCCGCCTGTGTGTCCATTTCATACGATTTGAACGGAGTTGCTCCCCAGTTTACAACGCTGTTTCCGAGATCGGAGCATTGCATATCATCATGAACAAGCAGAGAGGTATCAAATGGGAAATGGTATATTCCCCTTGAGCGAACGGTAGAAGCTGTTTCGCTTCCGTATATCATCCAGTCTGGATGCTTTTCGTGATGCTCTTTATAAAGCCTCTCAGCGTAATTGTAGCCTGCTACCTTAAGATAATCCGCTACATTCTGAGCGTTTTCCCACTGCATATAGTTTGAAGCAATAGTGGGTACTGCGTTTCGCATAGGATCGTGCTTCTCGACCTCTTCACGCAGCATTTTTGCTACCTCAAGGCCTCTTTCGCTTTTATGCGTGTCGTATATCTCATTACCTATGCTCCACATAATTACCGAAGGGTGATTGCGGTCACGCCTTATCCACGCCGCAACATCCTTCTTGTACCATTCTCCGAAGAAGCGGTGATAGTCGTTTTCATTCTTGGCAAGCTCCCACATATCGAATATTTCGCTGTCAACAAGTAGTCCCAGCTCGTCGCATATCTTCATAAATTCCTTTGAGGGAGGATTGTGGCTTGTGCGGACGGCATTAACGCCCATTTCTTTCATTTTGCTCAGCTGTCGGTAGGTAGCGTCATAACTTACAGCCGCACCGAGCGCACCGAGATCGTGATGCAGGCATACGCCGTTCAGCTTTGTATGAATGCCGTTAAGCATAAGGCCTTCCTTGCTGTCAAACTTAACACTCCTGAAACCGAAGGAAGTCTTTTCGCTGTCAAGCACTTTACCGTCTTCACTTTTAAGCGTTGCGATGAGAGTGTAAAGATGCGGATCTATAGTATCCCACAGCTTAGGATGGTCGATGTAATAAACGAGCTTGTCCGATTTTCCGCAGACTCTGCGCTCGCAGGCGTACTCCTCAATGCCCGACGGGGATAATATGCTGTAGCTCAGCGTTCCGCATAATGCGGCTGAAAGCTCGGTGTTTACCGTTACCTTCCATTTGCCGCTTTCTCTTCGGTCGCTGTCATTGCATTTTACGGATATGTATATCCCGTCCTGTGCAATATGAAGGCGTGATGTCTTTCTGAGCCACACGTTGCGGTAAATTCCTGCGCCGCTGTACCATCTGGTGTTTGGTGCTTTGTGGTTTACTCTTACAAGTATGCGGTTATCGCCGTTTTCAAGATAATCGGTAATGTCAAAGCTGAAGGTGGTATAGCCGTATTTCCATTCTCCGACCTGTTTGCCGTTTACATAAACGGTGGTATCCATATATACACCGTCAAAAATCAGTATATAGCAATCGTCTTCGCCTTTATCATCTATAAGAAGATGCTTCTCGTACCAGCCACAGCCCGATTTGTAAAGATTAGCCGTATCGCCTATCAGCCAGTCGTGAGGTATCTCAACATCATACCAATGAATGCCGTTAAGCACGCTTTCATGGCTGTCGGGTGCTGTCAGCGCAAACTTCCAGTTATCATTGAATAAAACAGTTCTCTTCTCCATTAATATTCCTCTTTTGTCTTAAGCAGTCTATATACTGATATTTTACCAGTTTGAAGCCGAAAAATCAATATCAAAAGCTTAAACAACGACTAATTTTTGTGCGGTATAAAATAACAGCCGCCTGTAATCTCAGGCGGCACAGCTTGTCGAAAAAGTCTATATTTTAATTAATAGGTTAAGTTCTATAACCCCAT
>CAMEKR010000127.1 GCA_945921515.1 uncultured Clostridia bacterium | reverse complement strand
TTCTTGTATACCTTCTGTATAGTCTTGCGTGTAGTTTTAAACGCCTTTTCCGCTCCCTTTTTCATACATTCCTGTATATATGCCTTATCGGCAATGATACGGGCAAACTCGCTCTGCATCGGGGCAAGCCTGTCGGCTGTCGCCTCTCCGACCGCAAGCTTGAAGTCGCCGTAGCCCTTGCCTGCAAATTCTTTTTCTATTTCTTCAAAGGTCTTGTCGGTAACCGCACTGTATATGGACATAAGGTTGTTTATACCGTCCTTGCCCTCACGATACGCTACTTCGGTATCGCTGTCGGTCACCGCTCTTTTGAATTTTCTTATGATAGTGTCCCTGTCGTCAAGCACCGAAATGCTT
Source organism: uncultured Clostridia bacterium (assembly GCA_945921515.1). Taxonomy (GTDB): domain Bacteria; phylum Bacillota; class Clostridia; order Oscillospirales; family Ruminococcaceae; genus Ruminiclostridium_E. The sequence continues at coordinate 5,222 of CAMEKR010000127.1, read as the reverse complement.
GCATTTGGGTTTTCGTCCGATTTGGACATTTTCTTTGTGGGGTCCTGAAGCGACATTACTTTTGCGCCGGTCTTGGGTATATACGGATCGGGCATAGTGAAAACATCGCCGTAAATCTGATTAAAGCGCTGAGCAATATTTCTCGCAAGCTCAAGGTGCTGCTTCTGGTCTATTCCTACGGGAACAAGGTCCGCCTGATAAGCAAGTATGTCAGCCGCCATAAGCACGGGATAGGTAAACAGTCCTGCGTTTATGTTTTCGGGGTGCTTTGCGGATTTATCCTTGAACTGCGTCATTCTTGACAGCTCTCCGAACTGAGTGTAGCACGAAAGTATCCATGACAGCTCTGCGTGATTGCAGTTGTGGCTCTGTATGAATACCGTTGATTTTTCGGGATCGACTCCCATTGCGAGAAGCAGTGCATAGCTCTCGTTTATCTGCTTTTTCAGTTTTACGGGATCCTGTCTTACGGTTATAGAGTGAAGGTCAACTATGCTGTAGGTGCAGTCGTACTCGTCCTGCAGCTTTACCCAGTTTGCGAGCGCACCGAGATAGTTTCCCAGATGCGGTGTGTTAGTCGGCTGAATGCCGCTGAAAATGCGCTTTTTTGCTTCCATTCCTGTTCTCCTCTTATCTGTACATTGTCTTTGCAACTGTTGCAAGTATATCTACGCCCTGTTCGATCTGCTCGTCGGTAGGCGTTGAATAATTAAGTCTGAACGACAGACACGGAGCGTTTTCATCGGTCAAGAATGCGTTTCCGGGAACGACCGCTACCTTGTTCTGAACAGCCTTCTTGCAGAAATACGGCATATCTCCGTCAGGAAGAGTACCCCATATAAACAGACCGCCTTCGGGCTCGGTAAACTTTATAGATTTAGGCATCTTCAGCTTGAGGTTAGTCAGCATAAGATCGGACTTATGCTTGTATATTGCTCTCAGCCTTTCAAGATGTGCTTCAAAATCATTCTCGGTAACAAATCTGTAGGTTATCATCTGCGGCAGGATAGAGGTGTGAACGGTTGAAACCTGCATACAAACAACAGCCTTAGCTATAACATTTTTAGGTGCGCACAGGTAGCCTACACGAAGACCGGGCGCAAGCGTTTTTGAAAAAGTGCCTGCGTACAGAACATGGCCTGTTTTATCCATAGACTTAATGCTCGGTATATCCTCGCCTAAATAGCGAAGGTCTCCATAGGGGTTATCCTCAAGTATGTATACGTTATATTTCTGAGCCAAAGCAAGAACCTTTTTACGCTTTTCAAGGCTCATCGTCTTGCCGGTGGGATTCTGGAAATTAGGTATAAGATAGATGAAAGCCGTTCTCTGATATTTAATAAGTGCCTCCTCCAGCTTTTCTATATTTATACCGTCGTCTTCCATTTCTATGCCGACAAGCTTTGCGTTGTAGGAACGGAAAGCGTTCAGCGAGCCGATGAATGTAGGTGCCTCGCAGATAATAACATCACCCTCGTTGCATATCTCCTTGGTGACTACCTCCATTGCCTGCTGTGCGCCCGAGGTGATGACAACATCTTCTTCGTATTCATCGAACATTCCCTTTTTCTTAAGGTCCTGTCTTATCCATTCACGAAGCGGAGCATAGCCCTCCGTTATTGAATACTGAAGTGCGTCTATGGGCGTATTTGTAAGGATATCGTTTGTTATCCTTGCGATCTCCTCGGTCGGAAACGCTTCGGGAGCAGGGTTACCCGCCGCAAAGCTGATGACCTCGGGATCTGCAGTAAACTTGAGTATCTCTCTTATTGCTGATGGCTGCAATGTCTGTACTCTGTATGAAAATGCGTTCATATTTATATTTCGGTCATACCGCCGCATACGGCTGACCTCTCCTCCTCGTCTTTATTTTGTATGGGGTGAGCGGCACATTGGGACTGCCGCCGATACAATAGTATTATTTTATCACACATTTGATTAGATTGCAAGATTTATCATACCTGTACAACGATTTTTACTGCAAAAAGACGAATGTCAGGTAAAAATAGTTGAATATTTGAAATAATATTTGACTTTTTTCGAAAAACAGGTATAATTTAATTAGCGGCTTAAAGCCGAAAATTTAAATCTGTTTAAGATTCAGGAGGAAAAAATCATGGCTTTTTGTAACAAATGCGGACAGCAGATCGACGATAACGTTCAGACCTGCCCTAACTGTGGCGCACCCAACGGTGTAGCAGGCAACGCTCAGAACTTCGTAAATAACTTCACAAACACAGCTGACTCAACAGCTCAGTTTGATCCCCAGGATATTCAGAACAACAAGGTTATGGCTTTACTTGCATATCTTGGATTTCTGTTCCTTATTCCCCTGCTGGCAGCTCCCAACTCAAGATTTGCACGCTACCACGCAAATCAGGGACTTGTGCTCTTCATTTTTGAGGCAATTGCAGGCGTAGTTACCGGTATTATCTGCGTTATTCCTTTTGTAGGCTGGATAATCGGCGGTATTCTCAGCGGTGCTGTAGGTATATTTGGTCTTGTACTTACAATACTCGGAATTGTAAACGCTGTTAACGGTCAGGCTAAGCAGCTTCCCCTTATCGGCGGTATCACTATTCTCAAGTAAGTTTTTGCACATACAAATAATAATACATCCCTCTTCGGTTTTGAAGAGGGATGTTGTTTTTACTTAAGTTCGGATAAGAACAGACGCCTGCAAAATTTGTTGTCAAGTCCGTGATACAGCGCCATTCCGAGAATACCGCAGGATATCACTTCTCCGGCGCAAACGGTTAGTGCCGAGAACCACAGCGCATCGGGTACTCCGTACGCATAAGTCAGAAGAAGCGGGACTACTATCGTGTTTGCCGCTATAGGCGGTATGGGAGCAAGCCATTTGCTCCTGTTTTTCAGAAGATACGTGCCTATTGCACCGACAAGTGTTGCAAGGCTTCCGAAAATTACATCCCAGATAACTGCACCGTTTATCAGATTTGAGATAAGACATCCGATAAACACTCCCGGGATAGCCGCCGGAGTAAATACCGGCAGAATGGTCAGCGCCTCAGAAAGACGCACCTGAATAACGCCGTTTGCAAGTCCGAGAAGGTTGACTAAATAAGTCAGCACGACATAGATGGCTGCGATAACGGCTCCCTGTGTGATAAACAGGACTTTTTTGTTTCGCATATTAAATTGTCCTTTCGTAGTTTTGTTTTATCCGTATTTACGGAAAGTGAGGATTTTGCGAACTCACAGCTATTGATTTTATCACAAAGGTTGCGCTAAGTCAAGTACAATTATTACCAAATGCAGATTATGAGACATATTCCGTTTTAACGGTAAGGTCGGATGAAAGCGGATTGTCTATCGGCTCTATAAGAGAAGCCATATAAGTAACGCCGTACACAAGATAATCCATCGATAATATCTCAGCGTGTTCAAGAACTCCGCCAGAGCCGACTCTTGCGAGCCCGTCCTTGTCTCTTATCTCACCCTCGAATATCTTGGCTTTGCCCTTCTTCACATAATCGTAAAGCGTGTCGGATATGGTAATGGTTTCTTTCTTGCAGGCAGCCGAATACGGCGTCAGCTTGACAAAAGCCTCGTTGATACCGCCTATGTACGCTTCGGGCAGGAAGTTGTCGTTTATGCAGGTTCTGACCGTATCGGTTATGAAAGTCGCCCAGTTGAGATAATATCCGACAAGGCCGTATTTAGGTGCGGAATATTCCGTATCGTTGGTAAAGCCTATCGACCTTAATCCTATACTGTCGCAGTAATACATACAGTAGTCATCCGACTGATAGGAGAAAATAACGTCACAGCCTTTCTCTTTAAGAGTGTTGACGGCGGTTTCTGTCTGCTGTTTTGTTTCTGCGTAGATTATCTCGACATCCGTTTCACGCTCTTTATATATCTGCTGGATGCCCAGTATGAACGCATTGACAACGCCGTTTGAACAGTACATCATATCGTCTGCCACAACGCCTATCTTATGCGACGCAGAATTCCACGCCGCAACCGTTCCGCATACAAATGCAGGCTGATACAGCTTTGGCTGGAAGGTGGTCAGATTGGACAGCGAAGCAGTTCCGCCGTAGCTTAAGATATACACATCCTTATCCTGCTTTGCATAGCTGAGGGCGGAATTGGCAAACACATGAGAAGCGGATACTATTATCGTACAGCCCTCGTTTTTGAGCGCCTTTACCGCATTTTCAAACTGCGATACCGCAACGCAATCGACATAGCAGGTCTCAAGTCCCAGCACCGTTTCTATATCCTTACGGCTCTTCTCAAACATATATGTCATATTATCTCTTGACACTTCAAGGTTATATATGTAGCCGACTTTTGCGCCGGTATTTTCAACATATGCCTGAGACGATTCTTCGCTCGAGCTCTCATCCGCACCCGAGCAGGCGCATAATGCAAGCGTAACAGCCATCGCAAGTGCGGCAAGTCTTATATATTTCAAGAGTCTTTTCAACTTTTCTACCTCCGTAAAATTAAACGGCAGAAGCGCATTTTACGCTTATCTGCACCGCATATGGTCATATTTTTTTAAGTATAACACATTTTCACAAAAAATTCATCCTATTTTTGAAAAATTGTTTTGATTTTTTTGAAATTTGTGATATACTTATATAGTCACATCGGTGCGTTATGCACTTTTCACAAAACGCACGGTTTTAAAAAACGAAAGGATCAATTGGATATGAAGAAAACAACGGCGTCGATTGCTGCGGTTCTTGCCTGTGCAATGATGTTTACGGGATGTAGCGACAGCTTATTCGACTCATCTTCGGAAGATAGCACTACTACAAGCGTTCAGGACATATGGACCGCAAAGGATGAAGACATAGTAGCATGGGCAACCTCCGATTCTCTTTCCGCTGAGGAAAAAGAATACTACAACATCACCTTCAAGGACTTCTACTCCGAGTACGCTTTTACTATTGCAAACTACGGTCTTGACGAGACAAGCTCAGACTATGAGCAGTACGCAAAGCATTACAGGCAGAACATCATAGATATGCTCTCAAACGAGAAGATAATCCTGAAAAAAGCCGAAGAGCTCGGTCTTGACAAGCTGACCGAGGACGAAATGAAAGAGATAGACAAGGCATATCAGGAGAATCTTGACGGCTGGTACGAAACTTTTGAGAAGCAGGCTAAAGAAGCGCTCGGAATGACCGAAGACACCACTTCATCCGAAACCGAGATATCCGACGACGATAAAGCAAAGCTGCTTG
>CAMEKR010000126.1 GCA_945921515.1 uncultured Clostridia bacterium | reverse complement strand
TCGATGGACGAAATCGCTGACGCTAAGTTCGGCAAGTAATCCGGCAATCTGTTAAATGAAATAAACATTAACGGCTCTTGAATTTTCGGGAGCCGTTTTTGCTTATGCAATCTTGCATAAAGGCATATACTGATTGGTGCAAATTAACATTGACAGACAGGCGGAAATATTTTATAATATAATCAGCAATTTATTCAAATAAAATTTTGCAAAGCCGACTGAATTATTTCAGCCGCAAAAGGAGGAAAGCATGAAATTATTGAAAAAGCTGTTAACAGGCATAGTCACCCTTGCGGCTATGGCGGTACTCTGCGCAGTGTGCGCGGGGGCGGAAAAGTACGGAGATTATGAGTACAGCGTGCTTGCGGACGGTACGGTGGAGATTACCGATTATTCCGGAAGCGCTGCTACACTTAGTATTCCTGCGAAGATTGGCGGGAAGAGTGTGACAAGTATAAGCCAAATGGCATTTTACGGTTGCTACACTCTTACATCAATCACTATACCCGACAGCGTGACCGGTATAGGCGAACAGGCATTTTCCTATTGCTCCGATCTTACATCAATCACCATACCCGACAGTGTGACAAGTATAGGTTATTGGGCTTTTTCCCACTGCCCCAGACTTACTACAATCACTATACCTAAAGGTGTGACAAGTATAGGTGAAGGAACGTTTTACGATTGCTCCGGTCTTACTTCAATCACTATACCTAAAGGTGTGACCGGTATAGGTAGATATGCATTTTACGAATGCTCCGGTCTTACATCAATCACCATACCCGACAGTGTGACAAGTATAGGGTATTGTGCATTTGAAGATTGCTCCAGCCTTACATCAATCACCATACCCGACAGTGTAACAAGTATAGGCGATAGTGCATTTGACCAATGCTCCGGTCTTACTTCAATCACTATACACGACGGTGTATCAAGTATAGGTAGATCTGCATTTTTCAATTGCACCGGTCTTACATCAATCACTATACCGGGTAGTGTTACGAGTATAGGCGAATTGGCATTTTACAATTGCTCCGGTCTTACTTCAATCACTATACACGACGGTGTGACGAATATAGACAACCGGGCATTCGAAGCTTGCACCGGTATTACATCAATCACTATACCGGGCAGCGTGACAAGTATAGGCGACTATTCATTAGGTTACGAGGGTAATTACCGCGGGGAATATATAAAAATCCCTGGCTTCAAAATCTACTGCTACTCCGGTACCGCCGGCGAAGCCTACGCTAAGGAAAACGGTTTTGATTATGAAGTGTTATACCACACTCACTCATACGGCGCATGGACAACAACAAAGGCGGCGACCTGCACAGCTACAGGCACGCAGACACGCAAATGTTCCTGCGGTGCTTACGAAACAAAAACTATTTCGGCACTCGGTCACAACTATGTCACCTCCGTAGTAAAACCCACCTACACAGCCAAAGGCTACACTCTGCACAAATGCTCAAGGTGCGGTAACAGCTACAAGGATACCTACACAGCAAAGCTCGTTGTGCCTACGGTATCGGGACTTAAATGCTCGTCAAAGACGAATGTTGCAGTAACGCTCCGGTGGACAAAAAACAGCGTTGCAGACGGATATATCCTTGACCGCTATGACAGTGCAAACTCAAAGTGGGTAACGGTAAAGAAGATAACGAGCAATGCAACAACAAGCTACAAGGTAACGGGACTCAGAGCTTCAACTACAAATAAGTTCCGCATAAAAGCGTATAAGAGTACCGCTTCAAGCAAATTTACATATCTTAATGTGAATACAAGACCGTATACAACGACAGGTCTTTCGGTATCCTCAAAGACTAATGTTGCTATAACGCTCAAGTGGAATAAGAATATATCCGCAGACGGCTATGTGCTTGATAAATACGACGGTACAAAGTGGGTAACGGTAAAGAAGATAACAAGCAATGCAACCACAAGCTATACCGTTACAGGGCTGAAAGCAAGCACCACTTACAAGTTCAGATTAAAGGCATATAAGATGTACGGCACGGCTTATGAATCAAGCGCATTCAGCTATATCAATGTCAACACAAGACCGTACACAACTACCGGTTTCAAGATAAGCTCGACCAAGAAAACCTCGATAAAAATGCAGTGGAATAAGAACATATCCGCATCGGGCTATTGCATTGAAAAGTGGGATGGCTCAAAGTGGGTGCAGATAAAGCGCTTCACATCAAACGCAAATGTGTCTTACACCGTGGTAAGCGGACTTAAAACCAACACTTCGTACAAGTTCAGACTGAGAGCCTATAAGACTATAGGAACGGTGAACGAGTACAGCGCATACACGCAGACTCTGACAGCAAAGACAAAGGCATAAATAGAACGGGCATCGGGAAATCACCGATGCCCGTCTTTGCTTTGCAAAAGTATTTCCGCTACTGCCTCATTTTTGCAAAAAATCCTCAAAATAAATCAATTTGCTATTGACGAAAACGATTACATATGCTAAACTAACCATAAGAATTAACAGCTATTGCTATGGAGGGGTTATGAAGAAGTATAAATTCAATGACAGTACGCTTGATATGAAGGAGCGTGTAGCTGATTTGCTGTCACGGCTTACCATTGACGAAAAGGCGTCAATGCTGTCAAGCCACATGGCGGCAGTTCCAAGACTTGGGATAAAGGAATGGTATGTGGGCTCTGAGGTAGCAAGAGGATATGTTTCAAGAAACCCCGATGAACCTACAACGGTTTTTCCTCAGCCTATTGGTTTGTCCGGTACATTTGATACCGACCTTATGCAGCAGCTTGGACTTGTAGCAGGCAAAGAGGCAAGAGTGATGAACAAGAGGCATCCCGAAGGGCACCTAATGCTGTGGGGGCCTACCGTTGATATGTGCCGCAATCCGCTCTGGGGAAGAAATGAAGAGGGCTACGGCGAAGATCCGTACCTTACCGGAGAGATGTCTGCGGCATATACAAGAGGACTTGCCGACAGGCAAGGCGAGTATTATCAGACGATACCAACGCTTAAGCATTTCTGTGCCAATAACACGGAGAAGCACAGAGGCTCGTCTTCTTCAAATGTTGATATGAGAACGCTGAATGAGTACTATTATGCGGCTTTTGAGCCGGCAGTTACAAGAGGCGGTGCATATTCTGTAATGGCGGCGTATAACGAGCTGTCTGGCGTTCCGGCTGTAATTAATCCCGATATACAGAAGATACTCAAAGATAAATGGGGACTCGGTTTTGTTGTGACCGACGGCGGCGATTTCTCGCAGAATGTATTATTCCACAAGTACAGTACGTCCCACGCCGAAACTATTGCTCTTGCGATAAAGAACGGCACCGATGTAATGACCGATAACGAGGATGTTGTAAAAGCGGCGGCGCTTGAGGCTTATAAAAGCGGTATGATAAGCGAAGCGGATATAGACAAGGCGCTTTTTAATACAATGCTTGCAAGGTTCAGACTCGGAGAATTTGATGAAGAACATCCTTTTTCCGATATAGACGAAAACTGTGTTGACTGCGATAAGCACAGAGAAATAAATCACCGTGCCGCACTCGAACAGATGGTACTGCTTAAAAATAACGGAATACTTCCGCTTGATACAAAAAAGAGCTTGGCAGTAGTCGGACTTAACGGCAACGCAAACCTTATGGATTGGTATACCGGTTATTCGTCATATAATATCTCTATCGCCGATGGACTTAAGGATAAATTCGCCGATGTAAAGTACGATAACGGCTGTGACCATGTAGTGATAAGATCGGAGCTTACAGGTAAATATCTCGGAGTTGCAGATGATGATACGCTAAGCGCCATATATGACAGGGACGATCCCAGAGCCGTTTTTGAAAAAGCGGAATACACAAACAGCGAAACCACATACCGTTCATTATTCAATAATAAATTTATCACCGAAGCGTCTGTCAAGTGCGACAGCGAAACGACATTCAGATGGTTTTCACAGGAGATAATGAAACCGCAGGAATATTGCGGTAAAGTGATATACAGAACTTATTTCGATAAGGTGCTGAGCTGTGACAAAAGCGGAAAGCTCGTGCTTGATAAGCCTTTTGGCATAACAGACGGCAAGCTGTTTAGCGAGGAAGTTATATCCGACGGAATATCCCGTGCCGCAGAGCTTGCAAAGACCTGCGACTGCGCTGTTATATGCGTCGGAAACGATCCTATGATAGTTGCCCGTGAGATGTATGACAGAACTACTCTTGCGCTCGCACCGCACGAGAGCCTGCTTGCAAAGAAGGTTTGCGAGGCTAACCCTTCTTCTGTGCTCACTATAGTATCAAGCTATCCTTACGCCGTATGCGAGGAGCAGGAGTATATGCCTGCAATCATTTACACTACACACGCAGGTCCTGAGCTCGGGCGGGCGTTTGCAAAGGTGCTTTCCGGTGAATATTCGCCTGCAGGAAGACTTGCTCAGACCTGGTATAAAAGCGAGCTTGAGCTTGCGCCTATCGAGAGCTATGATATCATAGAAAATGATATGACCTATCTTTATTATAAAGGTAAGCCGCTTTACCCGTTCGGCTACGGACTGAGCTACGCAAAGTTTGCTCATTCGGCCTTCGAAGTGACCGATAACGGTGACAGCATAAAAGTATCTCTGAATGTGAAAAACGAGTCGCAGGTGGACTCTGACGAGGTCGTTCAGATATATTTCAGGGCGGAAAATCCATCGGTAAAGCGTCCCTTAAAACAGCTTGCCGCATTCAGACGAGTGCACATACCTCACGGCGAGCTGCGCCGTCTTGAATTCGATATAGACAAGAAGGAGCTTCGTTTCTATGATACCGCAAGCGAGCGATTTATTGTAGAGCAGGGCGAATATACATTCTTTGAGGGTGCGTCAAGCGAGGATATAAGACAAAGCGTGAAGCTTTATGTCAGCGGAGAAGCGTTGCCATTAAGACAGCTGTCAAAGTGTGTTTACGCCAAGAACTATGACGGCAAATTCAACACGAAAATGTGTTACTCTAAAAAGCTCGAACAGCATTATATGCAGGGCGGAGGACTTATCTACAACAGATGCGCCATTGGCGATGCTAAGCATATTGAGCTTGTCTGTGCAAGCAATTCAAACAGCGGTAATATCACGGTCAGCCTTGACGGTAAAAAACTGTGCGAGGTGCTTGTAAAGCCTACGGTGGATATCACAAGATTCGATATAGTTACCGCAGAGCTTTGCCTTGACGGAATAGATTCGAAAAAGCCGGGAACGCTTTGCATATCTATGCCTGAGCAGATATCGCTTCTAAGTTTCAGAGTTTATTAAAAATGGTAATATAAACGGGGCTGTCATAACGACAGCCCCGCAGACTGTCGATAAACCTAAATCTTTCTCAAAATGGGGTTGAGGGGCGTCAGCCCCCAATAGGGGCGAGGGGCGATAGCCCCCGATCAACAGCCCCTTCCCGAGGGGAAGGAGTTGGGGGTTAGGGATAGAGAATTTGCTCTACTTATTAAAAAATAGACTTTTTCGACAAGCTTACTGGGCTGTCATATTGACAGCCCAGTGTAACTGTTAATTCGGTTTTTCACGCTTTCTTAATAACCGTACCCTGTCTTGTTTCTTCAACAATATAACCCATTGC
>CAMEKR010000125.1 GCA_945921515.1 uncultured Clostridia bacterium | reverse complement strand
GTTGCACAGCGGCTCATTCTTTTACATATTACTTGATGATATACTTATCAAGCTCGGATAACAGCTCATCGCAGTCGTCAGAGTGAACTCTGAGCTCAAGGGGCTTAGAAAGATCTAAGCTGAATATACCCATGATAGACTTAGCGTCGATTGCATATCTGCCGCTTACGATATCAACATCGTAATTGCACTTTGTAACTGTCGTTACGAAATTCTTAACATCTTCAATTGTGTTGATTCTGATATTTGCTGTTTTCATAAATAAAACCTACCTTTCTTTTCCTCGGCTTTCCTTTCCGGTTGATTTCATTTTACCAAAATAAGCGGCGGTTGTCAATCGCTTTTACAAATAATCATCATCCGGTGTCGAAAAGCCACACTTTATGTTTATATTATCGCCGCCTGTAAGGTTTTCCTTACAGCTATATAATAACACATTACCGATTAAGGTCAATAGAATTTTTTCAAAAAAGCCGCTTTGCTTGCAAATTTCGTAATAATAAAGTATAATAAAGCTATCAGAAGTTTACTTTTGGTGAAACTTACCATAAACGGATGTGATTATATCAGATACACTATTCAGACCTTTGGCTGTAAGGTCAATCAATATGAAAGCGCAACGATAGCAAAAGCAATGGATGAACACGGCTACGAAAGGACAGAAGACCTTTTCTCAGCCGATATTATAATTATCAACAGCTGTTCTGTAACAGAAAACAGCGATAAGAAGGCAAAACAGCTTATAGAGCGTATCAAGCGCAGAGACCCTATGAAAATAATAGCGCTTACCGGATGCTTTCCGCAAGCGTTTCCTGCTGTCGCCTCTTCCCTGTCGGCAGATATAGTTACGGGAACTGAGTATAAAGAAAAGCTCGCAGATATGATAGACGCTTTCACAAACAACAACGCTAAACAGGTTGCGGTTCCACCCCGCCCCGTAAAAAAGCAGTACGAAAAAAACAATAACGCCGATATGGGCAAAACGAGAGCTTTTATTAAAATAGAAGACGGCTGTGACAGATTCTGCAGTTACTGCATTATCCCGACAGCAAGGGGCTCGGTGCGCTCAAGACCGCTTGACGATATAAAAGAAGAAACCGAGTTTCAGGTGGCGTGTGGACATAAAGAAATGGTGCTTGTAGGGATCAATCTTTCCTGCTACGGCTCAGATATGGGACTGAGGCTTGCCGACGCAATAGAAACCGTCTGCTCGGTAGATGGCGTAGAAAGAGTCAGACTTTCCTCGCTTGAACCCGAGCTTCTGACAGACAGCGATATAGCAAGAATGGCGGCGCAGAAAAAGCTCTGCCCTCATTTTCACCTGTCGCTTCAATCGGGAAGCTCCGCAACCTTAAAACGCATGAACCGCCGCTACACTCCCGACGAATACCTCGATATTGTAAATAAGCTCAGAGCCGCATTTCCCGATTGTGCCATAACCACCGATGTTATGGTCGGTTTTATTGGCGAAACCGATGCAGAATTCAGGGAGTCCTGCGAATTTGTAAAGAAGGCGGCTTTTTCGGGTATGCACGTTTTCACTTATTCGGTAAGAGAAGGCACGGCAGCGGCAAAAATGAACGGGCGTATACCATCCGATGTTGCCGCCGAGCGCTACCGTATAATGAGCGGTATAGCAAAACAGCTTAAAGAGGGCTATTTTGCGTCCTGCGTCGGAAAAACCGAAAAAGTGCTTATCCAGCGCAGAGAAAGCGAAGAATATGCAAACGGCCTTACTCCGCAGTATGTCCCTGTGCGCATCTACGGTAGCAATGCTCAAAAACAGGATATAATTAGTGTACAAATTACGAGTGCTTCGGGCAGTGATTTTTGTGTCGGAGAAGAAATAAAAAGCTTGTAATTAAGCCGTATGTGTAGTATAATAATATGAGATAATGTTTCGTGCTAAGGCACGCTTACAATAAAATGACGGAGGAAGTTTATGTCAGTTTATCGCATTTATGTTGAAAAGAAGCCGCAGTTTGCAGTCGAGGGCAAGGCAGTTCTCTCTGACCTTAAGACAGCGCTTCAGATCAAAGGTATCAAAGATGTCCGTATCGTTAACCGCTACGACGCTGAGGGTATTACAAAGGAGAACTTTGAAAAGGCAACCCCTACCGTATTTTCAGAGCCGCCCGTTGACGATGTTTATTATTCTCTGCCCGAGACAATGGCAGATGAAAAAATGTTCGCTACAGAGTTTTTGCCCGGTCAGTTCGATCAGAGAGCAGACTCAGCCGCACAGTGCATACAGATGCTGTGTCAGGGTGAACGCCCCGTTGTTAAATATGCTAAGCTGTACATTTTAAAAGGCGATATCTCGGATGAGGATTTTTCAAAGATAAAGCACTATCTGATCAACGCAGTTGAAGCAAGAGAATGCGGCTTTGAGCAGTACGAGACGCTTGATGTAAAATATGACATTCCTAAGGATGTTGCCGTTCTTGACGGCTTTATCGGTCTTTCCGAGAGCGAGCTTGCCGAGTTTATAAAGAAGTATGCTCTTGCTATGGATCTCGGCGATATCAAGTTCTGCCAGGATTATTTCAAGAGTGAACACAGAGACCCGACTCTTACCGAAATCAGAATGATAGATACCTACTGGTCGGATCACTGCCGTCATACTACATTCGGCACGATAATCGACAATGCGACTATTGACGCTTCGTATATCGAAGATACTTATAAAGAATACAAGCTCGACAAGGAGGAGCTGGGCAGAAGCGCAAAGCCGATATGCCTTATGGATATCGCAACAGCCGCTGTCAGAAAACTGAAAAAAGACGGTCTGCTCCCCGACCTTGACGAGAGCGAAGAGATAAACGCCTGCTCGGTAAAGATAACCGTTGATGTTGACGGCAAAGACGAGCAATGGCTGCTTATGTTCAAGAACGAAACACACAACCACCCCACCGAAATTGAACCTTTCGGCGGTGCGGCAACCTGTCTCGGCGGCGCAATAAGAGATCCTCTTTCGGGCCGTTCATATGTATATCAGGCAATGCGTGTGACCGGTGCTTCAGATCCGCTTCTGCCCGTTAAAGAAACCATCCCCGGAAAGCTTCCTCCGAGAAAGATTACAACAACCGCCGCTCAGGGCTATTCTTCCTACGGCAACCAGATAGGTCTTGCAACAGGTCATGTTGCCGAGATATACGATCCCGGCTATATGGCTAAGCGTATGGAGATAGGCGCTGTTATCGGTGCGGCTCCGGCTGAAAATGTAGTCCGTGAGCGCCCTGCTCCCGGCGATATTATAATATTGCTCGGCGGCAGAACCGGTCGTGACGGTTGCGGCGGTGCGACAGGCTCGTCAAAGTCACACAGCGTTGAATCGCTTGAAACCTGCGGCGCAGAAGTTCAGAAAGGTAACGCTCCCGAGGAAAGAAAGCTCCAGAGACTTTTCCGTGACAAGAACGCAACAAAGCTTATCAAGCGCTGCAATGACTTCGGCGCAGGCGGTGTTTCGGTTGCTATAGGAGAGCTTGCAGACGGTCTTGAAATCGACCTTAACGCAGTTCCCAAGAAGTATGACGGACTTGACGGTACAGAGCTTGCAATCTCCGAGTCACAGGAAAGAATGGCTGTTGTTGTTGACAAGAATGATGTTGACAAATTCATCGCTCTTGCAGGCAAGGAAAACCTTGAGGCTACTCCCGTAGCGGTAGTTACCGAGAATCCCAGACTCAGAATGAACTGGAACGGAAAGACTATCTGTGACATTTCAAGAGAGTTCTTAAACTCAAACGGTGCGGAAAAGCACACCGATATATATGTTCCCGCCCCCGAAGTAAGCTATTCTACAGGCAGACGCAACACTAAGGAAGAGTGGGAAAAGCTCGTTACAGACCTCAATATCTGCTCGCAGAAGGGTCTTGTTCAGCGCTTTGACTCGACTATCGGCGCAGGTACGGTGCTTATGCCTTATTCGGGTAAAACACAGCAGACACCCGTACAGGCTATGGCGGCAAAGCTCCCCGTTCTTTCGGGCAACACAAAGACCGCTTCAATAATGGCATGGGGCTTTGATCCTTTCATAAGCCGTCAGTCACCTTATCATTCAGCGGCACTTGCTGTAGTTGAAAGTATGGCAAAGGTAGTTGCCGCAGGCGGCAGCAGCGAAAAGTGCTGGCTTACCTTCCAGGAATATTTTGAGCGTACACAGGGAGAACCTAAGCGCTGGGGCAAGCCTTTTGCGGCGCTTCTCGGTGCATATAAGGCGCAGATTGCCCTTTCAAGCGGCGCTATCGGCGGCAAGGACTCTATGTCGGGTACATTTGAACATATCGATGTACCGCCTACGCTGGTTTCTTTTGCGGTATCTACCGCTAAATCCGACAAGATAATCTCTGCCGAATTCAAGCTCCCCTGCAGCGATATCTACTATATAGCTCCCAAGTACGACGAAAACAAGATGCCCGACTTTGAAAGCGTCAAGGCGGTATTCAAGACAGTTGAAAAGGCTATTGCAGACGGAAAGGCTCTTTCGGTATGGTCGCTTGCTCACGGCGGTATCGCTGAAGGTATCTTCAAGATGTCGCTCGGCAACAGAATCGGTGCAAAGCTCAAGGCTCTCAGCGATGAGCAGTTATTCGGTCTTTGCTACGGCGCATTTATCATCGAAGCTTCATCCGAAATTGAGGGCGCAGAGCTTATCGGTGAAACGGTAAGCGATTACACTATCACAGCAGGCGATGTTGTTCTTGATATTGCCGAGCTTGAGAAGAAATATGACGCTGTTCTTGAGCCTATCTTCAAAAATTCTCTTCCCGAGATGCCTAAGCCCGAAGCTGTTGCCTACGATAAAGGCTGTGATTTGCTTATAAATAAGGCTCCCGGTAATATAGCAAAGCCTAAGGTGCTTATCCCCGTATTCCCGGGTACAAACTGCGAATACGATATGGCGGCGGCATTCAACCGCTACGGCGGCGAAGCCGAAATATTCGTTATCAGAAACCTTTCTGCAAAGAATATGGAAGACAGCGTAAACGAGTTTGCCAAGAGAATAGCAGACAGCCAGATGATAGCAGTTCCCGGCGGCTTCTCAGGCGGTGACGAACCCGAAGGCTCGGCAAAGTTCATCAACGCATTCTTCCGTAATCCCAAGATAAAAGACGCTGTAGAGAATATGCTCTACAACCGTGATGGTCTTATGATAGGTATCTGCAACGGCTTCCAGGCGCTTATCAAGCTTGGTCTTGTGCCTTTCGGCAAGATAGTTCCTCTGTCAAGCGAAAGTCCTACGCTGACCTACAACACCATAGGCAGACACCAGTCACAGCTTGCGCTTACAAAGATATGCACCAACAAGTCACCCTGGCTTATGCACTGCAAGGTAGGAGAAGTGTACAATATTCCTATCTCACACGGTGAGGGAAGATTTGTCGCAAGCGATGAAGTTATCAGACAGCTCATCGACAACGGACAGGTTGCAACCCAGTATGTTGACCTTAACGGCGAGCCTACTATGGACCTTGCATACAATCCCAACAGCTCTATTTGCGCTATCGAAGGTATCATCTCTCCCGACGGCAGAGTACTGGGCAAGATGGGACATACCGAGCGTATCAGCAGTGATACCTGCGTAAATGTTGACGGCAACAAGGAACAGCTTCTGTTCAA
>CAMEKR010000124.1 GCA_945921515.1 uncultured Clostridia bacterium | reverse complement strand
GTTTTGGCGCTTCTCAATGCTTTCATAATATTTGCATTGACATTTTGCTAAGGGTGTGAAATTATTTATCAGAAGACTTGCCGCTAATAATGCTCTACCACTCATACAGTTGAGGATTAACTTGCGATAGGTCTTCTTTTTTTGTGCCAAAGCCGTTTTTTTACCTTTAACGCTTGCAAAAGCGCCGTTTATGTAGTATAATAGTAAAAGTATAACTATATAATGGGCGAGTAGGTTTTGTCTTGTGCTGACTGCCGCCGCAAAAGAAAGGAATGACGGTAAATGGATATAAAGACCATAGACCATCTGTGTGATCTGAGTAAGCTCAATTATACCGATGAAGGAAAAGAAAAGGTAATGGGCGAAATGAGCGCAATAATAGAGCTTATGGATACCGTTAAAGAATTTGATGTAGTTTATGACGACACAAAGGACAATAACAGTATAAGCTATGACGAAGTCAGAAAAGATGTCGCTAAGCCATCATTCCCTGCGGAAAAACTGCTGAGCAATACACAGCCCAGCGACAACTGCTATGTTGTGCCTAAAATGGTAGATTAAGCTGAAAGGATATAATATGGATCTTAAAAAACAGACTTTAGGCTCTCTGCGGGAAATGCTGGATACAAAGCAGATAAGTGCGGCTGAGCTTTGCAAAGAGTATTTTGAAAGAATAAAAACGACCGACTCACAGGTACTGGGTTATATCACCGTTACCGAAGAAGAGGCTATGAAGAATGCCGCAAAGGCGCAGGAAGCTATCGATAAAGGCGAGGCAAAGTCGCTCACAGGCATACCGCTTGCTATAAAGGATAATATATGCACAGACGGCATCAGAACTACCTGCGCTTCAAATATGCTCGGCAACTTTATTCCGCCTTATGACGCTTGCGTTATAGAAAAGCTGAAAGCCGATGATTATGTACTTCTCGGCAAGACCAGCATGGATGAGTTCGCAATGGGCGGCTCAACGCAGACCAGCGCATTCGCCAAAACCAAGAATCCCTTTGATTTAACCCGTGTGCCGGGCGGCTCAAGCGGCGGCTCGGCGGCTGTAGTTTCTGCCGCAATGGCACCTGCCGCACTCGGAAGCGATACGGGCGGTTCAATAAGACAGCCTGCTTCATTCTGCGGAGTTACGGGACTTAAGCCCACCTACGGCAGAGTATCACGCTACGGACTTGTGGCTTTCGCAAGCTCGCTTGACCAGATAGGCCCTATAGCAAACAGCGCTGTTGACTGCGGAACTATACTGAATACGATTTGCGGAAAGGACAGCCGTGACGCAACAAGCGCAAACAAGCCTGCCGAAGATTTCAACGCAAAGGTCGGCAAGGATATAAAGGGTATGAAGATAGCCCTGCCCAAAGAATTTTTCGCAGAAAGCACAGATGAAGAGGTAAAGACCGCAGTGCTTGCGGCGGCAAAGAAATACGAAGAAATGGGAGCAGTTCTTGTTGACTGTTCCATGAAGAGCCTTAAGTACGCCGTTGCGGCATATTATCTTGTAGCGAGCGCAGAGGCTGCGTCAAACCTCTCACGCTTTGACGGAATCAAGTACGGTCTTAGAGGCGAGGGCAGAACCTTTGACGAGATGATAAGAGACAGCCGTTCAAGAGGCTTCGGCGATGAAGTTAAGCGCCGTATCCTTCTCGGAAACTATGCGCTGTCAAGCGGATACTATGACGCATATTATCTGAAGGCGCTCGCATTAAAACAGCAGATAATCAAGGAATATAACGAGATATTTGAAAATGCGGATATCATTCTTACACCCACAGCTCCTACAGTAGCCTACAAGATAGGCGAGCAGGAGACAGATCCCGTTAAGATGTATCTTGCGGATATCTGCACGGTTACCGTAAATATCGCTTCATTGCCTGCTATATCCGTTCCCTGCGGATATAATGCCGACGGAATGCCCATAGGTATGTCGCTTGTCGGCAGAAAGTGGGACGAGGCTACGCTGATACAGGCGGCAGACGCTTTTGAAAAGTCGTTTGACAGGCGCTACAGCGAAGTATAAGAAGGGACGGTAACAATATGAAATTATATCCTACTATCGGACTTGAGATACACGCAGAGCTTCTGACAAATTCAAAAGTATTCTGCACCTGCTCCGCAGAGTTCGGCGGCGAGCCTAATTCACGCTGCTGCCCCGTATGTTCGGGACTGCCCGGCACGCTCCCCGTGCTTAACGCAAAGGCGGTCGAATATATCATAAAAGCAGGCTATATCATGAACTGCGAGATATCACGCTTTACTAAGTGGGACAGAAAGAATTATTTCTATCCCGATCTGCCCAAAGCATATCAGATATCCCAGATGCCCCGCCCCGTATGTCTTGGCGGACACGTAGATGTCACGGTTGACGGCGAGCAGAAGACAATGCGCATAAACCGCATACATCTTGAAGAGGACGCAGGAAAGCTCGTTCATGATGATATCGAGCGTGTCAGCCTTGCTGACTATAACCGTTGCGGAATACCGCTTATCGAGATAGTTACAGAACCGGATTTTCACTCGGCGGCTGAAGTTGTCGCATTCTTTGAAAAGATAAGAATGATGCTTCAGTATGCAGGAGTCTGCGACGGAAAGCTTGAGCAGGGCTCAATGAGATGCGACGTCAATATTTCTCTCGCAGAAAAAGGTTCGGATAAGCTCGGAACAAGGACTGAGGTAAAGAACCTTAACTCAACAAAGGCTATTCAGCGTGCCATAGAGTACGAGATATACCGTCAGACAGAGCTTATTGAGAACGGCGAAAGAGTAGTACAGGAAACGCTCCACTTCAATGACGCAACAGGCGAGACAAGCTCGCTTCGTTCAAAAGAGGACGCTCACGACTACCGCTATTTCCCCGATCCCGACATTCCTCCGATAATCTTTACGGAAGAAGAGCTTTCCGCAATAAAGGCGGATATCCCCGAGATGCCCGAGCAGAGAGTGGCTCGTTACACCGGAGAATACGGCATATCTGCGGCAGACGCAAAGGTGCTGACCGATTCAAAGCCTATCAGCGATTTCTTTGAAGAAGCTATAAGGGTATACAACAATCCAAAGCCTGTTGCAACATTCATAGTAGTCGAGCTTATGAGAAGAATAAACTTAGGCGAGCTTGACCTTGACGATATGAAGTTTACCGCAGAGGACTTTGCAAAGCTCATTGAGCTTGGAGAAAGCGGCAAGATATCAAAGGACAACAGAAAGATAATTCTTCGTGAAATGATAGAATCCGGCAAGAAGCCTGCCGATATAGCCGAAGAACAGCAGCTGTGGATAAAAGAAGACAACGAACTGCTTGAAAAGACGATAAATGACATCATGGCGGCTAATCCCAAGGCAGTCGAGCAGTACAGAAGCGGCGAGACAAAGGTATTCGGATTCCTTATGGGACAGTGTAACAAGATACTTCGAGGTGCGGCTTCACCCGCAAGCGTAAAGGCAATGCTTGAAGAAAAGCTCAAGGGCTGATAATAAAAGAAAGAAAGGCAAGAAAGAAATGTTTTTAGAGAACAAATACCGCACGCACACCTGCGAGATGCTGAGTGAATCCGATATCGGCAAGACCGTTCGTGTTGCAGGCTGGGTAGAGAACATCCGTGACCACGGAGGTATCAAGTTTATCGATCTGCGTGACCATTACGGCTATGTGCAGATAACCTTCCAGAAGAACGAGGCTCTTCTTGACGGTGTAAACAAGGAGTGTGCCGTTACCATAGGCGGTACGGTAATAAAGAGAGCCGAGGGCACATACAACGAGAAGATAGCAACCGGCACTATAGAGATAGTAGCCGAAAGCCTTGAGGTACTGGGTAAGGTGACCGTTGAACAGCTCCCGTTTGAAGTACCCACTTCTACCGAAACAAAAGAGGATATTCGTCTTAAGTACCGTTATCTTGACCTGCGTAACAAGAGAATGCATAACAATATAGTTCTGCGTTCACAGGTAATATCCTTCCTGCGCAGTAAGATGACCGAGATGGGATTCTTGGAGATACAGACTCCCATTCTTTCTACAAGCTCTCCCGAGGGTGCAAGAGACTATCTTATCCCCAGCCGTAAGCATCACGGAAAGTTCTACGCTCTGCCTCAGGCACCGCAGATATTCAAGCAGCTGCTTATGGTATCGGGCTTTGATAAGTATTTCCAGATCGCTCCTTGCTTCCGTGACGAAGACGCAAGAGCAGACCGTTCGCCCGGCGAGTTCTACCAGCTGGACTTTGAGATGGCATTTGCAACTCAGGAAGACGTTTTTGCAAACGCAGAAGAGGTTTTATCCGCAGTTTTTGAGAAGTTCAGCAACAAGCCTGTTTCTCCCGCACCGTTCAAGCGTATTCCTTATGCGGAATCTATGCTCAAATACGGCACAGACAAGCCCGACCTCAGAAACCCTCTGATAATAACCGAGCTGTCCGACCTGTTTGTTGACAGCGACTTCAAGCCTTTTGCAAACAAGTGCGTAAGAGGTATCAGAGTACCCGGTATGGCAAGTCAGTCAAAGGGCTTCTTTGAAAAGATGGAAGCCTTTGCAAAAGAGATAGGCATGAAAGGTCTTGGCTATGTAAAGGTTGACGAGAACTTCAACTACTTAGGACCTATCGACAAGTTCTTAAATGACGAACAGCGTGCAGAGCTTAAGACAAGATGTGAGCTCCAAGTAGGCGATGTACTTTACTTCATTGCAGACAACAAGAAGATGGCGCCTAAGTTTGCAGGTCAGATACGTACCGAAGTGGCAAAGCGAATGAATCTTATCGATTATGACAGATACGAGATGTGCTTTATAGTTGACTTCCCGATGTATGAAGAGGATGAAGAAACAGGCAAGACGATATTTACCCACAATCCCTTCTCAATGCCCCAGGGCGGTCTTGAAGCGCTTAACACAAAGAATCCTCTTGATATACTTGCATATCAGTATGATATCGTGTGCAACGGCGTTGAGCTGTCAAGCGGCGCTGTAAGAAACCATGACCTTGACACCATGATAAAGGCGTTCGAGATAGCAGGCTATACAGAACAGGATGTAGCCGAAAAGTTCGGCGCTCTGTACAACGCATTCCAGTACGGCGCACCTCCGCACGCAGGTATGGCTCCCGGTGTTGACCGTATGATCATGCTTCTGACAGGCGATGAGAGCATAAGAGAGGTAATCGCATTCCCGATGAACTCAAACGCTCAGGATCTCCTGCTCGGTGCACCTACCGAAGTAACCGAACAGCAGCTCAGAGAGGTTCATATTAAGGTAAGACAGAAGCCTACGACCTGATAGAATATAAACTATTACGCAAAATTAAAGCAGAACATCTTGATTAGATGTTCTGCTTTTTTATGCGCATTTTCACAAATATACACCGCCGAAAATTTGTGAAAAAGTTGCTTTGAAAATTTTTGATTGAAATGGTATAATATATACAGAAAAACTGAAAGGCGGTAAAAACATGAAAAGGATAAAAGCGGCTTGCATTATGCAGACGGTCACGTTCCGACAGAAAGAGGACAGCGGTTTATCGGCAGAAACTCTCCTCAGGCTGAATCGTGAAGAGGCTCAACGATACAAGGACGGACTTGTAAAGTCAAAGACAAGATTCAGAATAGATGATGAATCGGAGAGTCCCGACGGCTCTGTCATTATCCGCATCCGCAAGGAGTACAACGGCAATACCGATATAGGAGAATATTTTGATTGACGGCGA
>CAMEKR010000123.1 GCA_945921515.1 uncultured Clostridia bacterium | reverse complement strand
GGCTGTTTCGTATCTTATCTCACACCATAAGCGAGCATATCTTATTGCTGTATTCAACGGGATCTTCAATAGGCATACCCTCTACAAGCAGAGCCTGATCGTACAGTATCTCGCTGTAGGTCTTCAGCTTGTCCTTATCGCTGTCAAACAGCTTTTTCAGCGTTTCGTAAATCGGGTGATCGGGGTTTATCTCAAGCACCTTTTCAGCCTTTGCGTCATGTTCTGAGGGCATCTGGCTGAGCACCTTCTCCATCTCTATCGACAGCAGACCGTCGCTTGTAAGACAAACTGCGTGAGATTTTAATATCTTTGACAGTCTTACATCCTTTACTTTTCCGCCGAGAGAGTCCTTCATAAACGCAAACATATCCTTGCTCTCTTCCGCTTTTGTCTTGAGCTCTTCCTTCTCCTCTGGAGTTTCAAGGTCAAGGTCGCCTGCAGATACGGACTTGAACTGCTTTTCGTTATAATCCACCATCATCTGAAGAGCAAATTCATCAACATTGTCGATAAGATAAAGTATCTCATAGCCCTTATCCTTTACAAGCTCTGTCTGAGGCAGCTTGTCTATCTTGTCGACTGTTTCGCCGCTTGCAAAGTAGATATACTTCTGATCCTCTTTCATACGGGATACATACTCTTCAAGTGTAACCAGCTTCTTTTCAAATGAAGAGTAGAACAGCAGCAGGTCTTTAAGCAGCTCTTTTCCTGCGCCGAAGCCGTTATATACGCCGAACTTTATCTGAAGTCCGAAAGCCTTCCAGAACTTTTCGTATCTCTCACGGTCGTTGCGGAGCATTTTTGTAAGCTCGTTCTTTATCGATCTTTCAAGGCTCTTTGCTATTATCTTAAGCTGTCTGTCGTGCTGGAGCATCTCACGGGAGATATTCAGCGACAGATCCGCAGAGTCTACAAGGCCCTTTACAAAGCTGAAATAATCGGGCAGAAGATCGGAACACTTGTCCATTATCAGCACGCCGTTTGAATACAGCTGAAGTCCCTTTTCGTAGTCCTTTGAGTAATAGTCGAAAGGAGCCTTGGAGGGAATATACATCAGCGCATTATAGGTTGCGGTACCCTCTGTCTTTGTATGGATATGTGCTATAGGATCGTCATAGTCAAAGAACTTTTCTTTATAGAACTCGTTGTAGTCCTCATCCTTAAGCTCGGACTTGCTCTTGTTCCATATCGGCACCATGCTGTTTAGCGTTTCTATCTCGGTGTGAGTTTCATATTCGTTCTCTGTGCCTTCTTTGAGATGCTGATGGCTTACTTCCATTCTGATAGGATAGCGGATATAGTCGGAATACTTCTTTACTATCATACGGAGCTTGTAATCCTGAAGGAACTCGTCGTACTCCTCTTCCTCTGTGTTTTCCTTTATCTTAAGGGTGATCTTAGTACCGACAGTATCCTTGTCGCACTCGGTCACGGTATATCCGTCAACGCCTTCGGAATACCACTTGTATGCCTGCTCGCTGCCGTAAGCCTTTGTTTCTACCGTTACCTGCGACGCTACCATAAATGCAGAATAGAAGCCTACGCCGAACTGACCGATAACATTGATATCGTCCTTTTCGGTGTCGTTGTTGTCGTTCTTGAACTTGAACGAGCCGCTCTGCGCAATAACGCCGAGATTGTTCTCAAGCTCATCCTTAGTCATACCTATACCGTTATCGGTAATAGTGAGCAAGCGGTTATCCTTATCGACCGCAAGGTCAATGCCAAGCTCTTTTCTCTCGATACCGAGATTCTCGGTAAGCGACTTGTAATACAGCTTATCAAGCGCATCGCTTGCGTTGGATATCAGCTCACGCAGGAATATCTCCTTGTGAGTGTAGATGGAGTTGATCATCATATCAAGCAGACGCTTTGACTCTGCCTTAAATGCCTTCTTTGCCATAAAAACCGGTCCTTTCTGCGACGATATGCCGCCATAGAATTATATATAAATATTATAGGCTGATAACGCTGACGCATTTATCAGTAGTTGGCGTTTTAGCACTCTCGCTTCACGAGTGCTAAAAGATATTATAGCACTATTTTGATATTTGTCAATAGTAAAAATAAAATTTCTGCATATAAAGAAAGGGTCTTGTCGGAGCGAGTCCGGCAAGACCTTATTTGTTTACTTATCATTATATCCGACTATACGTATAACTCTTATATCGGTATAGCCGTATGCACTCATAGGATAATCTACTCTGTCGGTAGTGTTACTGTTTATCAGCAGATCCACCACATTTCCGTCATCATCGTAAACCACCTTGCTCACAATTACGCTGTGATGCGCCCAGCCGTCAACCACATACTGAATTACATCTCCGGGCTGTGCGCTGTATATATTGCCGTCAGTTTCGGTGACCATACCAAAGCCGGCATTCTTACAGCAATATTCGTAAAAATATTCCGTACCCGACCATGAACCCGATCTTCCCGTAGCCGTTTCGGAAGTATCCGACCAGTCGTCAAACCACTTCCATTGCTCATCGCCGTTCCAGTCCATAGGAATACCCGAAGCGAATATCGACTGCGAAACATAGTTCTGACAGTTTCCGCCGTATATCGAATAATCGGAGTAATCGGGATTCCTTACCACTTCTTCACCGTTTACCCATTTGTACGAATACTGCACAGCTTTATCTCTGTTGTACTGATGCTTAGCCTTATTTTTAAGCGCAAAGCTGTCGGGATTTGCGTTATATTCCGTGAGCATTTCTTCTTGCGAAAGTATATGGCTTTCTGCTTCGGCCTTAAGATTCTTGAGAATACTCGAATTTATATTGTCAAATTTGAAACCCTCGGGTATAGTCATATCTTTGAGATAATACTGCTCATAGTCATATCCAAGATAGTCCATTACATTTTCTTCTATCAGCAGATTAACATCCGTATCCTCTGCAAGTATGTCGAATTTGTAGCTTCCGTCACTTCCCTTTGATATTCTCGCTTCGACCTCCATACCGCAGGACTCTGCGGGAGTATCGCAAATAGCAAACGTAACTTTTTCGCTGATAGTATAATTAACGTTATAAACGCCCGACTTTACCGAAACTTTTTCGACCGTTATGACAAATGACGCTTCTTCATAGTGCAAATCGGCACTTCTGCTACTCCTTGCAAATATAAGATACTGAAGCGATGTGTTGCAAAATCCCGAATACAGCTTTCCGTAACTGTTGTCGGTATTGAAATATTCCGACAGCGAATTGTATGTAAGCTCGCCTATGTACTTATACTTTGCTGTGGTGTAATCAAGCAAAAGCTGTTTAATTTCATCCGGGAGCTTTACTCCGTCTGCCTTAATCAGTTCTCCGCTGACAGAGGTTTCAATATCCGGCATATTGACTGCGGATTGTTCATCGCTTGACTCATCTTTGCTTTCGCTAAGCGATGTTCCGACCGACTCCGATGAAGCTGATGAGTCATCCTGCGATGAGCTTCCGGAATCAATCAGATTCGGTATTATCATAAATGCCGCTATTACCGCAGCGGCGGCTATACCGATACCTGCAAGCTTTGCGAGGGGACTTCTTCTTCGTTTCCTGCGCACTTGTGTATCTCCTGTTTCTTCTGCTTTCTTTGCCTCAGTTGACGCCTGATTTCTTATGTTGTGTGCTTATTATATCCGATGAACCTTAAAGCAGCCTTAAAACGCTCTGTATACGCTTTGAAAGAAATAACCTGAGATGCTATCTCAGGTCAGACTGTCGATAAACCTCTTTGTAAAGATAAAATGGGGTTTGGGGCGAAGCCCCAAGCAAGGTCGCAGGGGCGGCAGCCCCCGATAATAAGCCCCTTCCCGAGGGGAAGGGGTTTGGGGTTAGGGATAGAGAAATTGCTCTACTTATTAAAAAAATAGACTTTTTCGACAAGCTGAACCTGAGATGCTGTTATATCTCAGGTTATTCAGCCGTTTTCAATAATTACTTCTCGCAGTTGTCATAATACGCTTCAAGCTCAGGTCTGCAGGTACAGAATATCGGGGCGAGAATCGGATCGAAATGCGAGCCCGAATCCTCCTTGATGATAGAAAAGGCTTTGTCGTAGGTAAACGCTTCTTTATAGCAACGCTTTGAAACGAGTGCGTCAAATACATCGGCAAGTGCCATTATTCTTGCTTCAACGGGAATCTGCTCTCCGGTAAGCCCCATAGGATATCCTTTTCCGTTGATCTTTTCGTGATGGTAGTGCGCTACATTCTCGGCGACACGCACAAATTCCTCTTCCTCAACGCCTGTCAGTATATCCTTTACCATTTTGCCGCCTATCTCGGCGTGCTTTTTCATCTGTTCATACTCATCATCGGTGAATTTTCCCTTTTTGCAGAGAATTGCATCATCGACGCCTATTTTACCCAAATCGTGCATAGGTGCGCTTCTTGTCACCATATTAAGAAAATCTTCGCTGAAGCCTGCCCCCGAAGTAAGAAGCTTGTCAGCGAATATCTTTACAACATCACTCGTTCTTTTGATATGGCCGCCTGTGCTCATATCTCTTGACTCGACCATCTGCGCCATACCGAGAATGGTCTTTTGCTGGATATCGCTGATACGCTCGGTTTTCTCGTTTACTTCTTTTGTCAGCGTTTCGTTATACTGTGAGGTCAGCTCAATAATCCTGTGATGCTCTGTCTCATCTCTGAACTCGATAGTATATCCCACACACTTGTTACGGAAATCGTTAATTGTATGTATCTCCGTTTCGAAACAGCGCTCTCCGATTTTAAATGTCCTGAACTTGCTGTGGCTGTGTTGTGCCGTATTACTGTCGGACAAATGGCTGTCAAACTCACGGATACCATCAAGTATTTCTCCAAGCTCGCCGCCGCAATCTTTGATAGGCTTTCCTACTTCACAGCTTACAAGCTCGGGGAAAATGCCCGTTGCAAATTTATTGCAGCCCATATACTCCATTTTTCTGTTGAAATTTACAAAGCCGACCTTGTTCAGCTGTTCCTGAACTATATTCTTATTTTCTTCAACGGTAAAGAGGTTTGAATGATATATCGGAACAATTGCGCCTATCATAAGTATCATATAAGATACCGGCATAATGTCAAAGCCCCAGTGTGCTATTCTCTGAATTATATAGCACAGTACCGCAAACACAGCGCACCCTATCATATCATGCACTTCTTTGCGGTTGACCGTTTTCTTCTTAAGTCCGGATATAATTGCTATCGATATCGAAGCGGCAAGATAAAATCCCATTGTAAGCGGATAGAGGAAATGCAACGGACCGTAACCCTTGACAATATAACCTACTCCGTTTTTTATCACTAACTGAGGATCTACATAATATAGATCGCTGTAGCCGATAGTGCATATTACGCCGTAAAAAGCAATCTGAACAAGAAGCAGAGGGAAGGTTATCTTCTTTTTAAGCTCGATTCGTGCCACTTCGCAGAATGTGAAAAAGTACAGCATAGGCATAAAACAGCCACCGATATAATGTATCTTGCAGGCTAATATCGCCTCGCTGAGATTTTGAGATATACTGAGGCAGAGGTAGCCGATATTTGAAAACAGCATTATAAGTATCATTATATTCTGATAAACGCTGTTCTTGACATCGGTGAGATACAGCCATAAATATGCCAGTACCGAAACAGCCACACATATTATGTTGAACGCTATCATCTGCCACACTCTCCCCCCAAAAAATTAATGTGCTTTCTCTTTACAATTATACCATTTGCTGTTTGTAAAGTCAATCTGAAAAGTAAAGAGGGGCTATCCGAAAGATAGCCCCT
>CAMEKR010000122.1 GCA_945921515.1 uncultured Clostridia bacterium | reverse complement strand
TCGTGTTCCGTAGTTGGTGATAGCATTATCGAAAAAGCACTACAAAACCGCAAAAAAAGTTTTATATACAAGCTAAAGGGAGCGAAACTTTCGGTTTCGCTCCCCTAACACTATTGTTAAAACCCGCCGTTTCGTTATCTCCGCAAAGATACTACTCTTCCAAAGGCGGAACTTCCTCCGACGAAGTCGGGAAGGTGAAGCGGCTGACAAGCTTCTGGAGAGTCTGCGACTGGGCGGACAGCTCCTGCGAAGCGGCGGCGCTCTGCTGTGCGGTTGCGGAGTTTGTCTGAACTACGTTTGATATCTGCTCTACGCCGATATTCACCTGCTTTACCATATCCGCCTGCTCTATGCTTGCACCTGCTATCTTGTTTACTATATCGCTTACTGCGCCGGCTCTCGACTCAACCTCGCCTACCGCCTGTGCAGTTTCGTCTGTTATCGTATTGCCGTTTTCAATTGCGGCTATGGCACGCTCGATAAGTACGGTGGTATCGTGTGCGGCGTCGGCTGATTTTCCTGCAAGGTTTCTGACTTCGTCTGCTACGACCGCAAAGCCCTTGCCTGCTTCGCCTACTCTTGCCGCTTCAACCGCCGCATTAAGTGCGAGAATGTTCGTCTGGAACGCTATATCCTCTATAGTCTGTATTATCTTGCTGATTTCAGCCGAAGCCTCGTTTATATCCTTCATAGCTTCGGTCAGGCTGTGCATCTTCTCGTTTGCCGCATCGATGTATTCCGCCGTTTCGTCAACAAGCTGTCTGCCCTGCTTGCAGTCGTCGGTAGTCGCTGTGATATGTGCGTTTATGTTGTGTATCGTTGCCGCAAGCTCTTCAACAGACGCCGCCTGCTCGGACGCACCCTGTGCAAGCGACTGCGCTCCTGCGGATACCTGCTCTGCACCGGTCGCAACCTGATCGCCTGCTTCGCTGATACGGCTCAGCGTGTCGCTCAGCTTCTCCCTTATCTCACTTACAGACTCGATAAGCACCTTGTAGTCGCCACGATAAATCTTCTCGGCGTCTTCACTGTCAACATCAAAACTGCCCTGCGCCATACTGCCGAGTATGTTGCCGATATCGCCTATCATTATCTGCTGTTCGCTTACTACCTTCTGCGTACACTCGGCAAGAAGTGCGGTTTCGTCCTTTGACTTTACTTCGGGTACGGGACTTGTAAGATCGCCATTGGCAAGCTTCTCTATACGCTGTGCGCAAAGCTGTATCGGCTTTCCTATCTTGCGGCTTATCAGCATTGCGAAAATACCGCCGTTTACAGCCGCCGCAACACATATAATAATAAGTACCAGAAGTCCCCTGTAGCAGTAGATAAGATAATCGTTGGCACTTGCAATGACCGCTAACGACCAGCCGCTTGTGCCACCGATGGGAGCGTACGCAAGATACTTGGACTCACCGTTATAAGAGCAGGTGGTAAAGCCCGTTTCGCCGTTCATCATAGCGGTGTGGGTATCGGCAAGGTTGGCATAAGAAGGATCGGCTTCTGCCAGCTTCTGCACATTGTACTGTCCCTTTACCACTTCGGAATCTACATCGGCTATAATGTTGCCGTTTTTGTCAAGCATATATGCCGAGCTGTTCTCGCTTACTTTAATAGAACGGACAAGATCGTTCAAAAACTCGGTATCGGGTACAAAGAATACACAGCCTACCGATTCACCGCCGTATTCGCCGTTTGCCCATAACGGCGCCGCAACTATAACGCTGAGCGTACCCGTTGTTCTGCCGATGATAGGCTCGGTTACCGTCGTCTTGCCCTCAAGTGCCGCCTTGAAATATTCTCTGTCGGCATAATTGTTGCCGTTGGTAGCGTCTCCGTTTGCGTCTATAACCGTTCCCCTGTCATAGCCGAAGTTCGCGACTATCTGGTCTATTATAGCCTGCTTCTGCGACTTCATAAAGACTACCGAAGACAGCTTCGAGTCACAGCCTGCCTGAATAGCCACGTTCATCATAGCTTTAAGCTCCCACTCGACCTTTGAAGCCGCAATGGACGCTGTATCGGTCATGGTCTTGGTGCTGAGCAATTTTGTAGATGCATAGTTTGTAAATACTGCGGCACCCGTCGCTACCAGCAGAGAAAATACGAGCAGCACCACCGTTAGAAATGTTATTCGTTTGGTAATTGATTTCATATACGCCTCTTTTCCGCACCGCTTATCTAAAACCGGTGCTGAACTGTTTATACATACAAAATTATAGCACTTTCCGACAAAAAGTGCAATATATTATAAGACTTTTCGTCGATAGTTACAAAAACTCAGTAAAATTATGTATAATATGCTTTTTGGGGAAAACGGGGCTTGAGGCTGTAAATGCACTTGTAAAGCAGAAAAACGGGGATAAGGATTATTTGTTTTGCTAAAAGATTGCTTAAATTTTGTGTAAACGGTGTATTTTCCCCAATCCCTCCGCCCCTTTTTTTAAGATAAAGAGGTTAGGTTGTCGAAAAGTCTATATCATTGAGCAGATTCTATATCCCCATCCCCAAACCCCTTCCCCCTGGGAAGGGGCTTTATGACGGGGGCTGCCGCCCCTGCGACCTTGCTTAGGGCTTCGCCCCAAACCCCATTCCTTTTGCAATGTTTATTAATCGGGGGCTGGGCAGCGGAGCTTTTGAAAATCAGCCGCAAGGCTGATAGAATCGCACCCTCAACACCATTTGCAAAAATATTTCATTTATCCTACAGCCAAAATCCTTCGTATGTTTTTACTAAAAGTTTGCCGATTTTTTGTGAAAACTGTGTATTTTGGTAATAATCCGTTGACTTTCACACGGTAAATCATTATAATAAAATTGGGTTTATAGCATTATTCGGAGGAAGTTATGACATTCTTTGATAACGAGGGCAACAGCCGCCACGACTGGAACATATTCCTTGACAATTTCCCATCCATTGGCGTTTTCAAACTGCCCCATGACTCAAAAGAGGCGTATTATGACAAAAATGTAGCCGCTATGCTTCATTTAGGCGGTGACAGGATGGACAAGGAGCAGTTTTACTCGTTGCTTGACCGCCTTAACGCAAATCAGGTAGAAGGCTACAAGAACATATACATTCACACTGCCGACGGAGAAACAAGCTACATAATGATAAAGATAGTGTACGATACGGACTATCTTATGGGCTTTGTGCAGGATGTTACGCAGGTGATGCTTACTGCGCTTAATAAGGAAGAGCCGCAGGAGTATGACGCACTTACGGGTATGTACACCCGTGACTGCTTTATCCGCCGTGTAAGAAGCGAGCTTACACAGGTAAGCGGAACGCAATGCTGTATGGCGTCGGTGCATATCAACGGTATCGAGCGTATTGACAGCGAGCTTAACTACGACAAGACCGCATTGTGCGTTACTGCGGCGGCAAATGCGCTGAAGCGTTTTTCCTGCGACAATGTGATAATCGGCGTAAAGAGCTACAAGGACTTCTTTATTTTCTTCAAGAATATGGCGAAAAAAGAGGTTGACGATCTGCTGGGCAGGATGAATGCCGCTGTGCGCAGGTGCAAGCTGACCGACGAATTCGGCAACGCTATCGAAACAAGGAGCGAAGCATTTTCATTAACGGCAGGCTACTGTCTGTATCCCGTGCCTGCGTCAACCATCGATATGATGATAAACTACTCGGATTTTGCCTTGTTCAGAGCGAAGGCGCTTGGAAGTACGGCGAAGGAATTTTCCGCAGAAGAATATCTTACCGAGTGCAACCGTTATTCCGACTCAAAACAGCTTGCGAGCATACTTGACGATAACAACTTTACCTACTGTTTCCAGCCGATAGTATCAACGATAGACGGCTCTGTCTATGCGTATGAAGCGCTGATGCGTCCGTCCGGCACATCTCCGCTTGAGCTTTTGCACATAGCGAGGGAGCACGGCAGGCTGTACGAGATAGAGCTGCTGACCTTTGAAAATGTGTTGAGCATAGTAAGCGAGCACAGGAGCGCATTCGGCGAGAAGAAGATATTCATAAATTCCATACCCGACGCTATGATAACGGCAGAGGATTTCGGCAGGCTGTGCGAAAAGTACGGCGACATAATGCCGCAGATAGTGATAGAATTTACCGAGCAGGCGGATCTTATCGGAGAAAAGACGGTGAAGCTGCGTGAGCTGTTTGCACGGTACGGCTGTATGACAGCGATAGACGACTACGGAAGCGGATATTCAAACACGGCGGCGGTGCTGAGTCTTCAGCCGGATATACTTAAGATAGACCGCACGCTTATATCGGATATAAACACGAATGTGAAGAAGCAGCAGTTCCTTACGGGCATAATAGAATTTGCCAATCTGAACGACATAAAGGTGCTTGCGGAAGGCGTTGAGACCTACGATGAGTTGAGCGTGACGATAAGGCGAGGGGCGAATTTTATCCAGGGCTACTACACGGCAAGACCGCAGAAGGAGCTTATCCCCGAGATACCCGACGCAATCGCCGACCAGGTGCGTATGCTCAATATGCACAGACCGGATATTATGGTTAATCAATACTACACCATAAGCTCGGGAGAGGATGTACAGGCGGATATAAAGGAGCTTGTAGCACAGCAATACACCGGCGTTGTTATCGGCAATGCAACGGTACATATAAAATCAAGCGGCTGTAAGGACGTGCTGTTTGAGATAAAAACCGAGGACGGCTCGCAAAGCCGCATAACGCTTTCGGATATAGGCATCAAGAGCAATCATCCCTGCATACAGCTCGGAAAAGACAGCAAGGCGGTTATTGAAGTAAAGGGCAACAATACGCTGTTCTATGACGGAATATATGTACCCGACGGCTCGGAGCTTACTCTCATCGGCGACGGCTCTATGCTTATAGACATCTCCAACAATAACAGCTGTTGCATAGGAAGCAGCTTCGACGATACTTTCGGCAAAATCACGGTAGATATGGACGGCGGCGAGCTTGAAATGCGCGCCAACGGAATACACAGCATCTGTCTGGGTGGCGGTGTATCCTCCTGCGAAACGCCGATAAATCTTTTATCGGGAAATATCGCCGTTATTGCAAACGGCAAGGATGCTATCGGTATAGGCTCTTATGACGGAAGCTGTGGTATCGAGCTTGGAAAAGTCACCATAGACGCAAGCTGTTCCGGCGATAATTCGGTAACGATAGGCTCACTGTGCGGATATATCAATGTACGGGCAAGACGCTCTAAGCTGAATCTCAAGGCGCTGGGCGAAAGAGCAGGATGTATCGGTGCGCTTGCCGGACTTAAAGGCGACACGCCCTCGATGATAGATATCGAGCAATCTCAGCTCGACCTGCTGATGAAGGCAAGGCGAGGTGCGGCGATAGGCTGCCGCCGTACAGACAGCGATATAACGATAAAGGACTCGGAGATAAAGATACACGCAGAGGGCGAGAAGATAGCAGGCATAGGCTCTGCAGAGTGTGACGGCAAGCTTTGCATTATCGGCAAAGCTCCCGATGTAACCTTGCTTGCAGACGAAGGTTCAATCCCCACCGGCTGCGCCGGAGGCAGTTCCGCCTCGTCAGAATGAGCTCCACTCTCTCCGATTATTTTGCTTCGCAAAAAATCAGTCGACCGTTCCGCTGTTCTTCCTCTCCGCAAAAAGTATCACTCCGTTCAGCTGCTCGTTTGTAAACGCACTCGCACAGCTTCGCTGTCGTTAACAACTTTTTGCGGTTATTGGTGCGTGTTCTCTATGTTCGCATAAGGGGGGAGCAAACTAAAAGTTTCGGTCAAGCCTTTTCAAAGGCTTGCGGATTTTTAAGGCAGAGCCTT
>CAMEKR010000121.1 GCA_945921515.1 uncultured Clostridia bacterium | reverse complement strand
TCCGAGTTTATTAACTTAGTGTTTGTATCGCGGGAGACACCTAAGGGGAGAGAGGGTGCGGTGCCCCCTCTCCCCTTTAGGTTTCTCCCTCGAGGCTTATGCAAGGATGCATAAATGCGGCGCACAAAGGCTCTGCACGATGCAGAGCCACAAAACTCCGCAAATCACTCTTCCTAATCCCCTCTCCGTCCGAGCGCCACTTAGCGATAGCGTTTACTATAGTCACCTTTTGCGTTTGATATCGCAGTTTTAACCCTCGACATATTGCTTTCTGCTTACGCAGAAAGTAGGTTGGGATAGTGCCTCAAGCTATAGGTTAGCTTAAAGTCGTGTTTCGTAGTTGGTGATAGCATTATCGAAAAAGCACTACAAAACCGCACAAGTTGTTCGCGATTAGCGGTTAGAGCACTAAAGCTTGCTCTACTTATTAAAAAAATAGACTTTTTCGACAAGCTGTCGAGCCGTGTTTACACGGCTCGTTGTTATATTATAATCCCATTGCAATGATCTATCTCATGCTGTATTATCTGCGCTGTATATCCCTCAAAGGTCTTTATCTTGAGCTTTCGTGAGCTGTCAAGATAACGCACCTTTATTTTTTTATATCTTGTTGTGCTTCGCACACCATCAAGCGACAGACAGCCCTCTTGTGTATCATACGGCTTGTCTGCTTTTATTATCTGAGGGTCATACATAATAAGATAGCTTCCGTTGTCGTTTACCGCAATGATATTCTTAAGCTCTCCTATCATATTTGCCGCCATGCCTACACAGCGCTCGCTGTTAGCTTTAAGTGTGTCAAGCAGATCATCTGCAATGCCCCTATCGCTGTCTGTAGTAGGCTGTGACTTCTGCGACAGAAGTATTATGTCTTTGTTGATTTCCTTAACCATATCTACCTACCTTTCATTTATATCATAACACTTTATAAGATAGGTTGCAAGGCTGAGAAGTGAAATTTGCACAAAATGTCACCTATCTTTGTCATAAATGCTATTGATTATCGTGTTGTAATGTTATATAATTTACTTAAAATTTAATCTGTTTTGCATGAAAGGAAATAATTATGCCTAATCCTTATTTACCTTTATGGGAATATATCCCCGACGGAGAGCCGAGAGTATTCGGCGACAGAGTCTATATTTACGGTTCGCACGACAGAGCAGGCTCGGACGAATTCTGTGACTATGTGCTGAAATGCTGGAGCGCACCGCTTGATAATCTGAATGACTGGGTGTGTCACGGTGATATATTCAGAGTAAAAGCCGACGGCGACCGCCCATCCGATACCGATTGGACACCTGACAAGAATCAGCTGCTTTTTGCTCCCGATGTTGTCTGTAAAAACGGCAAGTATTACCTTTATGCTTATATAGTAAACGCTCACGGATGCGTAGCGGTAAGCGACAGGCCGGAAGGACCGTTCAGGTTACTCTCAAAATATGAATATACTATTTCCGATGAGATATGCTGCTACGGATGGTTTATAGATCCCGGCGTTCTTGTGGATGACGACGGAAGAACATATATCTACTGCGGCTTTGAGAGATCGTTTATGGCTGAGATAGACGATAGTATGTACAGGGTAAAGGATAACACCTGCATAGAGCATATCATTCCGATAAAGCCCGACAGCGAGCACGGCTTTGACGAGGAAGAATCGCTTTTCTTTGAAGCTTGTTCGCCGAGAAAGGTAGGGGATACCTACTACCTTATTTATTCTCCCAAGCGTGGTTCAAGACTTGCCTATGCCACTTCCGACAAGCCTACCGGACCTTTTAAATACAGAGGCTATATCGTTGACAACGGTGTTGATTATCCCGGCGGAAACAATCACGGCTCAATAGCACAGATAAACGGTCAGTGGTATGTATTCTATCACAGAATGACAAACGGAACGATAATGTCAAGGCGTGACTGCGTTGAGCGGATAGAAATTCTCCCCGACGGCACTATACCTACCGTTGAGATGACCTCTCTCGGTTTTGAAGAAAGCCTCAGTCCCTATCGTATTACCGACGCCGAGATTGCCTGTGTTTTAAAAGGCGGCGCTTTTGTGACCGAGCATAACGAGTTTGACAGGGTAGTGACGAATATCAAGCACGGTGCCGTAATCGGATACAAATACTTTGATTTCGGACTTGACAACGGCAACGGCAGAATGTTCTTCAGCGCCGATATTAACGGCATGGGTGCCGATTGTTCCGTTCATATCCGAATAGACGGCGAAGACGGTGAAGAAATAGGCAGCTTAAAGGTAGGACACGCAGACGGTGTGTATAAAACCGAAGTAAAGGCTGTCAGCGGCAGACACTCGCTGTATCTTACCATTGAAGCACCATACGAAGGCTGGACAGCAGATTTCTTCAAAGACAGACCGCTATTTGAGCTGAAAAAATTCGTGTTCACAAAGTAAGCTATATCGGGGAAAGGTCGGATATGAAGATAGGCTCAATAGGATATAATTATATCCATGATTTAAAAAAAGAAAACTTCGTAATGGACCGACCGAAAGGTCCCGGTGCCGTACTTTTGCTTTTCATTAAAACTCCTGCGCTTTTCAGAATAAAAGAACAAGAGTATCATGTAAGCGAAAATTCATATATTCTGATTTCACGGGATTCGCCGTGTTATTATACCGGAACAGGGGATATTTATACAGACGACTGGATATACTTTGAGAATGAATACTGGGATAAGCAGTTTATCGATAAGCTCGGTATACCTATGGATGTTCCCGTGTATCTTGGTGAGATGGACGAACTATCTCACCTTGTACACATTCTTGTATTTGAGCATTATTCGGGTGCAATTCACAGCGAAGAGATCGAGCGTAATTATATAGATATATTGTTCCTCACTCTAAGCAGAACGCTTAAGTCACAGCGTTTGCTCTCTTCAAGACAGCTTAGCGAGAAGCATTACAGACTTACGCAAATCAGAACGTTGATAATGACTATGCCCGATCGTGTCGGAAATATAGATGATCTTGCTGCCGAGGCAGGTATGAGTCGCTCGGGATTTCAGCATCTGTATAAAAAGCTGTTCGGTACTACTGTTATAAAAGATATAATAGAAGGCAGACTACAGAAGGCAAAGCGCCTGCTTTCTTCTACTTGTCTTACAATCAAAGAAATAGCCGCCGTGTGCGGTTATTCAAACGAATACAGCTTTATGCGGCAGTTCAGGGAGCGTACAGGAAAAACTCCCACCGAATACCGCAGCAGTATGTGAGAAGCCTCTCAACTGTGTTTGGTTATCGGGATGATTATTTTATCGCATCTGTATCTCAAAGACGAGTCTAAAAGATAATAAAGAAAATATTAAAATTTTACTTGACAAAATGACGGTTATGTGATATAATAAATAACCGTCGGGAGTATGCTAATATGGCTCAGTCGGCAGAGCACATCCTTGGTAAGGATGAGGTCCCCGGTTCGAATCCGGGTATTAGCTCCACTCGTAAGCCCTGATACGCAACAGCGTATCAGGGCTTTTTCTTGTTTACATAAAAACCGACTCCAAATTATCGGAATCGGTTCAAAATAAATCAATATTAGTTTTTTGTCAGATTGTTCCTTCGCTTATCGGTAAGTTGATTTATCTGTGAAGTATTGCTCCGTTTCGTGCATGGGACTGCTCAGCGATAGGGCAAGCGCTCTTACAGCCAATGGTATTTCGGGAGAAAAATCCATATACCAGTCTATTGTTTCAAGAATATATCTCCGTCTAAAATCTTCGCTTGCTACAAAAGCACTTTGCAGATTGTGAAGCCTGTCCGCACTCTTCACAGCAAACGCTATCGGATCGCTTTTTATTCCCGATACATATTCTTCCATAACATAGTCTTTTTGCTTTGTAAGAAGCTTTACGGCTTTAAGCACAGCTTTTCCCCCAAGAGCCTCTATTTCTTCTTCCTTAGCGTCGGTATCCTCAAGTAAGTCATGAAAAAGACCTGTTATCAGATAGTCTGTGTCGTATCCCTTTTCTTTAAGCATTTCCGCTACTGCTATAGGATGCGTAACATACGGTTCTCCGCTTTTACGGTACTGACCGCTGTGCTTAAGCTTTGCAAACCTAAGCGCCGCTTCATATTTTGATTCATCTGTCATAATATAAATCCTGCTTTATATTGCCGTATACTTTTATAAGGTGTTTTACCTGTCTATCCGCTCGTTTTTTTCGTAAGAGTATTCACGGTCGATTCAAAATATTTAAACAATATTTTATACCTTTTAAAGCTCATCGAATGCCGATGGGGTTTGGTGAACCGAAGCGATAAGAATATATGCTAACTATATTTTAACAAAAATTTGTGAATATGTCCATATTTTTTTGAAATTTGTACTTGATTGAATCGTTTTTCGTAAACTTTCGTATTTTAATTAAAATATTCGTTCATAATTTAATCAAAACAAGAACAATCTTCTTATGAATATTGCATTAACTGTCAAGCAATGTTGAAATTACAATTGATTTATCGAAAAAAACTTGAGCCGTGATTTCTTTATGGGAAATCACGGCTTTTTGATGCTGGCTTCCAGCTCTTTACACATTTACGGTTGGATTGTTCATATACTCGCTTCTCGGTTTTCTGTTCTTTGAATAAATAGCGGAGCATTTGAATTTTAGTCTGAGCTTGTCGGCGATCAGTGCTACAAACTCGGAGTTGGTCGGCTTACCTCTTGAAGTGTGGATAGTATAGCCGAAATAGCTGTTCAGCGTATCGACATCGCCTCTGTCCCACGCTATTTCTATAGCGTGACGGATAGCTCGTTCGACTCTTGAGGGAGTAGTGTCATATGCTCGTGCTACCGTAGGATACATCAGCTTTGTAACGCTGTTTATCATTTCTGGATCATCCACCGACATGATAATTGCTGTTCTTAGATAATGATAACCCTTGATGTGAGCAGGTATTCCGATCTGATGGATGATTTCGGTGACCACACATTCAATGTCGTTTTCATCAACGGATGAAATACCTCTGCCGTTGATTTTGTCATTGTAGATGGAAAGAGCCTTTGACACAAGTGTCTTTGTCTCAAACGGACGAATCATATAATAGTCCGCACCGGCATCCATAACCTCGAACTCTACCTTAGCAGAGTCATAATTGGCGGTTATGATTATCGCCGGATTATAGTCATTGGAATTTCTTACGGTTTTTATGATATCGCATATATCGATGCCCGGTGTCTTTGCATCAAGAACTGCAATAGCAGGTTTCTCCGTAAGTATGTAGTCAAGCAGCAGCTTGCCTTGTTTCGGCCTTGTTATTGCGTACATACCTGCCTCTTTAAATTCCGTTGCCCATGATATGCCGAGATCGAGCGTATCGTCTCCTATCAGAACTCTGATTGATTGTGACATTTTATTACCTCCATAGTTTTATTGCTCCTATAATATAACATAAACTGGAAAATATTTCAATACACTTTTGCTAAAAAATTAGAAAAATTTCCAAATAACTGTTAATTTTATAAAATTTAGGCGAATCGGAATAAAACATCGATTATCTTGTTGAAATGTAACATCTGCTCAATTATTATATATGCTTTTTTCGCTAAATTCCAAAAGTACAGTGATAAAATATGCGCTTTATTGAGCTATTTTGTGAGATTGCATAAAATAGCGTACAAATAGCAAAGCGGCGGTAGGTGAATATTTTGTCGAATCCATTGAAAACGACTTTGGAGTATCTTTACTCCAAAGCCGCCAGGCTGTCGATAAACCTCTTTGAAAAAATAAATGGGGTTTGGGGCGAAGCCCCAAGCAAGGTCGCAGGGGCGGCAGC
>CAMEKR010000120.1 GCA_945921515.1 uncultured Clostridia bacterium | reverse complement strand
CCGGCGGTAAAGGAACCCGCCTGTATCCCAATACGCTGGTAGTCAGCAAGCAGCTGCTTCCCGTGTATGATAAACCGTTGATATACTATCCCTTGTCAACACTTATGCTTGCGGATATAAGAGATATACTCATCATCTCCACACCCGCAGATACTCCTAATTATCAGAAGCTGCTCGGTGACGGTTCAAAGCTCGGTCTGTCCATACAGTATACCGTTCAGGACTCTCCCAGAGGGCTTGCGGATGCATTTATTCTCGGCAAGGATTTTATCGGGAATGACAGCGTTTGTCTTATTCTCGGCGACAATGTTTTCTACGGCAGGCATTTCGGTCAGATGCTCAGAGAGGCACACACTCAGGTAGAAGACGGCTCTGCAAATATTTTTGCATACTGTGTAAAGAACCCGACAGAATTCGGAGTTGTCCAGTTTGACGAAAACTTTAAAGCTTTATCCATTGAAGAAAAACCGGCAAATCCAAAGTCAAACTATGCTGTACCCGGACTTTATTTCTACAGCAACAGCGTTGTCGATGTGGCGGCAAATGTCAAGCCTTCGGCACGAGGCGAACTTGAGATTACTTCGGTAAACAACTACTATCTTGAAAAAAGCATATTAAAAGTCAGCGTACTCGGCAGAGGTATGGCGTGGCTTGACACAGGCTCTCCTAAAGGAATGCTGAAAGCAGGAAACTATGTAAAAACCATTCAGGAGATGCAAGGCTTCTATATCGCTTGTATAGAGGAAATAGCATGGAGAAGAGGCTTTATTAACGACGAACAGCTTGAAAAGCTCGGAAATGAGCTGATTATGACTGAATACGGAAAATATATCATTTCATTGCTGGAGGATAAACCAATATGACAGTATTTGTAACAGGCGGTGCCGGCTTTATAGGCAGTAACTTCATATTTTATATGCTCCGCAAGCACCCCGACTACCGCATAGTATGTCTTGACTGTCTCACCTATGCCGGCAACCTTTCAACGCTTGCGTCTATTATGGATAACCCAAATTTCCGCTTTGCAAAGGTATCTATAACCGATAAAGAAGCGGTTGACAGAATATTTGCCGAAGAACATCCCGATATGGTAGTCAACTTTGCCGCGGAGAGTCATGTTGACCGTTCTATAGAAAATCCCTCTGTATTTCTGGAAACCAATATAATCGGTACACAGGTCATGATGGACGCTTGCAGAAAATATGGAATAAAGCGTTATCATCAGGTATCGACCGATGAGGTATACGGTGACTTGCCGTTGGACAGACCGGATTTATTCTTTACGGAAGAAACCCCGATACATACATCAAGCCCGTACTCTGCGTCAAAGGCAAGCGCCGACCTTATGGTGCTTGCATATCACAGAACCTACGGACTGCCTGTTTCGATATCAAGATGTTCAAACAACTACGGACCTTATCACTTCCCCGAAAAGCTCAT
Organism: uncultured Clostridia bacterium; assembly: GCA_945921515.1. Taxonomy (GTDB): domain Bacteria; phylum Bacillota; class Clostridia; order Oscillospirales; family Ruminococcaceae; genus Ruminiclostridium_E. Next base: position 4,361 of record CAMEKR010000120.1, on the reverse strand, counting down.
TCCGCTTATGATAATAAACGCACTTGCGGATAAGCCGCTGCCGGTATACGGAAACGGCGAGAATATCAGAGACTGGCTTTATGTTGAGGATCACTGCAAAGCGATCGATCTCATAATACATAACGGCAGAGTCGGCGAGGTCTACAATATCGGCGGACACAACGAGATGAAAAATATCGATATTGTAAAGATAATTATAAAGGAACTCGGCAAGGACGAAAGCCTTATTAAATTTGTCGAGGACAGAAAGGGGCACGACAGACGCTATGCCATCGACCCCACAAAAATACACAACGAGCTTGGCTGGCTGCCGGAAACCATGTTTGCCGACGGCATACAGAAAACCATCCGGTGGTATCTTGATAACCGTGACTGGTGGAGCGAGATAATTTCCGGAGAATACCGTGAATATTACGATAAAATGTACAAAGACCGACTCGCTTGACAGCTTAGTGGAGATAGCCACCAATGATAATAGACATCAATCAACACAGTGAATATATCTTCGGAGCTGTTCCTGACGGTAATCCGGAACACGCATTCACAAGAATGGGCTTGCACGATTATTGGGGCAGTCCAAACAGTACAGGTGTATGAATAAGATTTTCTACAAATTCTCAAACCGTTGGTATCAGTATAGATATAGAATATTCCGAGGTTGAAGCTTTTTTCGGCAATATGATGGTCAACGGTATCACCCATATTGTAAGAAACCGTCAGAAAGTTCTGAAAATAGAGTGTGCTACCGGACGGAATAAAGAAACGCAGACTCTTTATCAGCAAAAGGGCAATGAACTTCTGGACTATGAAATATATTGTCCTGTTAAAAACACATTGACGCACGCAAGTTTACTTGTAGACGATGAAGCCCAAATGGTCGCTCCCGAGAAGACGGATGCTCCTATATTGTTTTTTGGCGGTCCGACAACTTTCGGAAGAGGATGCACCTTTCCGCACGGAATGTATTCAAGCATTGTAGCAAGGAAATTTTCACGGGATTACTATAACCTTGCAATGTACAACAGTCGGTATCTCGAAAAAAAATATATTTCAACTGCGGCAAAAGCCATTCAGAACCCTTGTTTTGTTGCGGCTGAGATATGCTCCATACCTATAACAAAGGAGTATATTGCTCAAAAGCTTGATAAATATCTTGAGAAGCTGACGGAGTGTTTTTGCCGCTGTCCCATCCTGCTTGTATCACAGCCGTACGACGGAAGAAAGCTTGATAATTATATTGAATGCGGGAAGATAGTCAGAGCTTTTGCAGAAAAACATCCCGAACGAAATATTATGTACCTTGACGGCAAAACGGTGTTTAAAGGAATTCCGACAGATAGAGTAACATTATCGGCGTATCTTACAAACGATTACGGTAATATGGTATTAGCTGACAGGATAATAAAAATTGCCGAAGCTTTTATTAGTACGATTTAGAGCCGAATAAGAGGAATACGAATGGAATTTTTGACTGAATTCGGACAGCCGCTGAAAACTATAAACGAAAGCGATTATTCGTTTTATGATATTGAATCGCTGAAAGAATATTTATTCGGCTGTCCGGTAATTTCAAACGGCATAATTAAAAAGATTGAAGACCTTCAGCCGATTTTTGATGAGAATAATGACGCACTTACCGATAAACTGCTTGTTGACAGCAATGACCAGCCATCAGGAGTAAGGCTAAGGTTTTTAACGGATTCATCTCACATAATAATTAAAGCAAAGCTCAAGCGCAAATATGCTCACGGCAAAATGCTTCTGTATTGCTCCTCGGGATTTGATGTATACTACGGTGATTGCTCTACAGGTAAGCTTACACATCAGACTGTGATAGCGCCTAACGAACCGAATGATATTTTCGCTGAAAAGCTATATATTGTACCCGGTAAATTCACGGAGATTCATTTTCCTAACTATAATTGTATAATGGAGCTTGCTATTGGCATAGAAAACGGCGAACAACTGTCTGCCGCACCTGCTTACAGTCATAATAAAACCGTTTTGTTCTACGGAAATTCCATGACACAGGGTGCGAGTGCCAGCAGAAGCGGAAACTCATTCCCGAACATTGTATCTCGTCAGTTCGGATGCAATATAGTCAATTATTCATTCTCCGGCGCTTGCAGAGGAGAACTGTCAATGGCTGATGCGATAGGAAAAGATGAAAATGAAGTAGGCGCAGTAGTAATCGACTACAGCAGAAATGCAATTAATCTTGATGAGTTTAAAAGCAGATATGAGCCGTTTTATCTGAGACTGCGGGAATATTATCCCCGACATCCATTCATATTTATCGGCGCTTATAAAGCCTATGGATATAATCTTCATATTAAAAATTTTTATGAAGAAAGGCGCAAAAATGATGCTGTTTATTTTGTCGATCCCGACAAACTTTTTGCCGAACTGGATCAAGTAGCACTCAGCATCGACAATGTACATTATACCGATATAGGTATGTTTAAAATAGCAGACGAGATTTGTAAAATTCTGTCTTATTCTATGTGACAGATTACAAAACCCTAAAGCAAGTCTTATCAGAAAGGAAAAGAAATATGAATATCGGAATGATAATTGCAGGCGGCAGCGGTCACCGTATGCGTCAGGAAATCCCCAAACAGTTTATCAATGTTAACGACAAGCCTATAATCATATATACTCTTGAGGCGTTTGAAAACCACCCCGATATAGATGAAATAGGCGTTGTGTGCATTGAAGAATGGCAGAATGTTCTCAATGCTTATGCGAAGCAGTATCACATAACCAAGCTGAAATGGATAGTACAGGGCGGTGAAAACGGTCAGGCTTCTATCAGAAACGGCGTTATGGAAGCGGAAAAGCGTTATTCGCCCGATGATATTCTGCTTATACATGACGCAATTCGCCCGATGGTTTCTTCCGAAATAATCTCGGACTGCATCATACAGTGCAACAAGTACGGCTCGGCTATTTCTGTCGTTCCGTGCAATACCGCTGTTTTGCATAAAGACAATGATGAGTGGTCGGTAAATGTAATAAGACGCGATGAGCTTGCGCTGACGCAGACTCCTCAGGCCTTCAACATCAAAACTATCGCCGACGCTCACAGAGAGGCTCTTGAAAAAGGCATTACCAATTCCGTTGCAAGCTGTACGCTTATGATAGAGCTGGGCAAGAAGGTTTATTTCTCAATTGGTTCGGAAACAAATATAAAGCTGACAACTCCCGACGATCTTCTTATTTTCAAAGCTCTGCTTTCATTAAAGAATAAGGAGAAGTAAAATGAACCTTTTGAAAAGCAGTACATACACTTCTCTTTTAAAAAACATTTCCCTGGATAACAAGGATATGCTGAACGCTCTTGACGGCAAGACGGTCATGATAACCGGAGCATCGGGAATGATAGGCAGTTTTATTGCAGATATGCTGATGTATGCAAATATCAGCGGCATGATAAATTGCCGTGTTATTGCAACCGGAAGAAATTCTGACAGACTGAAAAGCCGTTTTTCGCAGTACGCCGAAAACGATGCTTTTATACCTATGTCACACGATGTCACCAAAGAATTTTCTGCAGACGAACATATCGACTGCATTATCCACGCCGCAAGCAATGCAGACCCTGCAAGCTTTTCAAAATATCCCGTAGACACATTGCTTGCCAATATTATGGGTACATATAATCTGCTTGAATTCTGCCGTAAAAACGGTGTGGCAAGATTCGTATTTGTTTCGTCCGGCGAGTTCTACGGTTCATCGGAGAATATAATCGGAGGATTTAAAGAAAGCGATCTTGGAAAGCTGAATTTTTCCACATCCCGTGTCTGCTATCCTGAGGGCAAGCGTTCCTCAGAAGCACTGTGCAAATGCTATGAAACGCAATACGGTCTTGATGTCATCTCCGTAAGGCCCTGTCACATTTTCGGTCCTACTATGACCGATACCGACAGCAGAGCTGTATCTCAGTTCTTCAGAAACGCACTTGCATCAAAAGACATACAGCTTAACAGCCCCGGAAATATAGAGCGCTCTCAATGCTATGTTGCCGACGCCGCAGTGGGTATACTTACTGCATTGGTCTACGGCAAAAAAGGTGAAGCATACAATATATCCGACCCTGCTCTCAAAATGACAATACGAGAATTTGCGCAGGTGGTTGCCGATGCAAGCAATACTAAACTGCTGTTCGGAAATCCGTCCGACAGCGCTGTTACAGAACCTGTGCCCGATAAAAGACAGGTGCTTGACAGCTCAAAGCTTTTTTCTCTCGGCTGGAAGCTTTGCAAAGGCGACAAAATAAAAGAAACAATAACGATACTTAAAGAAGCTCAATAAGCGAATAAAAAGCGGCAACCTCTGTTAAAAACAGAGGTTGCTTTTTG
>CAMEKR010000119.1 GCA_945921515.1 uncultured Clostridia bacterium | reverse complement strand
TTTCCTCGTCTGCGTGTGTTTCTCGAAGTCTGACAGTTTGTCGAAAAATGCTTTTTCGACAAACTTAGCGGAAGGCGCACACCTGTACACCTTCCGCTATCTATGCAGATATTTTATTTATCCTCTTTGCCTTTTCTGAATATAAACAGCTTGCTGAAGACATAATTCAGTACAAGCACCACGATGTTTGAGAACACCTTTGCACAGAATTCGTAGAATCCGTTGTGAATATTCGGCAGATTCACAAGCAGGAACATAAGGATAAGGTCTACAAACAGCGTGAGCAGTCTTGCTCCGTAGAATGACAGCGCCTGGACTATATTCTTTGCAAAGCCGCTGACCTTGCTTTTGAATACCCATATCTTGTTTGTGATATATGCAAAAGTGACCGATACTATCCACGATATTATGTTCGGAAGCACGGTTGATGAGTCGCCGCCGCTGAAGTTAAGACGGTATGTCCATTTAAGCAGTTCCGGCACGCTTTCTTCGTTTGGAAAAATACAGCGCACAATAAAATATGTCAATATAGAAACAAGAGTTGTAAGCGCTCCGAATATGACATACATAATTATCTCACGGTATCTTGTGAACAGCTCTTTCCACTGCGACGGATGCAGTGCCATTTTTATTATCTCTTTTATCTTATCCAAGATTATTCTTCCGCCGTTTCGTCATAGTCGGCATCAATGTCATCGCCGTGAGCGTCAAAACCGTCATGGTCGTGAAGATTAGCGCCTACCATATCTCTGCCTCTTACCATATACTTGTCACGCTCAAGCTTTACCGCCTCGTCAAGCAGTTTTTTTACCTGTCTGGGCTTCTTTACCGAAACAAGCTCCTTGTTCGGAGTATCGCAGTCCCTTGAAGTTACAACGATAGTACCGCAACCCACCATACGCTGACCGAGAGTGAATTTCATCGTTTTATCGACTATCTTGTACAGGTCTATCTCGTCTTCTTTTATGTTGATAAAGCCTATCTTTGTGTAAAGAACCGTAGTAGTCAGGATATAGCGTGTGAATGATATCGGGAGTCCCATTATGCACTTTTTGCCTGTCCAGATAACATCGCCGTAATCACGGCGGAGTTTTTTCATGTTTGCCATTTTTACACCTTTCTTTTACCAGAGCCTGTTTTCGTGTGGACAGCGGTTATGCTTGTAGGCGGCGCGCACCTCGGCAAAGCAACCGCATTTACTGCACATACCGTTTATCAGGCAGTCGCATTGTTCGCACGCTTCAAGTCTCTTTCGGTAAAGCGTTTCTTCTGTTTTCTTTTCTTTTGGGATAAGCTGAATATATTCTCTTACATTTTGGAACGCTTCTTCGCTCATCTTGCTGAGCAGACACTTTTTGCAGATCATGAGAGAATTATCTCTACCGCACTGCAGGGCGGCAGTGTGAATCTTATGCCTCTGTCCGTCTTTATAACTTCTGAAAAGTCGGAAATCTTAACGGCGTCGGGCTCGTCAAAGGTGTTGTGAGCGTCAGGCTTGCCTGTGAGAATGCGAGCCTTAGTACCGCTAAATTCAAAGCCGCAGATATCCGTGTCAACACTCACGCTTTCGCTAAGCGAGCAGTTTGACAAGGTGAGCGTCATCTCGTTCTTATCGTTTATCGATACGCTCTGCGAGATAACGGGCAGATCGTAGCCGTCCTGCCTGATATCCTCAATACTGCTGTAGCACAGATTTGCACCCTGGTGATTCTTATACAGGTCGAAGATGTGGTAAGTGGGAGTAAGCACCATTCGCTCTCCCTCGGTAAGTATCAGCGCCTGGAGTACATTTACTGCCTGAGCAAGATTTGCCATAGCAACTCTGTCGCTGTGAGCGTTGAAAATGTTCAGGTTTATGGAAGCGACCATTGCGTCACGCATGGTGTTCTGCTGGAACAAGAAGCCGGGATTCGTGCCTTCTTCAACATTATACCACGTTCCCCACTCATCTACAATAAGCTTTATCTTGTTTTCGGGATCATAGACATTCATTATATCGCTGTGGCGCTTTATAAGCGTGTCCATATACAGTGTCTTTTCAAGCGTCTTGTAATATACGTCGTCTGTAAAGCCCGTTGCGTTGCCTTTATCCTCCCAGTTTCTCGACGGAATGGTGTAGTAATGAAGGCTTATGGCGTTTGTATGCCAGGGCTTTATCTTTTCCATTATGACTTTGGTCCAGTTGTAATCGTCGGCGTTCGGGCCGCAGGCTACCTTGTACAGCTGATTTCCGTCATAGTTTCTGCAGAAGGTCTGGTACTGCCTGTAAAGCTCCGAGTAAAACTCGGGAGTCATATTTCCTCCGCAGCCCCAGCTCTCGTTGCCTATGCCGAGATATTTCAGCTTCCAGGGCTTTTCTCTGCCGTTTTTGCGCCTGAGATCAGCCATTGGCGACACACCGCCGAAGGTGATATACTCGATCCATTCAGACAGCTCTTGCACGCTTCCCGAGCCGAGATTTCCCGAAAGGTACGGCTCACAGCCGATAAGCTCGCACATGTCGAAGAATTCATGAGTGCCGAAGCTGTTGTCTTCGGTAACACCGCCCCAATGGGTATTTATCATCTTTTTGCGCTGAGATTTTTCACCGATTCCGTCTTTCCAGTGATATTCGTCGGCAAAACAGCCGCCCGGCCAGCGCAGGGCAGGCATTTTAATGTTTCTGAATGCTTCTGTTATATCGTTTCTTATACCTTTGGTGTTGGGTATCGTGCTGTCCTCCCCGACATAAATGCCGTTATAGATACATCTGCCGAGATGCTCGGAAAAGTGACCGTATATCTCGGGATTAATGCGGCTTTTGATGTCACGGGCGTTAATATACATTTTAGCGTTCATGGTGTAACCCTCTCGGAATGTTTTTTTGTACGGAGCATATTGCCGTATATTGTAATTCTACCACATCGGCGGCGGTTTGGCAATAACTTTTTGTGCTTATATTTATAAATTGACTTTGCCGTCTTGTTGACACGGCAGGCGCAAAGCTATATAATATTATCATAAAGAAAAGAGGATAACTATGAAATATAAAGCACTTATTTTTGACCTTGACGGAACGCTTCTTAATACCATTGACGACCTTGCCGACAGCGCAAATCACATACTCGGTCAGCTCGGCTTTCCTACGCACAGCACAGACAAGTATAAATATTTTGTCGGAAACGGCATACCTAAGCTGATTGAACGCTGTCTTCCCGCAGACAGACAGGACTGCAAGGAGAAGGCACTGCGGATGTTTTTGGATTATTATTCTCTGCACAGCGAGGATAAAACGGCGGCTTATGAGGGCATCCCGGAGCTTTTGTCTGCGGCAAAGCAGGAAGGACTAAGGCTCGGCGTGATAACCAACAAGGCGCACAGCATAGCACAGCAGGTCGTACCGCACTTTTTGGGAGAAGGCGTGTTTGATTATATAAGAGGCCTTGACGAAACTATAAAGGCTAAGCCGTGTCCCGACGGAGCTCTCGACGTAGCTTGCAAGCTCGGCGTAAAGCCCTGTGAGGTGCTGTACATAGGCGACAGCGGAGTGGATATGCAGACGGCTGTAAATGCCGGATTTACGCCCTGCGGAGTGCTGTGGGGCTTTCGGACAAAAGAAGAGCTTTTAGAAAACGGAGCTGTTTATTTAGCACAGAAGCCGTCGGATATACTGAATCTTATTAAGTGAGGTAAACATGAGAAAGAAGTATCTTGAGATAGGAAAGATAGTTGCGACGCAGGGGCTTGGCGGAGAGTTCAGAGTACAGTATTACTGCGACAGCGCAGATGTTATATGCAGCTTTGACCGTCTTTTTATGGGGAAGGACAAGACCGAATATGAAGTTGAAAAGGCTCGTCCTCACAAAACTCTTGCCGTGCTGAAGCTTGCAGGCATAGATACCGTTGAACAGGCAAAGACGGTAGTCGGCAAAATGCTGTTTATTGACCGTGACGATACCGAGCTTCCCGAGGGCGTACACTTTATACAGGATATAATCGGACTTGAGGTGCGTGACGCAGACAGCGGCAGGGTATACGGAAAGGTTACCGATATCTATCAGCACGGTGCGGCTGATGTGTATTCGCTGAAAACGCCCGAGGGCAAGGAGCTTATGTTCCCTGCTATCCCCGAGGTTTTGATTGAAACAAATATCGATGAGGGATATCTTGTGATAAGACCGCTTGAAGGCCTTTTTGACGGAGAATAAGATGATAAGGATAGATATTGCGACTTTATTTCCCGATATGTGCGAGGCGGTGCTGAGTCAGAGCATAGTCGGCAGAGGAAGAACGGCAGGGTATATCGATATACGCTGTCACAATATCCGTGACTATGCAGGCAACAAGCATAACCGTGTTGACGACAAGCCTTACGGCGGCGGTACGGGTATGGTTATGCAGGCACAGCCGATATATGACTGCATAAGCGCCGTTAAGAGCAATATCGGCAAAGAAGCGAGAGTAATATATATGTCGCCGCAGGGAAGAGTGCTGACGCAGGATATAGTAAAGGAGCTTGCCGCAGAGGAAAATCTGATCATTCTCTGCGGACATTATGAGGGCGTTGACCAGCGTGTGCTTGATGAGCTTTGCGCCGAAGAGATATCCGTCGGCGATTATGTGCTGACAGGCGGCGAGCTTCCTGCGCTTATACTGACCGACGCTGTTGCAAGACTCCAGCAGGGAGTACTCCCCAACAGCGACGCATACAGCATAGAGAGCCATTACAGCGGACTGCTTGAGCATCCGCAGTATACAAGACCTGAGGTATGGCACGGCAGAGAAGTACCGCAGGTGCTTCTTACCGGCGCGCATGATAGCGTTGCAAAGTGGCAGGAGGAGGCGGCGCTTGAAGTTACCCGTAAAAAGCGCCCCGATATGCTTTACGACCGCCGTGTCGGAGGCGAGCCTCTTGCACGGTATATGAAAGTATCCGTGTTTTGCGAGGGCAGAGAGTACGAAATAGTACGGTATATGAAGATGATAATGCACCGCAGGGTGCTGACAAACCGTGAACAAAAAATTCTTAAGAGGATGCTCCCCGTGCTTGAAGCTCTTCCCATGCCGCCCGAAGACATACCGAAAGGCGCCCAAGTCTGGCTTTTCAGCAAAAATGCGTCACGGCATATTGAGCTGTACGCTCCGCTGTTTGATATGCTGAGAGAACACGGGATAAGCTACAGCGTTATCAGCACGGATAAGCCAAACGGAAGCATTATATCCGAAAATGAATATTACTGCGTTTTTGCAGACAGCGATACAAATTGATATAAAATATCCGCCGTGTGCGACTGCCGTTTAAAGACGGTCATATCCGGCGGATATTGTTTTATTCGCTTACGAGTACCTTGACGATCTCACCTGCGTATATTTCGTGAAAATCGCCTGCCTTGTAAAAGCTGTCGATAAGCGATTTGTCTAAGAATGCTTCCGCAGTCATAGGCAGTCTGAACAGCTTTTTGCAGACAAGCACCAGCTTTGCCTGTTCAAAATAAGTGCTTTCGCCGTCAAAGACGGGTGTGAGCGAGGTTTTTGACAGCTTGTCTTCATCTCTGCCCGAGTGCGCTCCGAGATAGCTTAACTCCTTCTTGTGTCCTTCGGGGAAGAAGGACAGCGTGTATGTGTCCTCTTTATCGATAAATTCTTTTGTGTATCTCTGCGGACGGACATAGACAACGGTAGTGGGCTTGTTCCATAATTCGCCGATATGCCCCCAGCTGACCGTCATAGTGTTGAAGCCGTTTTCCTTGTTTCCGGCTGTGAGGAGCGCCCACTCGCCGCCTATAAGGGTAACGGGATTTACTTTAAGCTGTTCAATGGATATTTCTTTCATGGTAATCAATCCTTTCTTAAGTTGCGGATATTCTTCTTATATATTATATCATTTTTCTTAGAAAGTGTAAAGTGCGGTAGGGCTTTATAGGGTTAAGTCGGTGGTATTTATGCGAATACCGTCGAT
>CAMEKR010000118.1 GCA_945921515.1 uncultured Clostridia bacterium | reverse complement strand
TCAAGAAGGCAAGACAGGTAGCTCTTATTCCTTATGTTTCTGACTAAGTAAAATTACAAGAAGAATCGGTGCAAAACTGCACCGATTTTTTGTTTTCAAGGGTATTCACCCTTCCCTGCTTTGCTCCGATTTTCACTTGTCCTTACACAAAATACAGCCTTATTGAGCTTTTTTTGGATATATGTATTGATTATTTTTTCAAAATGCTGTATAATAATACAGTATGATTGTGAGGTGTGTTTTTTGGCACAGAAGAAAAAAGGCAAAAACAGATTCGGTATAACACCATCGATAATATTTATGAATCTTCTGCTGGTTCTGATAGTATGCACAGTGTGCTTTTTTACTTATAATATAATAAACGGCAACGAGGACGCTTCTTCATCCGAGCCTCCCTTTACAGCGGTTACTTCGGCTCCTGCCGAAACCGAAAAGCCTGCTTCTCAGACAACTGCTGTAAGCAGTGAGGCGTCATCACCGGCAAGCTCTGATGACAATCAGCCGACCGTTGACTTTGACAAGGACTATTTCAACTCATCGCTGTTTATCGGCGACAGCATATCGACGGGGCTTAGCCTGTACGGATTCCTTGACAGCGATAATGTCTTCGCACAGCAGGGACTTGCGCCTTCAACTGCGCTTGACGCTGAGATAGACGGCGTATCCCTTTCCGCTAAGATAGCTTCGTTCAAGCCTAAGAAGATATTCGTAATGCTCGGAACTAACAGCGTAGGCTATGCAGACAGCGAAACGCTTACCGACAGCATGAAAGCACTCGTTGAAAACATTTCAAAGCTCTGCTCCGCAAAAGTTTATGTAATATCAATACCGCCTGTAACTAAAGAAGCCGAGCAGGATTCGGATAATGCGCTTACATCAGCCGCAATAAACGAGTACAATAAATTGCTTAAAGAAGCGATTGCAGATACTAAGGCTTCGTTTATCGATCTTCACAGCGTGCTTGTAGATGAAGACGGCTACTTCTCGGAGGATTTTGCCGAGATGGACGGAATACACTTCACCGGAAAGACCTATGAAGTTATGCTGAGCTACTTACAGAAACATTCTTCATAACAGAAGGGATTGATAGTTATAAAACGAGCTTTTGACTGTAAAACCGCTTTGCTCGCAATTATCTGCTCTTTATCGGTAATTCTTTGCGGCTGTTCCGATGCGGTAAGCTCATCTGTATCGGATTCTGCCCCCGACACAAGCTCGGTAACATCTACAGCACCACAGACAACGCACGCAACAACATTGCCGCAAACAACAACGACCGTGACTACTGTTCCTGTTACCGAAGAACCTGTACAGACAGAATTAACTACCGAGCAAACAGAACAACCCGAAACGCAAAGTTCGGAATATACAGATTCCGCAGAAACAGAGCCGCAGAGCGAACCGCCTGCTTCACAGCCCGAGACTCCGTCTGCGCCTACCGACTTTGAAGAATCCTTCTTTGACGACGCTCTGTTTATCGGCGACAGCATAACAACGGGACTTTATCTGTACGGCTATATCGATATGTCTAAAGTATACGCAAAGATGGGACTTGCACCCTCTACTGCTCTTTACAGCGATGTTGACGGCGTTACGCTTGAATCAAAGATAAAGACAGACAAACCTAAAAAGATATATATCATGCTCGGTACAAACAGCGTAGGATACTCGGATAATGATTATCTTGCATCGTGTATGGAAGAGCTGGTAAACAGCATTTCATCTATCAGCAAGGCTAAGATATATGTGCTGTCGATACCTCCCGTTACCGCTTATGCGGAGGCAAGCTACGACAACTATCTGTCTAAGTCCGCAATAGACGAATACAACCGCCTACTCAAGACGGCTATATCAAAGACAAATGCGGTATTCCTCGATTTCCACTCGGTACTGACCGCTTCCGACGGATACTATTATGAAGAGTATCACGAGATGGATGGCATACATTTTATGGGTTCGACATATCAGGTTATGCTAAGCTTCCTTGAGAAGCATTCATAAATAAATGTGCATATAAGAAAGGAACTATGAACAATGAAGATCAATGTTACAAAAAAGATTATAGCAGGACTTATCTGTGCGGCGGTTGCCATATGCGTATGCGGTTGTTCATCGGGAACAGCTTCCGATTCGACAGCTTCCTCAACAGCAGAGTCATCAAGTGATAACGGCTCGGTATCCTCAGCCGCTTCTGCTGAAGAGATAACCGACAAGATACTTGCCGAAATAGAGTTCCCCTCAAAATCAGAGATCAAAGAAGATCGAAGAGACGATTTTTATGAAGTAGATATTGATAAGATAGAGAGCTACTCTGCATATATCTGCGGTTCGGGTGCATATCCCGATGAGCTGGCAGTATTCTGCATGAAGAGTTCAAACGATACAACCGCTGTCAAGGATATGCTCGAAAAGCGTGTTGAGAAGCAGACTGCATCATTCAAAGACTACACGCCCGATGAAATGTACAAGATAGACGGTAACAATGTAGTGGTAAGCGGCAATTATGTTGCGCTTATCATCTGCTCCGACAACGCTAAGGCAACAGAAATATTCAAATCTCTCACCAAGTAATTTCTGACGAAAGGAGAAGCTTATGGCTATAGAGTGTCTTGTAATAACGCTTATACTGGCCGCTGTCGTATTCTCCTTTGCTCAGGCGGACAGGATAAGATGGGTAATAGCTACAATACCGCTTGGTATCCTTCCGCTTGTGAACTGCATCGCAGATTTTATCTGCACTAATATTATAGGCTGTGAGCTGCCGAGAAACATAGCAGTTATAATAATTATTATTTCCGTTATGGCTTCATGTGTATGGATAGGTATCGCATCGGGATTTTTACGCACCAATCGGATGAAAATACCCTATATCTCGGTAGGGATAGCTTTTAATATAGTCCTCGCCTTGATATTGGTAAATTACTATTTATGCTTGTGATTTTGCAATAACACAAGATATGCCGCCGTATCACTTATGATACGGCGCCAGACTGTCGATAAACCTAAATCTTCCTCTAAATGGGGTTGAGGGGCGGTAGCCCCCAATAGGGGCGAGGGTGCGATTCTATCAGCCTTACGGCTGATTTTCAAAAGCTTTGCTTTTGAGCCCCCTTTTTCAATTGGGGAAGGCAGGCAAGGATGCCTGAAGGTGAACGCCCAAAGCGCATTAGGACAATGCGCCACAGAGCGTTCACAAAGGTTTAGGGGATGGGGATAGAGGATTCGTTCTATTTACAAAAATAAATACTTTTTCGACAAGCTGGCCGCCGTGTCATAAGTGACACGGCGCTATTTTTGCGTCAACTATCATATTTCATCAAGTCAATTGACACATTGACTAAAAATACAGCCCGATTTTTATATAAATATCTTAAAGAAATGTATTGACAAATCCGAAAAAGCACTATATAATATTAATTACATCGCGTCTACCACAATATGTTGTGGTTGTGCCATTGAACTTATGAGAGGGAGAAAACCATGCTGACAAAGATTCAGAAAAGAGACGGAAGAACAGTACCGTTCAATATTGAAAAGATCGCAGACGCTATTTACAAGGCAGCAAGAGCTGTAGGCGGCAATGACTATCAGGAAGCTACCGAGATGGCTGAGAAGGTCTGCGCATATCTTGAAACAAACGAAACCACTTCGGGCAAGCTGCCTACCGTTGAAGAAGTGCAGGACGCAGTAGAAAAGGTTCTTGTTGAAAGCGGACACGCCAAGACTGCCAAAGCATATATTCTTTACAGAGCAGACAGAACAAGAGTAAGAGAAATGAACACCAGCCTTATGAAGATATATGAAGATCTTACCTTCAAGGCTGCAAGAGACTGTGATATAAAGCGTGAAAACGCTAATATAGACGGCGATACTGCAATGGGCACAATGCTCAAGTACGGCTCAGAGGGCGCTAAGCAGTTCAACGAGATGTATGTTCTCGCTCCCGAGCACTCTAAGGCTCACAGAGAGGGAGATATCCACATCCACGACCTTGACTTCCTTACGCTTACTACCACCTGCTGTCAGATCGACCTTATCAAGCTGTTCAAGAACGGTTTTTCAACCGGTCACGGCTTCTTAAGAGAGCCTAACGATATCAGCAGCTACTCTGCTCTTGCCTGCATAGCTATCCAGTCAAACCAGAACGACCAGCACGGCGGTCAGTCGATACCCAACTTCGACTATGCTATGGCTGAAGGTGTAAAGAAGACCTACAAGCGCCGCTATACGCAGAATATCGTCAGGGGACTTGAGCTTATCGGCGGTATTGAAGACCTTGAGACAGCCGAAGGCAAAGTAAAGGAATATACAAAGCAGCTTCAGGATGAAAAGCAGCTTGTACCGACTCTTGCTAACGACAACGGCTATCAGGAGGCTGAGCGTGAGTGCCTTAAAGCTATCTCTCCCGACATTACCGACGAAATAATTGATAAGATACAGAAGTTTGCGTTAAAGCAGGCTGAGACAGAGACCGACAGAGCTACATATCAGGCTATGGAGGCTCTTGTACATAACCTCAACACGATGAACAGCCGTGCAGGCGCACAGATTCCGTTCTCTTCAATAAACTACGGTACAGATACCTCTCCCGAAGGCAGAATGGTAATAAAGAATGTTCTGCTCGCTACCGAAGCAGGTCTTGGCAACGGCGAGACTCCCATATTCCCCATACACATATTCAAGGTTAAAGACGGCCTTAACTATAACGAGGGCGAACCCAACTACGACTTATTCAAGCTGGCTTGCAGAGTATCGGCAAAGAGACTGTTCCCGAACTTCTCATTCATCGACGCTCCGTACAATCTGCAGTACTACAAGCCCGGCGATTATAATACCGAGATCGCATATATGGGATGCCGTACCCGTGTAATCGGAAATAATTACGATCCTTCAAGAGAGATAGTAACAGGCAGAGGCAACCTCTCATTCACTTCTATCAACCTTCCCCGTCTGGGTATACTTGCAGGCGGCGACCAGGTCAAGTTCTTTGATATGCTCGAGGACAGAATGAATCTCGTTATCGACCAGCTTCTTTACAGATTCAAGATTCAGTCAAACAAGCGTGTAAAGAATTATCCCTTCTTAATGGGACAGGGCATCTGGATAGATTCCGACAAATTAAAGCCCGATGACACTATCGGCGAAGTTCTCAAGCACGGTACCCTTTCTGTAGGCTTTATCGGTCTTGCAGAATGCCTTAAGGCGCTTATAGGCGTTCATCACGGTGAAAGCAAAGAGGCTCAGGAACTCGGTCTGCGTATCATCGGCAGAATGAGAGCAAGAATGGACGAAGAGAGCAAGAAAACAGGTCTTAACTTCTCGCTTCTTGCAACTCCCGCAGAAGGTCTTTCGGGCAGATTTGTAAGAATCGACCGCAAGAAGTTCGGCAAGATCGAAGGCGTTACGGACAGAGATTACTACACCAACTCTTTCCATATCCCCGTATATTATCCTATCAATGCTTTCAGAAAGATAAAGTTAGAGGCTCCTTATCACGCACTTACCAATGCAGGCCATATCAGCTATGTAGAGCTTGACGGCGATCCTCTGCAGAACCTTGAAGCATTCGAGCAGGTAATAAGATGCATGAAGGAATCGGGCATAGGCTACGGATCAATCAACCACCCCGTAGACAGAGATCCCTGCTGCGGCTATACCGGTATTATCGGTGATGTTTGCCCCCATTGCGGAAGAAGCGATCACGGCGATAATACAAGATTTGAGCGTATCCGCCGTATAACCGGTTATCTTGTAGGAACGATCGACAGATTCAACAACGGCAAGAGAGCCGAAGAAAAAGACCGTGTAAAGCACGATGTTTCAACAGATGGACTTGAAGCCGAATAAAAATTAATAGCACTAAGCCGCTTGTGACGCAATGTCACAAGCGGCTGAGCTTGTCGAAAAAGTATTTTTCGACAAGCTGTTAGACTGCGAGAAACACACGCAGACGAGGAAAGAGTCACCGTCGGCGTACA
>CAMEKR010000117.1 GCA_945921515.1 uncultured Clostridia bacterium | reverse complement strand
AAACCTAATCAAGTCTTGCATTTTTGCGGTGCGTGGGTTTATCGACAGTCTGAAAGACCTCAGTTCGCCTGAGGTCTTTGCTTTATTGTTCACTCGGTGCAAATCCTGCTCTTCTTTTGAGCGCCTTTGATATGGCAAGTGCCGCAAAATACGCCGCAACAACGCTTATTATATCCTTTACAAGATACGGTACGGATACAAGCAGGAAGCTCGTCAACAGATCCTTGCCGGAAATCAGCGAGTACTGAACAAAGCCGACTATATGACAAGCCGCAAGTCCTGCAATTCCCATTGCTATTCTGACAGGAACACGGAACTTATCGGGAAGTGTTCTGAAGGACACTCCGCAGATAGCCGCCATAGCGATAAAGCCGATAATAAATCCGCCCGTAGGTCCCACTATAGAAGCAAATCCGCCCTTAAAGCCGCTGAACACAGGCACGCCGACAGCACCTATAAGCACATATACAAGCGTAGATACAGTAGCTCTTAATGTACAGAGATAATATCCGCAAAGCGCAATAGCAAAAGTCTGAAGCGTTACCGGTACGCCGGACGGCATAGGAATAGCTATCTGGGACAATACGGCAATTATCGCCGCAAACAAGGCACACAGAACTATATCTGTAATTTTCGTTTTTTTCATTTTTATAGGTTTCCTTTCTTTTTTTCTGCAATTAAATATATCACCGCAGAAAAAGAATGTCAACCAAATATCTCAAAAGGGTGACTATTGTATACTTATTATCCCTTGTTTCAGGCAGACATCAAGCATAAGCCGTTTAGTATTCTCCAAGCTTTCAAAATACACCGTAGCTATGCCGTGTTTGTCTATGCTCTTTATTACTCCGTCACCGAAACGGTTATGGTGCAGTCTGTCACCGCATTTCAGCGTGATATTTACGGGAGGCTTGTCGCTTTGGGCTTTGCTGTCGGTCTTCTCACGCTTGATATATTTTACCGATCTATCCCTGTCACGAAGCATCTCCGCAAGCGTTTTAAGCTCGCTCGTTCCGTCCTTGTACTTTATCAAAGCGTAATCACCGCAACGAGCCTGAATAATACCCTTTCCGTATATCTTATCGGTATACTCACGCCCGATTATTTCGTTATCAATTAAAAATCGGAAAACATCTTTTTCGTCAACCGATTCGACAGGAAGTTCGTTATTTACTTCCGCAACAAACTGCGATTTCTTATCTTTACAGAAAAACAGACACAGCTCTTTTTTTGCCCTTGTCATAGCAACATAAAACAGCCGCCGCTCCTCTTCATAAGCTCTTACCGATTCATTGTCTTTCTGCTGTTCTTTGGTCGTTTGAGGTAAAACTCCGTCAAATATATCGGCTATATAAACACAGTCATATTCAAGTCCCTTGCTCGAATGGATAGTCGACAGCGTGAAAAGGCAGTTTGCATCATCGTTATGCTTAGTCATTATAGTGTTAAGCTCGCCGAGCCTGTCGAGGAGTTCGTATATGCCGGCGACATTTTTTGCAAGAAGCAGTAATATTTCAAATTTAGAAGCGTCAAGGCCGTTTCTTTGCATATATTCGCCGTAGCCCATTTCATATCGGATAGTATTCAGCGCCTGTACTGCGGACATTTCCGCTAACTGCTCCGATTGTGCTTTGAGCTGTTTTACGATTTTCTCTTGATTACCGCCAAGCTGAATATCCTGTCCGAGCAACGCCGAAAACACCGATATGTTGTTAACCTTACTTGATTTACAGGCACTCTCGGCTATTTCCTTATTGATATAAAGTCCCAGCTTGTAGTATATCTGCATAAAGCTTTCCGTATCCGTTGTATCCTTAGAAAAGTGTATGATATTGCAGATATCCGTCACAAGACGATATGTGAAGAATGCTCTCTCTCCGCTTCTGATACGGTATGCTGTGTTGCTTCTTTCAAGCAAATCGACAAGTACGACTGCGCTGTCGTTGTTGCGGAACAGCACAGCAGTCTGCTTTCTGCACTCCTTCGCCCGCTCACATATAAAATCAAACTGAGCAGCTCTGTTTGCACATACGGCAACCTTTACAGGTTGACCGCTTTCATTGACAGCCGTCATTGCTTTTTCCCGTCTGAAAAGATTATTGCTGACAAAAGCGTTTGCTGTTTTGATTATCTCGGGTGTGGAACGGAAGTTATGCTCCATTAACAGCACATTTGCCTTATTATAAGTCTGCTCAAAATCCGCAAGTGCGTCGGGATACGCCCCTCTGAACGCATATATACTCTGATCCTCATCCCCTACCATAAACACATTTCCGCTGTCTTTTGCAAGCAGTCTTATTATCTCGTGCTGTATTTTTGATGTATCCTGTGCTTCGTCAACGCATATGTACCTGAATCTGTCGGTGTATTCGTCACGCAGTTCAGTGCAGTTTTTCAGCATTTGGAGCGCCGTTACCATCTGGTCGTCATAATCCATCCTGCCCGATGATTTCAATGCCAGGCAGTACTGCTTATACACCTCTAACATATTATAGCCGTCTGCTTTTATAAGAGCTATTTCTTCATCGGACAGCATCATATTCTTTGCGTATGTTATAGCCGCACCTATATCGTTAACGGTCATTGCATCCGCATACTCTCCGGTGAGCTGTCTGTATATATCCCCGATAAGCTTTTTGCGGTCGCCCTCTTTGCTCATAAGACAGGGGATATTCTCCCTGCCGTAAAGCTCGCCGTACCTTTCTATAACCTTGGCGGAAAACCCGTTTATGGTTCTTATCTCAGGGTTACCGGTTTTCTGTTCGCCGAACATAGCAGAAAAACGACGCTTCAGCTCAGCCGCAGCATCCCTTGTATATGTCACCGCAAGTATGTTGTTGGCACTGATGCCCTTAACGCACAGCATATACCCGAGCCTTGCAATAAGCACAGTCGTCTTGCCGCTTCCCGGTACAGCAAGCAAGAGCGTTGCACCGTCCGACGAAACTACCGCTTGTCGTTGTGCGTCGGTCATATTAAAGGTATATCTCTCGTTAAATTCTTTCTCGGTCATTGCTATCCGCCTTTCTATATAGTAAGTATAGCATATAGCAGACATAAATGCAAAGCAAAAAGAAAGCCTCTCCCGATTATTCATCGGAAGAGGCTCTGTTGTTCATTTAATTGTAGCTGTTTTCAAATATTTTCCTGATAATTATACTCAGCTCTGCTGCATAAGAGCTCTGTAAGGATCAATAAATGCTTCTACAGTTCCGAAATAAGCATCACGGAGCGATGTGTAGGATTCGCCGTTCTTGAAAGGACCGCCGAGTATGCATCCGTTGCCTTCAGCGTCGCCCTGCTGGAACAGAGTTGTCAGGTCAGAAGAGAATCCGAAGCAATCGTCAAACAGGAATACGAACTTGTCGCTTGAAGTATCCTTAAGATCCATTGAAATTTCATAAAGTTCTTCAGACATAGCGGCATGCTTCTTGTTAGGTCTGCGCTCTGCACCGCACGAGGGGCAGTTAGCTATCGTCTTATCTGCTGTAGAAACGCCGCACTCGGGGCATTTAGGATAGTAAAGCTTTTCAGCGGTAGCCTCTGCCTTTGCCTGAGCAATTCTGTCGGGATCGATCTCGTTAAGACGGCAGATTTCCATATACTTGATGGCTGCTCTTATGTTCTGAGCGCCTGCGGGTACAAGGTAGCCGAATGTATCTGTATTCATATAATATGCGTCAGCCTGTTCGTCTCTGGGAATCGGTACAAATCTGATATCCTGATCGGGTGAACCTGCCTGTGCTGTTGTCCAGCCCCAGTCAAGACCGAACTCAGCAAATAATGTCTTTGTTTCTGTAAGGCATACGCTGGGATCTGCATATTCAGCATTTACCATGCCCTGATTTGCAAGGTCTGCAAGGAAGTCCTGGCATCTCTGAACATTTGCGTCCTTCATATTGTTGATGATCTGCTTGTTCTCGCCGTCAACATCGATCATCTTTGTACCTGTCGATACTATGAAGGGCATTGCAACGAAGCCTGTAGGCATAATGCCGTAGTAATCGTCGCCAAGGTTGCACCATTCAATCATTATATCCTTCCAGGTGTTCCAGGTCCAGTTACCTTCCTGATAAAGCTCAAGGGGATCTTCCTTGATGCCTTCTTCTTCAAGGGCTGTCTGGCTGTAAATAAGTACAACGCCTGCGTTTACACGGTAAGGAACATAATAGTGCTTTCCGCCATAGTTGAAGCTCTCTATCATATTCTTGATGCCCGACCATGTTTCGCTGTCAAAGTCGATATAACTGTCAAGTGACGTATAAAGGTTGTTTGCTACTCCGTGAGGATATGACTGCCACTCATAACGCACCATATCGGGAGAGTCGGAAGAAGCTACCAGCTGAGCGAGTCTTGTGAAGTACTCGGTAGAAGTGGTTGACAAAAATTCAACCTTGTAGCCTGCATCCTCGAATTTATCTACAATTTCCTTATCATCGGTGTTCAGGTCATAATAGCCCAGCCATTTGAGAGTATCGCCGTTTGTGGGGGCCTCTATGATTTCACCGCCGGTTGTTGAAGTATCACCGCCGGTTGTTCCGCTTTCTGTTGTTCCGCTTTGATTTGTGCCGGATGTCGTACCGGACTGTGTTGTGCTTGTGTTGCCTCCTGATGTGGTGCTTGAATTGCACGCTGTGAGTACGCAAGCCGCCATAATAGCAGAAAGTGCACAAGCTGTTATTCTTTTTGAGAGTTTCATTTTTATCCTCCTTTTAAGATATACGGAATGTATTCGTTTACATTCAGATGTTTTAATTATAACCGATTAAGCGTAAAATTTCAATTCACTATTTCTACAGTTTATATAGCACTATTTTGGGCATTTTGAACAAAAACAAAAGTAAAAAATCGTATAATATTCACTATTAGCTAACGGCTGTTTACTTTTTACTTTAAAATTAGCTAAATTGTTTTTTAGCAAACTCCGTGATTATTCTCATAACATCCGTGCGGTTTCTTTCCTGCAAAATACTGTGCCTCATACCGTCAAACAGATGAAATTCAACCTCATAACCGCATTTTTCAAGCTCATCGGCTTTTTGCCTTGCATACTGTCCGAACTTTCCCACCGTATCCATAGTTCCGCTCATGATAAGCAGCGGCGGCTTTTTTGCTACCTCGCTTAAACAGTTCTTCCGCTGAACCAGTGCCGCCAGCCTAAGAAAGCTTTTATAGAAACGGCAGCTGTACATAACATTCGTGTACGGCAGTTTTTCATAATAAAGTGCTCTTTCGATATCCGATGTCACCCACGACACAGTGCATTTTTCCTCAAAAGGCTCTGCGACTCTGCCGAATACTTTCATAAATACATCAATACTGGGAGCGTCATTGCCTCTGATTTCTGCCTCTTTGTCAATATCAAGGAGCAGTTCATCGGTATTCTCTATATACGGGCAACCCGTCATAATAACGCCGTTATACAGATTCCCTCCATGCTTACCGAGTATATACTGCACCATCTGAGCGCCGAGACTATGCCCGAGCAGAAAAAGTGGAGTGTCCGATGCGCTTGCCGTATTCTCCGAAAAGTAATAACATTCATCTGCCGAAATCTGCAATATATCATCTATATCCACCGCAAGCTTGGTTCTTCCGTGACAGCGGTACTCGCAAAGATATACCGAGATACCTCTTTTTGTGAAATACTCCCCTGCCTGTTCATAATACTCGCTCATCTCGCCGAGTCCGTGAATTATCTGAAGCTTTGCTTTTTCGTTATCGGCGAGCCAGCATTTGCAGTGCATACCGCCGAAAGTATATTCGTTTTGTGTCATTTCTTCTCCTTATAGAACGAGCAGGTATAAATGCCTGCTCGCAGACTGTCGAAAACCCTCTTTGTAAAGATAAAATTGGGTTTGGGGCGAAGCCCCAATGCAAGTCTGCGTTCGTTTGTGGGTTTTGCATCGTGCAAAACCTCTGTGCGAACGCTATCAAGCATCCTTGCTTGGTCGCAGGGTGCGTCTCTATCAGCCTTAC
>CAMEKR010000116.1 GCA_945921515.1 uncultured Clostridia bacterium | reverse complement strand
CTGAAGCGATTTCATCGCTGTTTGTTATTTTCTACAAAACAGCCTGTACGGTAAGCGGCGGCGATTATTTATTTTTTCTTGTAATAAAGGAAAATGGTTACAATATTATTACAAATCCAAGAAAACCGTTGACAACAAACGGGTTTTAGAGTATTATATAGTAGTTGAAATATAGCCATATTACGCCGTTTATACAAGGCGGTTACTATAAAGTGTGGGAACAATACTTCTTTTGAAAGGAAATTCTCAATGACAGAGACAAACAGACTTTGCCTGGGATGCATGAATGAGAAAGAGAACGACGGCCCCTGCGAAAAATGCGGCTACAGCAATGACGCACCGTATCTGCCGTCATATCTTGCGCCCGGTACCATATTGAACGATCGCTATATCGTCGGCAAGCTGCTCAGTTACAACGGCGAAGGAGCGACATATATCGGCTTTGACAAGGTTACAAGCACAAAGGTTACCGTCAAGGAATATATGCCCGATACGCTGTGTTCAAGGAAAAAAGGAGATCCTCAGATAACGGTTGATTCAAATCAGCTTCCGCTGTACAAGACCTATATGTCGGAGTTTGTCGAACTGAACAAGGCTCTTCTGAAAGCTCGTTCGATGACTCATATACAGACCGTGCTGGATATTTTCCCGCAGAACAACACAGCTTATGTAATTTTTGAATATATCAACGGTATCACGCTGAAAAACTATCTCGCCAACTGTTCGGGCGAGCTCAGCTGGGACAGAGTAAAAGAGCTTTTCCCTCCGATACTTACTACGCTGAGCCTTGTTCATTCCGCAGGCATCATACACAGAGGCATAAGCCCTCAGACGATACTTGTAACGGAGAAGAACGAACTTAAGCTCATTGACTTCCAGATAAGCGCAGGCAGAACGACCGGTACGGAGATAGCCTGCGAGATGTACCCCGGCTATTCCGCTCCCGAGCAGTACTCGTCAACCGAGTGGCACGGCACCTGGACAGATGTTTACGGCATTTCGGCAACGCTTTACAGAGTGCTTACGGGCTGTGCGCCTACCGAGTCGATATCAAGACTCGGCAATGACAATTGCCCCGAACCTATGGTGATAAACAGAAATATCCCAAGCCACGTTTCTAAAGTTATTATGAACGGCCTTAAGCTGAACACCTCAAACCGTATTCAGACTATAACCGAGCTTGTTGTAAAGCTGTTTGAACAGCCTCGCTTCAATACCGCCGAACAGGAAGCGGTACGCCCTCCCGTACAGCGTGTAAAGCGAATTGAAACTGAGCCGATACAGGAAAAGCCCGCCTCTTCGGGTAACAAGAACAAAAAGAAGAACCAGAGCAATAAGGGAGCAATAATTGCAACGCTTATTGCCTGCGGCGTAATAATTGTCGGATTCCTGATAGCGATAATAATTCTCGGCTCAGGCAGCGGCGACTCCGCTTCATCCGACCCCAACGCTTATTCCGCACCCGAGTCGGTAAGCTCTGAGGTGTCTTCCGTACCGCAGACGACCGTTGCGTCATCCGATACGGTTTCGTCCGATTCAAGTGCCGATGAGATTACTTATCTGTGTCCTGCTTTTACAGAGCGCCTGTTCACTTCAATACAGAACAACACGGCTTACAGCTATATTAAGATCACAGCCGAGTATAAGTTCAACGACAATGTCGCAAACGGCATTGTAATAAGCCAAAGCATCAAGGCTGATACCGAGATAAAAGAAGGCACCGAGATAAAGCTCGTGGTCAGCAAAGGTCCTTCAACCGTCGCTCTTCCCGATTATACGGGTATGAAGGTTGACGAATACACCGCAATTCTTTCTCAGAAGAACATCAAGTTTGAAAAGAAAGAAACTGCCGAAACAAACGGTGCAAAGCCCGGATATGTTGTTAAGTGCAGTAAGAAGATCGGAGATAAGATAGATGTTGAAAACTCCGAGACGGTGACCGTTTACTATGCAAAGGCGGGCGCATCTTCGACTACATCAAAGCCCGAGTCTTCGACAGCTTCTGGAGCTGAGTCTTCAGCGGCACAGACATCAGCACAATAAAACTAATATGACGGATTTGCCGCAGCGTCCTTAAGGTACTGCGGCATTTGCTGTCCGACGGAAAATAAAGAAAACAGGAAACGGAGTATAAAAATGGATCTTGCCGAGATTAGAAAAGAGATAGACAGCACAGATGATGAGATACTTAAGCTGTTCTTAAAGCGTATGGAGCTTTGCGTGGGAGTGGCTAAGTATAAAAAAGAGAACAATATGCCTGTCTTCCAGAGCAAGCGTGAGGAGGAGATTCTCGACCGCATAAAAAAAGAGTCTCCCGATGATATAGCTGACGGAGCAGGTCAGCTGTTCACCTGTATTATGGATATATCAAAATGCCTTCAGCAGAGAATACTGGCACAGCCTCCTGCGCCGCACTTTTCCGAGCCAAAGACCGGCAATATAAAGGTTGCTTGTCCCGGTACGGCAGGAAGCAACACCGAGCAGGCTTCGGTAAAGCTGTTCCCCGACTCCGATATATGCTTTTATCCCGATTTTGCCGATGTCTTTGAAGCGGTAGAGAACGGGGATGCCGACTACGGCGTACTTCCTATAGAAAACAGCACCGCAGGAGATATCCGTCAGACCTACGATCTGCTTGCAAAGTATAACTTCTATATTTGCCGAAGAACCCAGATAAAGATAGACCATTGCCTTGCGGCTAAGAAGGGTGCGGATATAAGGACTATATATTCGCACGAGCAGGCGCTTAAACAGTGCTTCGGATTCCTCAAAGACTATCCTGCAAGAGCCGTTCCGTATACAAATACTGCGCTTGCGGCTGAGCTTGTTGCAAACAGCGAGGATAACACCATAGCGGCAATATGCTCCGAGAGATGCGCAGAGCTTTACGGACTTGACATAATACAGCGTGGTATTGCCGACAATCCCGACAACACAACACGCTTTATCTGCATATCAAAGCATCCTGAGGTCACTCCCGATGCGGATATCATATCTATATGTATGTCGCTTCCTCACACAACAGGTTCGCTTTACAGAATGCTTATCCGTTTTGCTCTGTACGGACTTAATATTACAAAGATAGAAAGTGCGCCCGTACCGCAGGCAAAGCAGGATATAAAGCGTGAGGCGTTTGATGTTGTATTCTACCTTGACTTTGAAGGAAATGCACTCGATCCCGAAGTTCTTCGTCTTATGTCCATTATGGAACAGGAGATGAAGTACTTCAAATTTCTCGGAAACTATAAGCATTTAGACTGACAGATGTAAAGGAGCGTTATGTTCACAAGCGCTATTATCCTTGCGGCAGGAAGCGCAAGCCGTATGGGTTTTGACAAGATAACAGCCTTGCTGTGCGGCAAAGCCGTACTCCTGCACAGCGTGGAATGTTTTATTAAAAGCAATGCGGATGAGATAATCATTGCGGCAGGCGATAGCAACATATCAGCCGTTGAAAAGCTGATAACCGATAACATCCGCACCGATAAGCCCATTAAAATCATATCCGGCGGAAAAACACGCTTTCAGTCTGCGCTTACAGCCGTAAGTCACACTTCGCCCCAATGTGAAATAATCAGCATACATGACGGTGCGCGCCCGCTTGTATCGGCTCGGCTGTGCAACGATGTAGCATTAGCCGCAGAGAAGTATGGGGCGGCTTTAGCGGCGGTAAGAACGAAGGATACGATAAAAAGCTCATCGGAAGGCTTTGTAAGCGGTACTCCCGATCGAAGCACACTCTGGTCTGCGCAGACTCCGCAAGCGGCAAGAAAAGCGGATTATCTTAAAGCCGCCGCTTTACTTGACAGCGTTGATCCTGCCGTAACCGACGACGCTTTTGTGATGGAGAACTTCGGTATAAAGCCGTATATCGTAGAAGGCAGTTACACTAACATTAAGCTTACTACACCGGAGGATATAGTTATGGCGGAGGCTATCCTGAAAAATTCGGATAAAACAAAGCTTCGCATAGGTCACGGCTATGATGTTCACAGGCTTATAAAGGGCAGAAAGCTGATTCTCTGCGGAGTCGAAATACAGAACAGTGAAGAACTCGGTCTGCTCGGTCACAGCGACGCCGATGTTGCCGTTCATGCTCTTATGGACGCTATGCTGGGCGCTGTTGCTCTGGGCGACATAGGCAGACATTTTCCCGACAGCGACGAGCAGTATAAGGGTATCAGCAGTATGCTTTTGCTTGAGCAGGTGTGCCGTCTTCTTGAAGAAAAGAATGCCCGTGTTACTAATGCCGATATTACGATAATTGCCGAAAAGCCTAAGCTCGCTTCTTTTATCCCCAAAATGCAAAGCAATATAGCTTGCGCATTGGGACTTGATACCGCTGACATCAATATAAAGGCTACTACGGAAGAGGGGCTGGGTATTGCGGGAAATGGCATTGCCGCCCACGCAGTATGTATGGTTGAAACAAGAAGTGAATAATTTATTTTGTGAATTTTCATTTTTGTAAAGAGAAAGTTAACACCGCATATCTGCGGTGTTTTTCTTTTGCATATTTACGAAAATCAGCTGTCTTTAACTGTTCCGAAAATGAATTTTTTCTTCAAAAAATTTGCAAAATATCACAAGAAAATTATCCACTCATAACATTTACATTTGGTTAATTCATAGATTTTTGAAAAATTTTTTCTAAAGCGCTCCCGGGCAGATTGACATAATTTAAATAGGTGTTATAATACGGTCATACAGATAAAAACAAAAGGCTATATCGAGAAATCGGTATAGCCTTTATGATGAAAAGAAAAGTAGAACAAAATTGAATATGAAAGGAAGATGAACTATGGATTATACTTATCTTTTGTATATTGCGATAATCCTGATTTTCACCAAAGCGTTCGGCTTGCTGTCAAAGGTAATAAAACTGCCTCAGGTAGTCGGTGCGCTGATAGCCGGTATCGTACTGGGACCGGTATGTCTCAACCTTATCTCTCTTGACAAAACTCCCGTACTCAGCAATCTGTCCGAGATAGGCGTTATTGTGCTCATGTTTGCCGCAGGACTTGAAACGGATATCCGTGAAATGAAAAAATGCGGTGTTGCAAGCACGGTCATTGCTCTGTGCGGCGTTATTGTACCGCTTGTAGGCGGTGCGATTACGGCATTTTGTTTCGGTACAGCCGATTCGGGATTGTCTGCCCCTACATTCCTACAGGATGTATTTGTCGGAGTTATTCTCACCGCTACTTCTGTAAGCATTACCGTTGAAACGCTAAAGGAACTGGGAAAGCTCAGCAGTAAAGCGGGAAATGCGATTCTCGGTGCAGCGCTTATTGACGATGTTCTGGGCATAATCGCCCTTACGGTAATAACCTCGCTTGCCGATCCCAAATCGGGAAATATAGTAATTGTAATACTTAAGATACTCGGCTTCTTTGCGTTTGCATTGCTCTTCGGCGTATTTTTCCACTTTGTTTTCAACAAGTGGACTCAGAGGACAGAAGAAAAACAGCGCCGTTATGTTATAGTCAGCTTCGCTCTGTGCCTTATCTTTGCGTATGCCGCAGAAGAATTTTTCGGAGTAGCGGATATAACCGGTTCATTTGTTGCCGGTCTTGTCATCTCCAGTACATCCAAGACAAAGTACATCGCACACAGGTTTGACACTATGTCATATCTGCTGTTGTCCCCCATTTTCTTTGCAAGCATAGGTCTTAAGGTTACGCTGACGGATATGACGCCGATGATAATACTGTTCGCCGTAGTTCTGCTTGTTGTCGCTATTATGACAAAGGTATTAGGCTGCGGACTTGGCGCAAAGCTGTGCAGATACTCCAACAAAGAAGCTCTGCAGATAGGCGTAGGTATGATATCACGAGGCGAGGTCGCACTTATAGTTGCGGATAAAGGACTAAATCTCGGACTTATGAGCAACAGCCTTTTCGGCCCTATAGTAATAATGGTGGTTATCACAACGGTTATCACTCCCGTGTTGCTGAAGTTCGTATTCAAGGATAAAAACGCTTCGCTTCCATCTGTGCAGGAAACATACGACAACAGTGCAGAAGACAACTCGGAATACGTACCCGGACATGAAGGTGTATAAAGGCTGCGCCTTAAGCAATTCCGAAGGCTGCGCCTTAAGCAGTTCCGCCGGACAGTTACCTCGATTTATTTCAAGGTTAGCTTGTCCGGCGGTTTTTAATATACTGCTATGCAATTCCTTGCCAAAGGCTGCGCCTTAAGCAATTCCGAAGGCTGCGCCTTAAGCAGTTCCGCCGGAC
>CAMEKR010000115.1 GCA_945921515.1 uncultured Clostridia bacterium | reverse complement strand
TCGCCCTTCTTTGCCATAAGTTCTTCGTGCGTTCCGGCTTCGGTTATGCCCTTATTGCTTATGAACATTATCTTGTCGCAGTTTTTGATAGTAGAAAGACGGTGAGCGATAATAAAGCTCGTTCTTCCTTTTAAAAGCTCGTGCAGCCCTTTTTGCAGTTCTTTTTCGGTCTTTGCATCGATAGAAGACGTTGCTTCGTCAAGAATAAGTATCTTAGGATCGGAGATAAGCGTTCTTGCAAATGAAATCAGCTGGCGCTGTCCTCCCGAAAGCTGAGTGCCGCCTTCGGTCATCTCTGTCTTATAGCCTTTTTCAAGTCCCATTATAAAATCGTCTGCGCATACTGTCTTTGCCGCCGCCCTTATCTCTTCTTCGGTAGCGTCGAGCTTTCCGTAGCGGATATTATCCTCTATCGTACCCGAGAAAATGAAGCTGTCCTGCATCATTATGCCCATTTTTTCACGGAGCGAATGAAGCGTTACCTTGCTGATATCGTTTCCGTCTATAAGCACCGCACCGCCCGTAAGGTCGTAGAAGCGTGACAGCAGATTGACTATCGTTGTCTTTCCAGCACCTGTGGGGCCTACAAGCGCAATGTTTTCTCCGGGCTTTACCGTGAAGCTGACATTTTCAAGAATGTTCTTGCCTTCTTCGTATGCGAAGGTAACATTGCGGTACTCAACCTCGCCCTTTATTTCGGGCATTTCATAAGCGTCAATTGCATCCTTTACATCAACAGGCTCGTCCATTGTTTCAAAGATACGCTCAAGATAGGCAACGGCGTTTACAAAATTGTTATAAAGGCTCGCAATATTGATGATAGGCTGCCAGAAGCGTGAAGAATAGTTGCTCATAGCAAGTATCGAACCGAGCGATACCGCAGGATAGCCTATTATCAGCAGACCGACAAAGTACAGCGCCGAATCTACCACCGCCCTTATGTTATCTACGGAGAAGCTGACGAAGTTATTGACTGTGACCGCTTTCATCCACGCCTTTCTGTATGCCGTTGACAGTCTGCGGAATATGCCTGCGTTCTCGTTTTCACGGGCAAAGCTCTGAGTCACTCTTATACAGTTTATACTCTCTGCAAGATATGCCGTCTGGTTTGAGTTCTTGTTTGAAACCTTCTGCCAGGCTCTTCTCTGCTTATTCTTAAGTATTATCATAACGCCGATAAACACAGGAACGCCTGCAAAGATAACGAGCGCAAGCCTTGCGTCTACCGAGAACATAAATACAGTTATAAATATCAGGTTGAATATTTCGAGTATAAAGTTGATGATACCGTTTGTGAGCATATCCGATACATTGTTTACATAGTTTACTACACGCACAAGTATCTTTCCCTGCGGTCTGTCGTCATAATACCGGAACGGAAGCTCCTGAAGATGAGCGAACAGGTCTTTTCTGATATCATATATCATCATCTGTCCTGCTTTTGTCATAATGCGCTGACGGATATTTCCCAGTACAACACTTATTACAATTGACACTAAAAATACCGCCGACAGAAGCACTATGTACGGTATATTTCCGTCGGGGATAGCCGTATCTACCGCCTCTTTTGTAAGCAAAGGTCCTACAAGCGCAACTATTGAAGAAACCGCCGACAGTGCAAGCGCAAGGATTATCCTCCACTTGTATCTTTTGACATACACCATTGCTCTTTTGAAGTGGGAGAAGTCAAAAGGCGTTTCAAGCTGTTCATCGACATCAAACTTGTTTCTTGCCACTTAGACCGCCTCCTCTCCGGTTCCGTTCTGCAGGTTGTATATCTCATAATAATAACCGTGCTGTTTCATTAGCTCCTCGTGAGTGCCGCTTTCTTTTATCCTGCCGTCCTCAAGTATAACTATTCTGTCGGCATATCTTGCAGACGAGGTACGCTGAGCAATAATAAGCTTGGTGCAGTCAAAGTCGAGGCGGTTAAGGTTCTCCTGTATCTCTGCCTCAGTTTCCATATCAAGAGCCGATGTAGTATCGTCAAGTATCAGTATCGGCGGACGGATAGCCAAAGCTCGTGCGAGGGCAATCCTCTGCTTCTGACCGCCCGATAGTCCTACGCCTCGCTCGCCTATTATCGTCTCATACTGCTCGGGCATCTTTTCTATAAAGCCTGCCGAAGCAAGATGAGCAAAGTTATGTACATCCTCTTCGGGCAAGTCGGATCTTCCGTAGGCAATATTGCCGTCAACGGTATCCGAGAATAAAAGCACCTCCTGAGTAGTCATACCGATGTTGGCTCTCAGTATATCGGGCTCATAGTCCTTAACATTCTTGCCGTCTACATACACGCCTCCCTCGGATACATCATAAAAGCGTGCTATAAGATTCATAAGAGTTGTCTTTCCCGAACCGGTAGGTCCCATTATTACTATAGTTTCACCGTGCTTTATATCAAGATCGATATTTCTGAGCACCGTAGTTTCGCCGAATTTTACAGAAACATCTCTGAACTCAATGTCGCCTTTAAGCCTGGGGCGCTCGGCGCTGTTATGTTTGTTTACTATCTTCGGGCGTGAATAATATACCTCTATTATCTTCGATATACTTGCAAAGAAACGCTGAAGGTCGTTTATCAGCATACCTATATTACGCATTGCGTTTGCGATAGTCCACAGCAGTCCCGAAAACACGGTATACTGTGCAAGCGAAATCCTGCCATTTATAACGAATATTCCGCCTACCAGCATCTGCACCACCCAAAGAGCCTGAGCCAGCGTTTCAATATACGGCTGAAATGTAAGCCATACCATAGCCGCCTGCTGATTGTGCTCGCAGTAGTCCTTATTATATCGGTCGAAATCCTGCTTTTCGTACTCCTCACGGGCAAAAGCCTTGACAACACGGTTTGCGGCGATGTTCTCCTGCGCCTTTGTATTGAGTCCCGACAGCTTTTCACGCAGTAAGACATACTTGGGGCCTACACGCTTTGCGAACATACGGGTAACCGCAAAAAGCACGGGAGTAAGCGAAAGTATGCAAAGCGTCATTAGCCAGTCTATAGTAAAGAAATAGATAACGGTAAACAAAAACAGCGAACAGCTTTCCACCACCATCATAATAATCCATGCTATAGAATGGCGGATGAGGTCGAGGTCGCCCGTAAGCCTTGTTACAAGGTCACCTCTTGTGTGGGTATCAAAAAAGTGCATATCCTGATCTTGAATGCGCTCGAAAAGCTCGTTCCTTACTTTTTGCAAAACTCCCTGAGATACCACCTCGTACAGCATTTTAGCCAGAAATTGAAGGCAGGTACGGACAAATACGAAGAGTATCATCGCAAGACACAAAAGTATCAGTAAATCACGCTTATTTTCTATATTACTCAGCGCATCGGGTGAGGATATAAAAATGTCTATTATCTTTTCTACTATCATAGGGCCTGTTAAGAAAAACGACTGTATTATTACCGAAAGGCACAGCGCACAGGCGTACAAGGGGCGGTAACCTTTAAGATTTCCCCACAGCCAGCTTAACTGGAACATAAATATCACTACCTCCGTTCTCTTTTCAGTTGCAAATTAACGCAACAACGCTTAATAATCCATGTTGGTTTACTCTCGGCAATTGGTAATCGTTTACACGGATAACGATTCAACTATGCCGATAAAATGTCGGACAGCTGTAAATCCGCCGACAGCGTACGCATTAAGGCTAACGAATCCTCAAAGCTTTGGGTATTTTATCACATAGTTACTACGCTGTCAAGGGGTTTTGAGAAAATAATTTAATTATTTTTTCAGCTGATAAATTAAGTGAAATAAACGGGAATTTTTCAGGAAATTTAATGAAAATAATGTAATAAAGAGGGTGTTTTATAAATATCGGATCAAACTACGGTAAAATCTTGAAATGGATGAAAATTTATGGTAAAATAATATGGGTTATTTTAACGGCAATATCAACGCTTCACTAAATTACATATAAGAAAGGGCAAAATATGAAGAAAAAAGCATTACTCCTCACGACTGCGCTTATTACATCGGTATTATTCTCTGCGTGCAGTTCCGATAACACGGTCAGCACGGTAAGTTCCGATGAAGATTCACAAAGCAAAGCATTCTCGCAATTTACAAGAGAAAACAGCGAAAGCAATACTCCCGAGTCTGAACGAACCGTGACTGAAGTGCCTACGGGCGGGCTTTCGGACAACGATGAATTTCTTAAAGGAATATGGGTTGACGAAAACGGCTTTGTTGCATATTTTTCGGAGAACGGCAGAATAACCGTGTTTGACGACTTCAACAAGTTCGATGATTACATATACGGCGAAACCGATTCAGATGCAGCTGCTTCGGATAAGACTGCACCTTCAATAACCGCAAAAGACGCCGATACTATCACAATCACCGCAAACGGTACAAGCTACACAGCATACCGCTCCGACAGCGCAAAGGGCGAGGAGCTGTCCGAAAAGTTTGTCGAATCGGTGGTAGGTGAATGGGGAACGATCTCCTATGGTTATGAGCAGATATATGATGTGGGGAAATACAACATATTGTCTACATTTTCCAACGATTTTTCCTCAGATAGATATACAATAGGGCTTGAAGGCGTATCTATGCGTGTGTCCTTGCTGTCTGACGGCTATATATTTGCAAGACTGGTTGATGAAAAGCTGACATTTTACAGCTCTTATGAAGATTATACCTTTTCTTTTGAGCTTATGAAAACAAACAGCGAGGAATATAAGAAGCTTAAAGACGCAGGTGCGGCGATTGACGGCACATGGGTATATCCCGATGATACGGGCAGCACGCTTGTATTCACAAACGGCGGTACTTCCCTTAAGGTAACGGGCGAAGCATTCGGCGTGATATTCGGTGATGAGTTCGGTAAGCTATCGGGCAAGACATACGAAATATCGGCAACATACGAAAAAGGAATAATAAACATTTCGTCAGAAGGAAAGACTTTGTTCTATGCCGAACAATATTCCTATGACAGTATTGCTGTTTACACCGATAAAGAGACTGAATATACGCTGATAGAACTCTATCGTGAGGACAGCGAAATTATCGATAAAGCGAAAGAAACAGAAAAGCTTATAGAAGAAAAAGCCGACCTGCTGAACGCTTATCCGGATAATGACGGCTGGATATCATTCTGCGATTACAAAGATATTATCGAAATTGCCGATAAATCTTACATAGATAAGTACGCACCAAGCGGCTACTTCCTTGCAGGAACGCCGCAGGAACTTGCAAGCTTTGCATACTATGTTAATACTCAGCCTTTAGAGCAGGGGCAGGTTTCTCTTGAGCTTACCGCAGATATAGACCTTTCGGGCTACAATTGGTTGCCGATGGGCTGGAGCGGAGGTGCCGGTACCGATCATCCGTTTGCGTTCTGCGTGTACGGTAAGGGTCATACCATAAGTAATATGACAATCAGATCATGCTACGGTAATGTCGGTTTTATCGGCTGGGGAACGGTATGCGGAGTATTTGATTTAAGGATAGAAGACGCTGTGGTTGAAGGCGGCGACAATGTCGGAGTAATCACAGGACAGGCGATAATGGGGAATTATAGCAACTGCTACGCAAGCGGAACGGTTGAAGGGTACTCTGCCGGCTCAATGCTCGGCTACGAAGCAAACTGCAGTATCAAAGACTGCTCTGCCGATGTAACCGTAAACGGCGAAAAATTTGATTTTATCTCATTTAACGAAAAGGAGAAGAGCGAAATAGTGATTGAAAATCCTGTCACTATTACGATAGATGAAAATTACACCGTTACCCGTCCCGAAGTCGAGGGATATACAAACTTAGGCTGGATGGTGCTGAAAGACGGCGAGCAGGTGCTTCACAGAAACGCCGAAGGCGAGATGAGCTATCAGTATTTCGGCAATGAACGGGGACACAGTTACGAGATATATCTCACAGCCTTTGTACAGGGGCAATATGTACCGATAAGCAATATAATTGAATATACGGTTGAATAAACCGAAGTACCGCACAAAGAAAAGATCTTTGTGCGGTCAGACTGTCGATAAACCCACGCACCGCAAAAATGCAAGACTAAGTTTGGTTGTTGCGTAAATTCTCTTGGATGGTTTGTAACATAGTTTTGTGGAGCCGAAAACGGCTCCACAAAAGCATTTTTGCTTACTTTGTCAAGAGTCACCTACCGTACCTGCTGTGAGCGCTCTGTTGTGCGGCTTCGTGCCGCACTTGTGGCGCTCACTTTACGGCGTCCTTGCCTTTGTACGCCGACGGTGACTCTTTCTAATTGAATCCTCTTACAAACG
>CAMEKR010000114.1 GCA_945921515.1 uncultured Clostridia bacterium | reverse complement strand
GAGTAACAGGCTGCTGAGCCATGTTAGGCTGAGTAACAGGCTGCTGAGCCATGTTGGGCTGAGGTATTGGCTGTCCGTTAATTGAGTTCATAGCAAACTGAGGCTGTGCCGAAACACTTGCGGCGGCAATTTTTTTAGCCTTGCTTTTTCCTATGAATCCTATAATTGCCGCACCGATACAAATCAATGCCGGCAGAGCTAATACAATAGCGTAAGTAATTATTACAACGGTGTCGATGGGACCGTTTTCGCCGATAGGCATACCGAATTTGGCAGGGGTAAACGCAAATCCGTAGAACAGCTCGTTAGGCTCTAAAATGCCGTTTGTAACGAGCAGAATAAGCACAGTCACTCCGCCGAAAGCAAGCAGGCTGATTATTCCGAGAATAAGCTCGATAGGTGCAAGAATAGCAGAGAATTTTCCTATCCCTGTAGTTTTGCCTTTTCCGATAAGACATACTATCAGTCCGATGATACCTATAACGCCTATTGCAATTCCTGCAAATAAGGCAATAGTCGGAAGGATTGCGGCAGAGCCGTACTGCTTGTCGAACGCCTGCATTATCTCATTAGCATCCATAAGTATTCCTCCATGTGAAATAAAATTTGTCATTGTCATTTGTCTGCTACATTGCTGTATCAGATAATGATTATACATACTGAATTTTACCACGAAATACCTGCTTTTGTCAATACGAATTAATCTGCTGTGCTTGCCTTTTACGGCAAAATATGCTATACTGTTTTTATTCCTATAGCTGTGTGCTTATCGCAATAAAAACGGAATATTATAGAACAAGGTTAAATAAAGAACTTAATAAGACACAGAGATTATTTCTGTTTCGGAAAGGCGGATCGGTTTATGTGTGGAATAGTAGGATATATAGGCGCAAAAGAATGCACGGCAATACTTGTAAACTCACTTAAGAAGCTTGAATACAGAGGATATGACTCAGCAGGTATTGCAATATTTGAAGACGACAGGATAAAGACGGTAAAAGCAAAAGGCAAGATAGACGAAGGGCTGATAAAGCGGCTTGCGGAAGAGCCTCACTTTTCTGCAACGGCAGGAATTGGTCATACACGCTGGGCAACTCACGGCGAGCCGAGCGATATCAATTCTCACCCTATCGGAAACGGAAGAGTATCAATAGTGCATAACGGCATTATCGAGAACTACCGCAAGATAAAGGAATTTCTCACGGATAAGGGCTACGGCTTTGAGAGCCAGACAGATACAGAGGCGGTAGCAAAGCTCCTCGACTATAACTATAACGGCGATCCCATAGATACAATAATAAAGACTATCGCCGATATCGAGGGCGCTTATGCGCTCGGAATAATGTTCAGAGAGCATAAAAACCGTCTGTTTGCGGCAAGAAAAGAAAGCCCTCTTATTGTCGGCAAGGGCAACGGCGAGATGTTCATTGCTTCTGATGTTACTGCTATACTTGAATATACAAGAGAATATTATCTGCTTGAGCCGGGTGAAATCGCAGATATTACCGCTGACGGAGTAAAGTTTTACGATATACACAAAAACCGCATTGAAAAAGAGCTTCAGACGGCTGACTGGGATATTTCTGCGGCTGAAAAGGGCGGTTATGCTCATTTCATGCTTAAAGAGATATGTGAACAGCCCGACGCTCTCAAAAAGACTATAAACCCCCGCATAAAAGACGGTATGCCCGACTTCTCAGAGTGCGGTCTTACCGATGAAAAGCTGAGAAGCTATCATCATATATACATTGTAGGATGCGGCTCTGCAATGCACGCAGGCATGGTCGGAAAGTATGTCATCGAAAAGCTCGCACGCACTCCTGTTGTGGTTGATATTGCGTCGGAATTTCGTTACCGTGATCCTTTGCTTGCGCCCGACGACCTTGTTGTTATAATTTCACAGTCGGGCGAAACCGCCGATACCAAAGCTGCGCTCGAGCTTGCAAATTCAATCGGAGCTGATACGCTCGCTATTGTAAATGTAGTCGGCTCTTCCATAGCAAGAGAAGCCAATATGGTAATGTATACCCTCGCAGGCCCCGAAATATCGGTATGCTCCACAAAAGCATATATGGTGCAGGCGGCGTTTATGTATCTTCTTGCATTCCGTGTGGCATATGCAAGAAATGCGATTGACGAGGCAGAGTGCAGACAGCTTATAGCCGAGCTTGCCGAAATACCGTCAAAGGTTCAGCAATGCGTTGACGATCAGGCACAGTATCAGAAGGTAGCGTCAAAGCTGATGAGCGCCGACAGCCTGCTTTATATAGGCAGAGGGCTTGACTATGCGCTCAGCATGGAGGGCAGTTTAAAGCTCAAGGAGATATCCTATATCCACTCTGAGAGCTATGCTGCAGGCGAGCTTAAGCACGGCACTATCTCTCTTATAGAAGAGGGTATGCCGGTTATTGCGGTGGCAACACAGCACGACCTTTATAAGAAGACTATGAGCAATATAAAGGAAGTAAAATCAAGAGGCGCTACGGTAATAATGGTTTGCAGTGAGGATATGAAATTTGATGAAGCCGATAACGATTCTCCGGTTGATTATCCCGTTATGCTCCCGCTTGCGAGAGATTTACTTATGCCGCTTGTTGCGGTTGTTCCGCTTCAGCTTATCGCATATTACACGGCGGCGCTTAAGAACTTTGATGTAGACCATCCGAGAAACCTTGCTAAATCGGTTACCGTTGAATAAGAAATACTGTTATCACAACAGGAGAGAAGAAAAATGTACGATATAAACAGCGCCGTATCTATGTGGGATCGCCTTGCTGTTACAAGAAAGCCTATTATAATGTACGGTATGGGCGACGGAGCGCAGAAGATACTTGATGTTGCAAGCGAAAAGGGAATAAAGATATCCGGCTTTATGGCAAGCGACGATTTTGTCAGAGGGCACAGCTTTGCAGGCTTTGAAGTAAAAAAGCTGTCCGATATAGAAAAGGAGTTCGGAGACTGCATTATTCTTGTGGCGTTCGGTACTCATATCGAAGAAGTGATACAGCGAATAATCGCAATATCCGACCGTCACGAGCTGTATGCTCCCGATGTGCCTGTAATAGGCGGCGGACTTTTCACTAAGGAATATGCCGAGGAGCATAGAGAAGAGCTTGAAAAGGTGTACTCGTTGCTTTGCGACGAGCAGTCAAAAAAGGTGTTTGACGGCTGGCTTGAATATCGCATAACAGGCAGAATACAGCCGCTTCTTGCAAATCAGACGGAAAAATCCGAAGCGTATGATTTGCTCGCTTTGGGCAAAGAGGAAACCTATGCCGATCTTGGCGCATATAACGGTGATACGATAGAAGAGTTCCTTAAGCAGACAGGCGGCAGTTTCAACAAGATATTTGCAATGGAGCCCGACGGAAGAAATTATTCCAAGATGAAGCGCCGTCTTTATGCGCTGAGTCCCTACGACTTCAGAACCGTAAATGCGGGAGCGTGGAGCTGTGACACCGTGTGCGAGTTTGTTTCTAAGGGCGGCAGAAATTCTTCTCTTGTGCCGTATGAAAAGGGAAAGCCTATAAATCCTTCACGGATAAAGCAGATAGATATGCGCTCTTTGGACAGCTTTGTAAAAGATGAGCGCATAACATATATAAAATATGATGTAGAGGGCAGTGAAAGCGAGGCTCTTGAAGGAAGCAAAACGGTAATAAAGCGTGACAAGCCAAAGCTTACCGTATCGCTTTATCACCGTACCGAAGATATGTTTGCCCTGCCGCTTAAAGTAAAAGAGCTTAATGCGCAGTACAAGTTGTATCTGCGCCAGCATCCGTATATTCCTGCATGGGATATGAACCTTTACTGTATATGAAAGGGAGCGTAAATGAAAAAGATCGTACTTATACTTCTGCTGATACTTGTTACAGCAGGAATAGGCTTGCTTTTGTATATGCTGCTTACCCGTACCACTCCCGTCTATGCAGGAAGCAGTAACGAGATAATTGTCGAGGGCTCTGAATTTGCCGCCTCCGCAAGCTATTATGCCGGACTTGACAAAGCGGAGGTCGAAACGGCTTTGCTCGATGTGGAAGAAGGCGTAGAGGGTGCGATTACCGCCTATGACGCAATACTTGCAAAAGGAACGCCCGTATTCCATCCGACGTTTGATATAAGCCTTAAAGACTACGCAACGGGATATTTTGCCGTACAGGGCGTAGCGGAGGATATACCGCTTGACGGTCAGCAGCAGGTCGGCTTTTATTGTGCGGACCTTACGCTTAATGTATATACAGACGGCAACTCAAAGATAATATCTTTCAGAAACATTATGCCCACCGAGCTTGTAAGACAGAATGTAACACTACCGGTCATATACGATGACGCTTTGTCTGCTACCGCCGTACTTTCCGACGCTACCGATTTTGATATGTATCTGGCGTTCCTTGACGGCAAGACGACAACAACGCTTACTTTTGAATGGACATACAATGTCCGCTGCAGCGTTCCTCTCAATCTTTCGGGACTTGACGAGCAGACGGTATCCGTTGATATAACTTTCACAAACGACAGCGGAATAGTAATCGGCGAATTAGCCGAGCAAATGCAGTCAATTGAGCAGTAAATTTCATTTTTAAGGAGAATTTTGAATGTTCTATAGTCGTTAATCTCCATATTTGCCTCATAGAACATTGATTTTTTGATGATATTGCATAATTCTTTGCAAGAAAGCTAAAAATCGCTTGCAAAACGAATCGAAGCGTATTATAATATTAAAGGGTGCAGTAGAAAAAACTGCGTAAATTCTTATTGATTATGGAGTTTTGAAAATGGAAAGAAACGAACTGATTAAGCTGAACGAACAGGCAAAGCAGGAGTATGACGCTCTTTGTGCCGAGGGTCTCAAGCTTGATATGTCAAGAGGCAAGCCCTCTCCGGCACAGCTTGACTTGTCGGTAGAGATGCTTACACATTGCCTTGACGGTGAATATAAATCCGAGAGCGGTATCGACTGCCGCAACTACGGTATTCTTGACGGAATTGAGGAAGCAAAGAAGCTTTGTATGCCTATGCTCGGAGTAGGTCACGATGAGATAATCATAGGCGGCAACTCAAGCCTTCAGCTTATGTACGATACGATAGCAAGAGCCATGTTGCTCGGTGTTCTCGGAGGAGATAAGCCGTGGAGCAAGAACGAGAAGGTTAAGTTCCTTTGTCCTGCTCCGGGTTATGACAGACACTTTGCAATCTGTCAGAGTATGGGCATAGAGATGATCACCGTTCCTTATACTCCCGACGGTCCCGATATGGATATGGTCGAGAAGCTGGTAAGCGAAGACGAGCTTATCAAGGGTATATGGTGCGTACCTATGTACAGCAACCCCGAGGGTATCACCTATTCGGATGAAACGGTAAAGCGTTTTGCAAACCTTTCTCCCAAGGCAAAGGATTTCAGAATATTCTGGGATAACGCATACTGCGTACATCACCTTTCCGATACACCCGACCATCTGCTGAATCTTCTTGAAGAGGCCAAGAAAACAGGCAAGCAGAATATGGTATTTATGTTTGCTTCCACTTCAAAGATATCCTTCCCCGGCGGCGGTCTTGCATTCATAGGCGCAAGCGCCGAGAATATCAATTTTATCAAGAGCCAGATGACTTTCCAGACGATAGGCTACGATAAGCTCAATCAGCTCAGGCACGCAAGATTCTTCAAGGATTTTGACGGCATAAAGGAGCATATGAAAAAGCACAGAGCAATAATTGAGCCTAAGTTCAAGATAGTTCTTGATGCGCTTGATAAGGAGATTGCTCCTCTCGGCTTCGGCTCGTGGCACAAGCCTAACGGCGGCTATTTCATCTCGTTTAACGGACTTGACGGCACGGCAAAACGCACTGTTGAGCTTTGCAAGCAGGCAGGCGTAGTAATGACGGGCGCCGGCGCAACCTATCCTTACGGAAACGATCCTCACGACAGCAATATCCGCATAGCTCCGACCTATCCTACGCCCGAAGAGCTTGCAAAGGCTATGGAGGTATTCTGCGTATCCGTAAAACTGGCTGCAACCGAAGCACTTTTGAAGTAAATTCGCTTGCATATTTAAGTTCAATATGATATAATAATAGAGTCGGCATATTGGTCGGCTCTTTATTATTTGCGCCTGTAGCTCAGCTGGATAGAGCATTAGCCTCCGACGCTAAGTGCCGTGCGTTCGAATCGCATCAGGCGTACCAAAAAAACAGCACCGCCGCCAACCGTATTTGGCGGCGGTGCTTGTTTTTTTGTTATACGCCTTGCGATTCGGACGCACAGGTGCGTCTCGAATCTGAGC
>CAMEKR010000113.1 GCA_945921515.1 uncultured Clostridia bacterium | reverse complement strand
ATATTGGGAGTTGTTTTTCTTTTTTTATTGTCACCTATCAATTGTATCACAACATTATTGCCGTATCGTCAAGATAAGCGATTATATATTCTTATCATCGTTGTGCGACTGAGTAGGCTTCCCCATACCCCAAAAAAACCGCCCTCCCCGTTATACGCTTTCACGCTTGCGAGGAGGGCGGTGATTATTTAAAGTTTAATGTTCATAGAATTACTTCTTGTCTGCTATTGCAGCCTGTGCAGCTCGCAGCCAAAAGAGCCAAAAAAGTAGTTTTCTGTTCTATATGTAAAAGGAAGCAGCCAAGCCACTTGTGACTTGACTGCTTCCTGTTCAGAATTGGTTTATACCCAAACGCTAACACTAAGATCTTTCCATTTATAAACCCTTCTGCGAATAGAAAAGCTATATAGATACTTTTATGCACCATCTATTGTTAGCGTAAGATGATTGAGCAATTCCCTGATAGCAGCGAATGTCTGAATCATATCTTTGATAAGCAGGTTTATGGACTTTCACATACGGAGATCATTTATTGTATTGCTATCAGCTTTATTCTCGGTTTTGATGAAAATTCGTCGGAAAGAAAGCACAATTTCCGTAAGCTCGATGCGCTGCCTTATGCTAAGGATTGTACGCTTAAAGCAAAGATTGATGAAATATTTGATTAACAAAGGCACACTGCTGTTAAGTTTAGCGGTGTGCTTTTATTCTTGATACCAATTTGGGCTGTATCAAATCTAATAACACTAAAACGTCCCAACTCATAAAAGTGGGACGGCCTTCTGTATCTAAACCGAAAAACTATATCAAATCTCAAAGTTTTTCGGTTATACAAGTAAAAACTTCTTGACTGAGGATAGTTTTTTGGGTATAATAACGGTATATCGGAGGTGTTGCTATGATTATCAGACCTGATTATATTGAAGCTATCAAGCCGTTTATTGACGCTCCACTTGTGAAAATTCTTGCAGGTGTCCGCCGTTGCGGTAAGTCCACTATTCTTGCAATGATGGCTGAGGAGCTAAAAAAGCGTGGAATCAGCAGCGAAAATATCATCGAACGCAGATACAACGAAATGGATATGGATGAGGGCTTTACTGCAAAGGATATGTACAATGATCTGAAAACTGCTATTCAGGGCAAGGGCAGATGTTATCTGTTCCTCGATGAACTTCAGGAAGTTGACGGCTGGGAAAAGGTTGTTAACAGTCTGCTTGAAGGCTGTGATGTTGATATTTACGTTACTGGCTCAAATTCAAAACTGATGTCAAGCGAGATTTCAACCTATCTGACAGGACGATATGTTTCTATTCCTGTTTACACACTCGCCTTCAAGGAATATCTTTCCTTTAAGAATAAGGATTTTTCCGAAGCAAGAACTGTATTTGACGAATATATCCAGTACGGCGGTTTTCCGCTTATTGGTATCAGCGATTTTGACACACGTTCTGCTTACCATATTGTCGAGGGAATCTACGCTTCTGTTATCACAAGAGATATTTCCAAGCGCCACAAGATACGCAACAAAGAGCTTTTTGACCGTGTGGTGCGCTACATTATTGAAAACGTGGGAATGACCTTTTCAGCTCCGTCTATTGTGAAATTCATGAAAAGCGAAAATCGCAGTCTTTCCGTAGAATCGGTTTACAACTATATAAAGTGGCTTTCAGAGGCATTTATTATTTATCCCTGTCAGAGATACGACTTACAGGGCAAGGCTGTGCTTAAAACACAGGAGAAATATTATCTTTCTGACATTTCATTCAGATATAGTCAGATGGGCTTTGACAGAAAGATGCTTTCTGCAATGCTTGAGAATGTGGTATATCTTGAAATGAAGCGCAGAGGCTATGACGTCTATATCGGCAAGAACACCACAAAGGAAATTGACTTTGTAGGAGTCCGCAGAGAAGAACGTATCTATGTGCAGGTCTGCGTGGAGCTTCCGACAGGATCCACCCGTGAAACGGATAATCTTATGGAAATCAAAGACCATTATCATAAATACGTTGTCTGCCGTGACCCTCTTGCAATCGGTAATGACAACGGTATCGAAATCGTGCATATAGCAGATTTTCTGCTGAGAGAGAATTGGTGATTAGGGCTCTGTCGATTTTGTAAGGCGGCAGAGTATAATAATTTAGAGTAACAGTTATGATTAATACGTTCATTCAGCAATCAGGAAAAGTAAAAGATCTTAGGAAAACCTGTAATTTATGCGGAAAATTTCTTTCTGGAATGATGGAAAAGAGTATGAGGTGGTTTGTGCAGTCGGCGCAAAATATTTTCGTGTACTTAGAAAGGAATATATCGATAATAACGGTGTCAAGCACGGTGAGGAATATGTCGGATTAGACTTAAAAACGCCGAAGGTTTCAGGTGGGTTAAGAGGTCCTGCTGCAAAGGCAGAAAGAAATCGATTGACACATTTCAAAATGACTTACAGAAAGGGGACGATATAATGAGCAAAAATAATATTGTTTTCTTCAATTTAAGCGATGAAAAAAAAGCTTCATTTAAGGGCGAATGTATCGATCCTGCCCACGAGTACAGGATCCTTGTACCTGTTAATGATGAAGCAACAGAGTTACTGTATAAAGGTGAGATCTATATAAATGGAGAGATTTCTAATGATATGACAGGACTTATCTTCTATGAAGATACTTTTTATTATATGGAAAGTAAACTCTTTGACTTTATCAATGTTGAATGCGACACTCTAATAAACATGTATGAAGAAGAAATTCTGGACACGGATCAATTGGATAAAGCTATCAATATTATAGAAGTCATTATCAGTAATACCGATGATAAAACATTGTTGCAATTTGCACAGATGCTGCTCGAGTTACTTAATTTAGCTAAAAGAATCAGAACTATTGTGGGGTTTTGCTTTTGATGAATTGCATTATGGATCAGAACATCTGGCTGAATGACATTAAAACTGATAGAAATGATAACCCTGAATGCGAAGTACATTATATAGACAGCATAGAAAAAATGACGCATATTAGTATTGATTATAATCTGTTTGACTATACTTATGGAATAAACAGATACATATATTTATCTGAGCTTTTTAAAGCTCATGACTATTCAGTATGGTATCAGTTGCTGAAATGTGTTGAGAAGTGTGACTCTATCACAATAGTAAACGATATTACATTACAGAATGATGAAATGAGTTTTATAATAGTATTTTATATTAATGCTTTTTATTGTCAGTTGAGAAAGCATTGCCCTAACTGCTATATTAATATAAGGAAATGCTAAATGTATAATGTCCTCTTGACTACCCTTACCTAAATTTGCCCCATGCAACACATAAACCTCCGCATTATTAAACTACGGAGGTTTCATCAGCATATTTATACATTTGCCCAAACCCTTACTGTAAATCTTGCCAT
Source organism: uncultured Clostridia bacterium (assembly GCA_945921515.1). Taxonomy (GTDB): domain Bacteria; phylum Bacillota; class Clostridia; order Oscillospirales; family Ruminococcaceae; genus Ruminiclostridium_E. The sequence continues at coordinate 2,892 of CAMEKR010000113.1, read as the reverse complement.
TATTCTGTCATCTAAGTTTGATTATCAACCACCGTATTCCTCCCAAAAAATCCCGCCCTCCCCGTTATACGCTTTCACGCTTGCGAGGAGGGCGGTGATTATTTAAAGTTTAACGTTCAAAGAATTACTTCTTGTCTGCTATTGCAGCCTGTGCAGCAGCAAGTCTTGCGATCGGTACACGGAAGGGTGAGCAAGATACATAAGAAAGACCGATCTTGTGGCAGAACTCAACAGATGAGGGATCGCCGCCGTGCTCGCCGCAGATACCTACGTGCATTTCGGGACGAGTAGCCTTACCCATCTTGATAGCCATTTCCATCAGCTTGCCAACGCCTGTCTGGTCGAGCTTAGCGAAGGGATCGTTCTCGAAGATCTTAGCGTCATAGTAAGCGTTGAGGAACTTACCTGCGTCATCACGGGAGAAGCCGTAAGTCATCTGTGTAAGGTCGTTTGTACCGAAGCAGAAGAACTCAGCTTCCTTAGCGATCTCGTCAGCTGTAAGAGCAGCTCTGGGTATCTCTATCATTGTACCAACTTCGTACTTGAGCTCTACGCCTGCTTCCTTGATAACAGCGTCAGCTGTCTCAACAACGATGTTCTTAACGAACTTAAGCTCCTTAACATCGCCAACCAGAGGAATCATTATCTCGGGAACGATTGTCCAGTCGGGATGAGCCTTCTTAACATTTATAGCAGCCTTGATAACAGCCTTTGTCTGCATCTTTGCGATTTCGGGATATGTTACTGCAAGACGGCAGCCTCTGTGACCCATCATGGGGTTGAACTCGTGCAGAGAAGCGATTATGTTCTTGATAGTCTCAACGGACTTGCCCTGAGCCTTAGCAAGAGCTTCGATGTCAGCTTCTTCTGTAGGAACGAATTCATGCAGAGGAGGATCGAGGAATCTGATTGTAACGGGGCAACCTTCAAGAGCTTCGTAAAGCTTCTCAAAGTCAGACTGCTGCATGGGTTCGATCTTAGCAAGAGCAGCTTCTCTCTCTTCTACTGTATCAGAGCAGATCATCTCACGGAATGCCGCAATTCTGTCAGCCTCGAAGAACATATGCTCTGTACGGCAAAGACCGATACCTTCGGCGCCGAGCTCTCTTGCCTTCTTAGCGTCAGCAGGAGTATCAGCGTTTGTTCTAACCTTAAGAACTCTGTACTTGTCAGCCCAAGCCATGATTCTGCCGAACTCGCCTGCGATCGTAGCGTCTACTGTGGGGATAAGACCGTCGTAGATGTTACCTGTAGAACCGTCGATAGAAATGCAGTCACCTTCGTGGTAAACCTTACCTGCAAGCTCGAACTTCTTGTTCTCTTCATCCATCTTGATATCGCCGCAGCCCGATACACAGCAAGTACCCATACCACGAGCAACAACGGCTGCGTGTGATGTCATACCGCCGCGAACTGTCAGGATACCCTGTGCAGCCTTCATACCGGTGATATCTTCGGGAGATGTCTCAAGTCTTACGAGAACAACCTTCTCGCCTCTTTCATTCCAAGCAACAGCGTCATCTGCTGTAAATACGATCTTACCGCAAGCTGCTCCGGGAGAAGCGCCGAGACCCTTACCTGCAGGAACTGCAGCCTTAAGAGCCTTTGCGTCGAACTGAGGATGCAGAAGTGTGTCGAGGTTACGAGGATCGATCATAGCTACTGCTTCTTCTTCTGTTCTCATGCCCTCGTCAACGAGGTCGCAAGCTATCTTAAGAGCAGCCTGTGCTGTTCTCTTACCGTTTCTTGTCTGGAGCATATAGAGCTTGCCGTGCTCAACGGTGAACTCCATATCCTGCATATCTCTGTAGTGATTTTCAAGCGTCTTGCAAACCTCTGTGAACTGCTTGAATGCTTCGGGGAACTTCTGCTCCATCTCTGTGATGTGCATAGGTGTACGAACACCGGCAACAACGTCCTCGCCCTGTGCGTTTGTAAGGAATTCACCGAAGAGTCCCTTTGCGCCTGTAGCGGGGTCACGTGTGAATGCAACGCCTGTACCGCAGTCATCACCCATGTTACCGAATGCCATCATCTGTACGTTAACTGCTGTACCCCATGAATAAGGGATATCGTTGTCACGTCTGTAAACGTTAGCTCTGGGGTTGTCCCATGAACGGAATACTGCCTTAACAGCGCCCATTAACTGTTCCTTGGGATCTGAGGGGAAGTCAGAGCCTATCTTGCTCTTGTATTCAGCCTTGAACTGGAATGCGAGCTCCTTAAGGTCGTCTGCTGTAAGCTCAATGTCCTGCTTAACGCCCTTCTTCTCCTTCATCTCGTCGATGAGCTGTTCGAAGTACTTCTTACCAACTTCCATAACAACATCGGAGTACATCTGGATGAAGCGGCGGTAGCAGTCCCAAGCCCAACGGGGATTGCCCGAAGCAGCTGCCATTGTCTCAACAACATCTTCATTAAGACCGAGGTTAAGGATAGTGTCCATCATACCGGGCATAGATGCTCTTGCACCTGAACGAACGGATACGAGAAGGGGATTTTCCTTATCGCCGAACTTCTTGCCGGTGATGTTCTCCATCTTTACGATGTATTCGTTGATCTCAGCCATGATTTCATCGTTGATCTTGCGGCCGTCTTCATAATACTGTGTACAAGCCTCTGTAGAAATTGTGAAGCCCTGGGGTACGGGAAGACCGATGTTGGTCATTTCTGCAAGGTTTGCGCCCTTACCGCCGAGAAGCTCTCTCATGTTAGCATTGCCTTCCGAGAAAAGGTAACAATACTTATGTGCCATTGGGGGGTTCCTCCTAAAATAATATTCCGGCCGTTTATCTGAATTTTCCATTTCTGCAAGAATGTGCAGAATTACAGACTTATCAGCCATACATTTAGTATTATAACAGATTTGATTCTGATTTTCCAGTACTTTTT
>CAMEKR010000112.1 GCA_945921515.1 uncultured Clostridia bacterium | reverse complement strand
GAAAGGAAGTCGAGGATAAGCTTCATCAGCTTACTGTCAAGCTCGTAGTAAATCTTCTTGTCGACCTTTTCTTTAAAGAAAGCTCTACGGTTTTTATTTGTACGCTGTTTTTTCGGAAATGACGCTTCAAACAGGCTGTCAAGCTGTTCCTTGTGCTTTATCGCCCTGTTGCTGTCAAGCGAATTGTGCCCCTTTTGCTTTTCGGTGACAAGCGTTATGTTGTCATTTTTTGCAACATTCGCAAGCACGCTGTTCTTTAATGATATTGTCTTGTCGTCTGTGCTGTGCAGTATCATAAACTTAGTACCGTTTGCGCTCGCTTTCGCTATTCCCGCATGGGCGGTATAACGGGCGGCTTTACCGTATTTTATACGCTCGTACAGCTTTATGTAGGATTTAAGTATGTATATCCATCTGCCCATCATAGCAGAGCCTTCTTCCAGCACCATTTCACAGCTGCTGTCAAAGCCGCTCTGGACAAATACGCCTTTGATGTCGTAAAGGTTGTAGCAATGTACCGCCGATACCGCATAGCCGCCCCAGCTGTGTCCGAACAGGAAAAGCGGCAGTTTGTTGTCTTTTGTGACAAACTTCAGCGCCGCATTTAAATCTTCTGCGGATTGCGGCAGACCTCTCAGCGATTTTCCTCCGCTCAGGTGACAGCCGGTATTGTCAAATCCAAAGACCTTGTAGCCGTGCTTTGCAAAATACGCTATCTCGGGCAGATAGCTCAGCTGACCGTCAAATATACCGTGCGAGAATACTATAAGCCCTTTGAAAGAATCGTATTTTTCGTCGTGATAGTAAAATCCCGTGTAATTATATCCTCTTTCGGACGGGAATGTAACCGGCTCGTTCACAAGTCCGGGATAGTCGTTTAAGTCGGGCAGATGCGCCGAGTCGTATATCTCGAACCGCTTGCCGAATACGCTTTCGTAAAGCGCCGCCGACAGCAGAAAGGATATTATCATTATCAGCAGTACCGCACCTATGATAATGCCTATCACCGACAGCACCGACAGAAAGATATCCACAGCGTTTCCCCCTTATGCCTTTTTTATGCGCTTTTTGTTTTTCTCCCAGTTTTCAATGATCCTGGTCTGTCCTCGTTCAACGGCGAGCGAGTCGGCAGGTACGTCTTTTGTAATGGTAGAGCCTGCCGCAGTTGTAGCATTATCGCCGATCGTAACGGGCGCTATCATATTGGTATTGCAGCCGATAAAGGCGTTGTCGCCGATAGTGGTGCGGTATTTCTTTATTCCGTCATAGTTTGCGGTAACACAGCCGCAGCCGAAGTTTACGCCTTTGCCTACATCGCTGTCGCCGATATAGGTAAGATGTGCTATGCAGGTGTTGATTCCGACTTCGGAGTTCTTGACTTCTACAAAGTCGCCTATCTTTACTCCGCTGTGCAGATGCGTACCCGGACGCAGATGCACAAAAGGTCCTGCCTTTGCACCGCTGTCTATTTTGCTGTCGTGCGCCTGAACGTTGTTCAGCGTGACATTATCTTCGGTTATGCAGTTTTCTATATAGCTGTTGGGACCTATCTCGCAGTTTTTGCCGATAACGGTATTGCCCTTGATTATCGTGTTCGGCAGTATAACGGTATCTGCTCCGATTTTTACATCTTTACCGATAATAATACCGTCCGACAGAGGAATGTCAACGCCCGAGTCCAGAAGAAGGGCGAGCTTTCTTCTGCGTGCGGTATCGTTAAGTGCGGCAAGCTGACTGCGGCTGTTTGCGCCGAGGACAACGTCTGAGCTTGTTGCCGTATATACGCCCTTCTTTTCCGCTGCCGCAACCGTGTCGGTAAGATAGTATTCTCCTGCGGCGTTGTCGTTGCGAAGCGTATCCAAAAGTGCACTCAGCTTATCTGCTCTGAACCAGTATATACCCGAGTTTATCTCTTTGATTTCTGCCTGCTCTTCGGTACAGTCCTTCTGCTCGACTATTGCGCTGAAAGCGCAGTTTTCCTTAATAATTCTGCCGTAGCCCGTAGGATTATCAACAATAGCGGATACTACGGTGACATCGTTGTTTTCTGCTTTGTGATATTCGTATGAGCCTGCTATAGTACCTGCGTCTATGAAAGGAGCATCTCCGCAGGCAACGAGAATATCTGCGTTATTTGCCGCCGCCTCGTTTATAAACGGCATTGCCTGCATAACGGCGTGGCCTGTGCCGAGCCTTTCTTTTTGCTCAAAGGAGGGGTAACCCCCTATGCTGTCAAGGTATGCTGTGACCTGCTCTTTGTGCGAGCCGACAATAACTGCCGTATTATCTATATCTGCCGCTTTTACGGCGTCAAGCACCCAGCCGAGCATAGGATAAAACAGCACCTGTGCAAGAACCTTCGGCTTATCGGATTTCATTCTTTTGCCGTCTCCTGCGGCGAGTATTATTGCGTATTTATTGTTGTTCAAAATCGTTCATTCCTTTGCTGTATTTACAGTTTTTAGCTGTACAGATAATATTGTCGCATATTTAACCGCCTTTTTCAAGTGGTTTTTAAAAATAATTGCATTTTTTAATGCATTGTGGTAGAATAAACGGTAAGAATGACGACTGACAGGCGGCAATGCGCCTTCTTTTACCGAAAGGAATATATCGTATCATGGCTGAAGTTTTTGTATCACCGGAAAAAATAAAGGCTCTTGCAAGCGGCGGCATTGACGGGCTTAAAGACAGCACCGATATGCAGGAAGTATTTGCGGCGTGCTTTGCGGCAAGCAAAGAGCGTCTTGGACTCACCCCGTATGACGAGCAGCTTTTGGCTGCCGCCGAGCTTACAAAAGGCAGAATAATCGAGATGAAGACAGGCGAGGGCAAGACGCTGTGTGCCGCTTTTGCCGCTTGCTATATGGCTAAAAACGGTCGCAATGTAAGAGTGCTGACCTTTAACGATTATCTTGCCAAGCGTGACAGCGAGTGGATGAAGCCGATATACGATGCGCTTGGGCTTTCATCGGCGTGTATCACTCATTCAACCGATACCGCCCTTAGAAAACAGCTATATAAAAGTCAGATATTGTACATCACCGCAAGAGAGGCAGGCTTTGATTTTCTGCGTGATTTTGTGGCAAATTCGCCCGATGACTGCGTACAGACGGATTTTGACTTCTGCATAGCCGATGAAGCCGACAGCATGATGATAGACGAGGCAAGAGTGCCTCTTGTTATAGCAGGCGAAACCGCCGTAACTCCGGACGAAAAACTGCCCGAGGTGTATGAGTTCGTCAAAGATTTTGACAGCTCGATGTATGAGATAAACGAGGAGCTTGGCACGATATATCTTACCCCGAAGGGCGAGGATAAGTGCGAGGAATTGCTGACGGACGGCTCGGGACTTTATGACGAGGAAAACAACGAGTTCCTTACCCGTGTTACAGACTGCCTAAGGGCTTGCTTTCTGCTGAAAAAAGATGTCGATTATATAGTTAAAGATGAAAAGATAAGGATAATAGATGAGTTTACCGGCAGGGCGGCAAAGAACCGCCGTTATCCCGGTATGCTTCAGTCTGCCGTAGAGCTCAAAGAGGGAATAACCGCCACCAGCAGAGGCGTAATTATGGGTATTATCCCTATGCAGTTCTATTTGCGCCGCTATCCATTGCTAAGCGGTATGACCGGTACGGCAAAAAGCTCTGAGGACGAGTTCTGGCAGCTGTACGACCTTAAAGTAACCGAAATACCCACTCATACCCCTTGCAAGCGAATCGACTATCCTTATGAAGTGTACTTTACAAAAGCGGCAAAGGACGACGCTGTTGTTAGCTGTATAAAGTCTGCCCATGCTAAAAATCAGCCGGTGCTTGTCGGAACGCCGAGCATAGAGGAGAGCGAGGCTTTAAGCGCTCGTCTTGAGGCAGAGGGTATCACCGCAAGCGTACTCAACGCAAAGAACGATGAGCTTGAAGCGGAAATCATCAAAGAAGCCGGCAGGCTCGGCGCAGTAACCATCTCTGCCAATATGTCGGGCAGAGGCGTTGATATCAGGCTTGGCGGCTCGGACGAGTCACAGCACGACGAGGTTGTAAAAGCAGGCGGTCTGCTCATACTCGGAACCTTCATGAGCGAGAGCGAGCGAGGCGATATGCAGCTAAGAGGAAGAAGCGGCAGACAGGGCGATGTAGGAGAAAGCCGTTTCATAATATCGCTTGAAGACGAGATAATGACAAAATACGAGATTAAGAAGCTCATCCCGAAGAAGCACTATCCCACTATGGAAACGGGAAGACCGATCGACGATAAAGCTGTTCTCCGTGAGGTAAACCGCATACAGAGAATAGCGCAGGGTGATACGCTTGAGCTTCGCAAGCGCCTGCTCAAGTTCACTATGATAGGCGAAAAGCACCGTGACGCCGTGTTCGGCAGAAGAAGAGCCTTTCTTACGGGAGAGTCAAAGGTCGATATATGGCAGACGGAGTTTTCTGACAGCTATAACGAGGCTGTGGCTAAATTCGGAGAAGATAAGGTAAACGAGCTTCAGAAGCGTGTAATACTTCAGGTGATTAACGAGTACTGGAGCGACTATCTTGACTATACATCTTATCTTCGTGACGGCATACATCTGACGAGAATCGGCGGAAAAAATCCTGCCGATGAGTATAATATAGTCTGCGAGGAATTTTTCTCGGGTATGGAGGAGCAGGTAATAGATGCGATGGGCGAGCACCTTGAGCAGCTGCTGGCTCTTGACAGCGCAGACGATTATGTTATCAGCGTACCTACGGAGCTGTGGACATACACGCTTAACGAGAGCGGAGAAGAGCTGCTCAAAAAGAGCTTTATCGAAACCGTGCTTTCCGAAGAGGAAGAGGAGAGCTATTACGGCGACGATGATTACGAGGAGCAGGAAGAAGAAACTAAAGACAACAAGCCGGCGAAAAAAGGCTTTTTCGCTAAATTATTCGGAAAAAAGGACTAAAAACAGATGGCAGACTGCATAGCGGCAATATCTACGCCTGCGGCAAGCGGCGGCGTATCTATGGTGAGAATATCGGGTAAAGACGCTGTCGAAACGGCGGCAAAGGTCTTTGTGCCGGTGTATCCCGTAAAAAAGGTCGAAGAGATGAAAGGCTATACCGCCGCATACGGTAATATTGTATCGGACGGAAAAAAGCTCGATGACGGTGTGCTTCTTGTTTTCAGAGCGCCGCACAGCTATACGGGCGAGGACACAGCGGAGATAACCTGTCACGGCGGAATCCATGTGACACGCAGAGTGCTTCAGGCGGTGCTTTCGGCAGGGGCGAGAATGGCGCAGGCGGGTGAATTTACAAAGCTGGCTTTGCTTAACGGAAAGATGTCGCTTACAGAAGCGGAGGGTGTAATTGACCTTATCAACGCAGGAAACGACCAGCTGTTATCCTGCGCCAGAGCGCAGACGGACGGAGCGCTGTACCGCAGGATAGAGACGCTCAGCGATAGGATTGCCACCATAGCCTCCGAGATAGCCGTATGGATAGATTATCCCGATGAGAGCGAGGACGAAGACGAGATAAGCAAGGCGGACTGGTTGAAAAGCATAGCGGAAGTTAAAGAGGATATAGACAGTCTTATAGCGACCTATGACTGCGGCGTGATACTTCGTGACGGCATTTCCGCCGCAATAGTAGGCAAGCCCAATGCAGGAAAATCAACGCTGATGAATCTGCTTGCAGGCGTGCAAAAGAGCATAGTGACCGATATAGAGGGCACTACCCGTGACATAGTCGAGGATACGGTACAGCTCGGAGATATACTGCTCAGACTTGCAGACTGTGCAGGAATAAGAGATACATCGGACACGGTGGAGAATATCGGCGTACAGCGTATGATAGAGCGCATTGATACGGCACAGCTGATAATTGCCGTATTTGACGGCTCAAGACCTCTTTGTGATGACGATATCAGGCTTATCGGATTGCTTCACGGAAAAACGGTAGTTCCTGTTATAAATAAATCCGACCTTGAAGCTGTGGCAGATACGGAGTATATTGCACAGCAGCTCGGCGAGCCTGTAATAATCAGCGCAAAAAGCGGCGACGGTGCAGACAGGCTTGAGCAGGCGATAAAAAAGCGCTGCGGAATAAGCAGGCTCGACGCTTCGGCAGGCTTTCTTGCAAACGAGCGCCAGCGCCAATGTGCGCTGTCTGCACAGGCGGCGGTCGACAGGGCGTACAACGCTCTTGCCTGCGGTATGACCGCAGATGTTGCAGGGCTTGAGCTTGAGGCTGCGCTTAGCTCTTTGTATGAACTCAGCGGCAAGACCGCAAGCGAAGAGGTTATAGACAGAATATTTTCACGCTTCTGCGTAGGAAAATAGCGGCCCGGCTGCGCCTCGTCAGAATGAGCTCCACTCGCTCTCGTCGAAACGAGTTCCGCTTATTCCGATTTTTTACTCTG
>CAMEKR010000111.1 GCA_945921515.1 uncultured Clostridia bacterium | reverse complement strand
AATCAGCCGTAAGGCTGATAGAGACGCACCCTGCGACCTTGCTTGGGGCTTCGCCTAAAGCAAGGATGCTTTAGTTGTTTGCCAAGAGTTTTGCAAGGATGCAAAACCAACTAAGCAAACAACACCAAACACCCCATTTATTTTTTTCAAAGAGGTTTTTCTACAGTCTGAGCGACCGAAAGGTCGGCTTTATTTTGTTATATATACAGCAAAACCGCTTTGATACTGTCAAAGCGGTTTTGTGATATTATGAAATAATCTTATACCTTTGCGATTACCTCAACTTCTGCAAGTACGCCCTTAGGCAGAGCTTTAACTGCTACGCAGGAACGGGCAGGTTTTGAAACAAAATACTGTCCGTAAACCTCATTGAACTTTGCAAAGTCATTCATATCTGCAAGAAAGCAGGTTGTCTTGATAACATTTTCAAAGCTCGTTCCGGCCTGCTTTAATACTTCGCCTAAATTTTTGCAGATCTGATGAGTCTGACCTTCGATGTCGGTTGCTTCAACCTCGCCGTTTTCGGGATTAATAGCAATCTGCCCCGAAGTATACAGTACATCAGCGTGTACTATAGCCTGAGAATACGGTCCGATTGCCGCCGGTGCCTTGTCGGTATGAATCTTTTCCATTGTTTTTCCTTCCTTTTCTATTTTTCGATGCAATATCCTGCATCGTTAAGTGCTTTTCTTATCTCGGCAATATGCTCATAATTTCTTGTTTCAAGCTCTATACGCAGATAACAGCCGTTTATATCCTCTCCTTCGCTTGCTCTCTCGTGATGTACCGATATTACATTACCTCCGAGATCCGCAATTATCTGTGATACGCCTTTAAGCTGACCGGGCTTGTCTAAAAGCGCAATATTCAGCTGGCAGGTACGGCCGGATGTAATAAGACCTCTCTTGATTACTCTTGAAAGAATTGTTACATCAATATTTCCGCCCGAAACAAGGCAAACTACCTTCTTGCCCTTTACGGGAATCTTGTTGAACATAACTGCAGCAACAGGAACAGCTCCTGCGCCCTCGGAAATCAGCTTGTGCTGTTCAATAAGAGTCAGTATTGCGGTTGATATCTCGTCATCCGTAACCGTTACAATATCATCCAGATATTTTTTGCAAAGCTCAAAGGTATTTGAACCGGGCTCTTTTACGGCAATACCGTCGGCAATGGTAGAAACATGATCAAGATGCTCTATCTTTCCGTCTTTTATCGAAGTCAGCATACTCGGAGCGCCTGCCGCCTGAACGCCGTAAATCTTGATATCGGGTTTCAATGACTTCATAGTAAAAGCAACGCCCGAAATTAGTCCGCCCCCTCCGATAGGAACAACAACAGCGTCGATACCGTCAAGCTGATCGAGAAGCTCAAGTCCTATTGTGCCCTGTCCGGCAATTACATCCTCATCATTAAAAGGATGTATGAAAGTGTATCCATGCTCATCTCTTAGCTGAAGAGCCTTATTGTATGCATCGTCGTAAACACCGTCTACAAGACATATCTCAGCTCCGTAACTTCTGGTTGCTTCGACTTTGGAGATAGGCGCGCCGTCAGGCAGACAGATAACCGCTTTTATTCCGCTTCTCTGTGCTGCAAGTGCAACTCCCTGCGCGTGGTTTCCTGCACTGCAGGCGATAACGCCGTGAGCCTTCTCTTCTTCGGTAAGAGTAGACATCTTATAATATGCTCCTCTTACCTTGAATGAGCCTGTAATCTGTAAGTTCTCCGTCTTAAGATACACATCTGCTTCGGGATTGATTTTCGGCGCATAGATAAGATCTGTAGGTCTTATTACTTCTTTCAGTTTGAACGCCGCATGATAAACATTGTCTAATGTCAACATTTTCTTCTTTTCCTTTCCTGCCTGTTGATATTATTTCCGATTTCAATGATACAAAGCATCTTGCAGGAGATTTATAAAAAACAAAAAGCCCCGTCTCTGAAACCATCGTTTCAAGAGGCGAAGGCGTAAAGTCTCCGTGTTACCACTCTTATTGCTCATATATTATGAACCGCTCTGTACATATCCGTCAATATGCTGTTCTGTAACGGGAACGCCCGTACGGACTTACTACTGTTTCTGCCCGTCTGCTCAAAGGTGATCGCCTTATGTGGTATTGCCTGCCGTTTCGCACCATCAACGGCTCTCTGAAAGGTTTTTCCCACCGGCATCCTTGTCAGCGCATTTCATTTATCGGTTTAGAGTATAACACCATTTTTTCGATTTGTCAATAAGTTTTTGAGAATTTCGATAATTGAATTATATTGTAAACCCTGTAATTCTCACGCTTTATCGGTAAAGAAGCTTTCAAAAGCCTTTACGCCGATTTCCATCTGCTGTTCGGCAAATCTTGCCGCCTCATCGTCGTTTTCGCTGACATCATCAGCTTTACCGAGCAGCATAAAGCAATAATATCCGCTGTTATCAAGCACTCTTGCGGCATTGACCTTTGCCTCGTTCATAGGATATTGCATAAGTTCTTCCTTCATTGCCGTCAAAGCGTTTTCAAGCGCACGCTTCACTTCCTGCTCCTTACCCTGCTTTGCCTTCACTATGACAAGTCTGTCCGGGTGAAAACCTATCATAGGAGCTTCGGCAACGCACTCATCATACATATCGGGAGTCAGTCCGAATTCGCTTTGCAGAACATCGGGTTCAATCTCTACCTTTGGCAGATAATTCTCACCGTAAGCCTTTGCTATAGCGTTTCTAAGCTGTTTTGCCGTCGTGCCGTCTATATTATTGTCCTGCTGAGAAGAAACCGTATTCTCCCCCGATACCACAGAGCTTTCAGTAACGGTCGAACTATTGTTTTGCGACGAAGTACAAGCCGATAATAACGACGCACCTATTGCCGATAATGTAACTAACAATGAAATATATTTGTATTTTCTCATTTTTATGCCCCTGTTTTTCCCGCTTTTTATCAGGCGGTTAATTTATATCGTATACGATATGAGAATATTCTGTCCCTGTGAAATCGGCATTATACCTATGTATAATTTATATGAAAATTTTTCTTTATTCCGTAGACTTTTAAATCGGATAATGATATAATAAAATCAAATCGTAACCATAGACAGAAAGGAAAAGTATTATGCACGATATTGATAAGCTTATTTCCGAAATGACGCTTGAAGAAAAAGCCGGACTGTGCTCCGGTGCAGATTTCTGGCATACAAAAGCGGTTGAAAGACTCGGTATACCGGATGTAATGGTAAGCGACGGACCTCACGGACTTCGTAAGCAGGATTTAGACACAGTAGACCCCAATCAGAGCATTGAAGCAGTCTGCTTCCCTGCCGCTTGCGCTACTTCCTGCAGTTTTGACAGAGAGCTTATGTACTCAATGGGTGAAACTCTCGGAGAAGAATGCCGTGCCGAAGATGTTTCGGTTCTTTTAGGCCCTGCAGTAAACATTAAGCGTTCTCCCCTTTGCGGAAGAAATTTTGAATATATGTCGGAAGACCCATACCTTGCAGGTGAGCTTGCCGCCGCATATATAAACGGCGTTCAAAGCAAGAATGTCGGAACATCCATAAAGCACTTTGCCGCCAATAATCAGGAAACACGCCGTATGACCTGTTCATCTGATATGAGCGAAAGAACTCTCAGAGAGATATATTACCCTGCATTTGAAACTGCAGTTAAAAAATCTCAGCCGTGGACGGTTATGTGCTCTTACAACCTTATCAACGGCGAATACTCTTCTGAAAACGATACGCTCCTTAACAAAGTTCTTCGTGACGAATGGGGATTCAAAGGTTATGTCATGTCCGACTGGGGTGCAGTCAATGATCGTGTCAAAGGACTGAAAGCCGGACTTGACCTTGAAATGCCTTCAAGCTCAGGACTCAACGACGCAAAAATAGTTGAAGCGGTTAAAAACGGCGAGCTTGACGAAAAAATTGTTGATAAATCAGTAAAGCGTATTCTTGAGCAGATTTTCCGCTACCGTGATATTAAGGGCGGAGAGCATATCTTTGACCGAGCCGCCGATCACAAGAAGGCTGCCGATATTGCAAAAGAATGTATAGTGCTGCTAAAAAATGACGGCGCTCTGCCCTTGCCTCAAAGCGATGCGAAAATTGCTTTCATCGGCGCTTTTGCCGAAAATCCAAGAATTCAGGGCGGCGGAAGCTCGCATATTAACACAAAGAATATTTCAAACGCACTTGAATGCGGCCGCAGATACAGCGAGATTTCTTATGCAAAAGGATATGACAGAGAGGCTAATGACACAAATCCCGCTCTGCTGTCAGAAGCAATCGAGCTTGCTTCACAAAGCGACGCTGTCGTAATCTTTGCCGGCCTGCCCGACAGCTTTGAGTCGGAAGGCTATGACAGAACTCATATGCGTCTGCCCGACTGTCAAAATGAACTTATCGACGAGATATGCAAGGTGCAGGAAAATGTTATTGTAGTGCTTCATAACGGTTCTCCCGTTGAAATGCCGTGGAATGATAAAGCCGGCGCAATTCTTGAAGCGTACTTATGCGGTGAAGCTACAGGAGAAGCCACAGCCGATATCCTGTTCGGCAAGGCAAATCCCTGCGGCAAGCTGTCCGAAACAATACCTGTGAAGCTTTCGGATACGCCGTGCTATCTGACTTATCCGGGCGACAGAAATGCAGATTACAGCGAGGGTGTTTTTGTAGGCTACCGATACTATGACAAGAAGGAGATGGCAGTACGCTACCCCTTCGGTCACGGCCTTTCGTACACTACCTTTGAATACTCGGATTTAAAGCTGTCCGATACCGTAATAAAAGATGAAGATATGCTCACAGTCAGTGCGGTTATCACAAACACCGGCAACTGTGCCGGAAAAGAAGCGGTACAGCTTTATATATCAGACCGCACCGGATTTGAATATCGTCCCGAAAAAGAGCTTAAAGGCTTTGAGAAAGTAGCTCTTGAGCCGGGCGAGAGCAAAACCGTTACATTTAAACTTGACAAGCGTTCGTTCAGCTATTACAACGAAAAGCTCGGCGATTGGTACGCTCCGAACGGCAGTTACGATATAATGATTGGAAGCTCATCCCGTGATATCAGGCTCAGTGCACAAATCACTCATAAAACCGATGTAAAACTTCCGTTTGTTGCCGATGAAAACACCATATTCGACGAGTTTTTAGGCTATAAAGAAGGCAAAGCGGTGCTTGATCTGCTCCTTCCGAAAGTAGCGAAGGGACTTCTCGGTGGTGATAACTTTGAAGAGGAAGCGATTCGCAATATGATAGGCGGTATGCCGTTGCGACAGATACGCTCATTCGGCGGTATATCTGACGAGCTTTTACAGCAGGCAATAGATATGCTTAACAGAGATTTCGGCGGATATAAAGCGCAGAATCCATAAATAATCAAGCCTCGGAGGAATAATTCCTCACGGGGCTTTTTTCTTACAAAAAACACAACCGATTCCGAAAAATCAGAATCGGTCGTGATATCAGATTATGTCCTTAGAAAAGAAAAAAACAATCAATCTATCTTCAGTTTTTCAGGATCATCGGATATAATATTGTTGATTTTCTCAAAAAGCAGATTATAATTCTTAGTGGTATTATCCAGCTTTGAAACGCCTGCTCTCATAGACACTTCAAGCTCGTATCCGTCAGCATCGATCGTTTCTCCGTTATGGGAAAGTACGCGCTTTGCAAAGTCACAGGCAGAATCGCTGTCTGTATACTGGGTCACAACCGCAAATTCATCGCCTCCGACCCTGAACATCATCATAGTGTCATCGGTCGTGGCATCGATACGGCGCATACATTCGGCTATTACCGCATCTCCGGCTTTAGAGCCGAAATTACTGTTGATATCGCTAAGGCAGCAGGTATCAAACGCAATAACATAGTTTCCCATAGAAGCCTTAAGTTTGTCATATAATTCGGAAATATCAAATCTCTTTGCCATAAAAATCTCTCCTTTATCCTCTTTGCACTCAATGCGATCAATCTTAGGGTATATTTCGGAAAAGCGGCAGGTTTTTCTGAACTCGGAGGGATTGATTCCCCAGACACGCCGAAAAGCTCTTGTAAACGCCTCGGGCGAGCCGTAGCCGTATTTATAGGCTATATCGGTTATCGAATTACCCTCAAGTATCTCTCTTGACGCAACCGAGACTCTTCGCTTTGTGATGTATTCTCCTATGCTGATATTGAAAACATAACGAAACATCTTCTGCAGTCCGGACAGGCTGTAATGCACGGCGTCGGCACATTCATTCTGCGTGATTTCGTTGCAGAGATTCATTTCAATATAATCAAGCACCGAGAACAGTACTTCTGCTTTTTGTTCCATCAATTACACCCCTTCGTGTGTTAATAACGATCGTTACAATCATATTATAGCATCCGCCGCAAGCGATAACTTGATAATTTGAGTAAAATGATTCAAGGCAGATATATAGCACTCTGAGAAGTGCAAAAAACTATTCTTCGTTTCTGAAAGC
>CAMEKR010000110.1 GCA_945921515.1 uncultured Clostridia bacterium | reverse complement strand
AAGGGGAACTTTTCTTCGTGAGAAAAGTTCCCCTAACCCTTCAAAAGATCGTTTCATATAAGAGATTTCGCTCTCTGCGGAGAGCGATTCGGGACTCTGTCCCGAAACCCTGCAAGCCTTTGAAAAGGCTTGACCGAAACTTTTAATTTCGCTCCGAAACGATTGCGGAAATTTAAGCCCTCGTTCTTATTATTTCAACCATTTCTCCGACATTTTTCATTGAAGATACTTCGCCCATCTTAAAACGGATACCGAATTCATCCTCAACAGCTGAAATTAAGTTGATATGCTCAAGGCTGTCCCAGTCCTCGATATCGTCTGCGGTCGTGTCCTCGTTTACGGTGATTTCATCATCGTCAAAAACATCTCTGAATACTTCGTTTAAACGGTCGTAGATTTCCTGTTCGCTCATGATTCCTGATTCCTTTCGACAGTAATATATTTATTTTTGGGAGTGTAGCCCGATAGCTCAAGCTCCCATACAGTATTGCCTTCTTCATCTTCGCTTATCTTCGTGAAGCCGAAGTCGCCGTAAAGCTCCTTTACCATCTTATTCTTGGCAGTAGGATAATAGTAGCCTTTCAGCACTTTTAGCCCTCTCTCCTTTGCTTTCTCGCAAAGGCTGTCGAGCATTGCATATTCCATATCACGCTTAAGCACCCTGCAGCTCATAAGCCACAGTTCTATGTCAAGCGCATCGCCGTTTATCTTGCCTATTACTACCGATACAATACCGTTGTCACCGAATTTATCGGCAAGTCTGCCGTACAGCCTGATATAGCTGTCGTCTGCGAACACCTGCTCCATCTCGGCGGTGGTAAACCGCTTGGTAGTAAGGTTGAACTGGTTGCTCTTGTTTGTAAGCTGTGTTATTCTCGGCAGATATATCGGCAGAAAATCGTCAATAACGCCTGCCATCTCAAGACTCTTAAGATACTCGCCGTAGTCCGAGAACTGCGCCTGCTGAGCCGCCCTTACCGCATTTTCCTTGTACATTTCGTTGCGCTTCAGATCGTCGCTCGAAAAAGCGGTTATCTCAAAGAAGCGTGAACGGTCCACCGTCTTGATATAGTCCTCGGGGCGCTCCATCTCGGGTACAGCCACCAAAGGAAGCTGTGCGGATACTATCGAGCGCTCGGCAGGATTATCGTCAAGAAATACAAGTGCGTCCTGTCCGATATTAAGACCTGTTGCTATCGCTTCAATATTTCTGTCCTTGTTGTCCCAGTTTGCCTTTATCATTATAAAGTCATCGGGCTTAAGACTGCCCTCGGGGTGATTAAGACCTGCAAGAGCGTTTTCTTCGTCATTTTTCGAGCATACCGTCAGCATTACGCCGGTATCTCTGACAAGTCCGAGATATTTCTGAAACTCGGCATATACCTGTCCCATATGCGTTTCCTGACCTATCTCTATGCCGTCAACGCCGTCGTCGCCTACAACACCGCCCCACAGCGTATTGTCAAGGTCGAGAACAAGCGACTTCTTGTTCTTGCCGAATACCGACTTTATAATTGCGGCAAGGTTAAACGCAAAGTCCGGAATAGCCGGAACGCACATAGCGTACTTATACAGATGCCAGAATGACGGATCGCTCCACTTGTCAAGACCGTAGCAGGCGCTGACATAGTTTATATCGTTGATGTAAAAGCTCTCGTGGGACGCCGCATAGTCCGCAAATGCCGTGTTGAGCCTGTTTATAAAGTTCACTCTGCCTCTGTGGTCATATGCGTCACGGTTTCCCATCAGCCTGAAGAACGGCTGTTCAAAGTTGTTCTGTATCACGGGACAATGATAACGCTCTTCTATCTTCTGCCACATCGTCTCAAAATGCTGCATCTGACTTTTGAACAGCTCGTCTGTCTGCTCTTTGCTGTCGGTCATCGAGGGATATTGCAGAATATTGCGGTTAGATGTATGGATGAAAATAAGGTCGGGAGCGAAGGAGTCAAGCTCCTCGTTGCCGAATACAGCGTCCTGCCAGTAACGGTTATACTCCGACTCATAGAATGACGGCTCGATCCCGTAATTCAGCAAGAACAGCTCGAGCATATTTACGATGTCGTTTGTTGTAGAGCCGCCCAGTACGGCGATTTTCTTTTTTATGCGTGTACTGCCGTCACTAAGCAGCTGTCTTTTTATTGACTTTTTCTTTTTCAGCAGATAGGCGCTGTCAAAGGGATATTCAAGCTCTTTCATATCGTTATATATTCCTTATATATGAGAAATAATCGCAGTTGCCGCCTGCAACGGTGTAGGCACAGTTTGCAAACAGCAGGTCGGTAGCGCCTACCTCCTTGCAGAAGTTTATTGCATTAACTTCACAGTAACGCAGGTCAAGCACATATATATTGTCAAAGCTCTCAGTAAAGAACGGGATAAGTGCATTGCCGTAGCTTTCCTTGATAACCACAAGGTTTCTTCCCGTTGAGGCGTTTGTCTTGACATGTGCAATAAGATCGTCGCTTCCTAAGAATGTCAGATAATAATAGCTTGCGTCATTGCAAAGGAACAGATTGCTCTCATAGCCGTTTGAGTAGTATCTGTTGTAATATGTCGTTGTCAGCTTATCCTCGTTAGGAGAATAATATACGGTATACTGTTCGGGATCGTTGTATAAATTCACATCTGCTGAATAATAGTACATCGAGCCTACATATCCGCCGCAGGTCTCCTTGCGGTACTTGCTGATATCGGGCACTTTTACGCCTGCGTCCTTGCAGAACACCTGTGCGGCATAATATGCGCCAAGCGGCATCCAGTGGTGGTCGGTCCTTGAATATATCTCTTCGTTTGTGTGCTTTGACAGGGTATCATAAACCTTTATGTTTGTGACTCCCGTGTTTTTAAGCTCGTTTTCGATATATTCTATCTTATCCTTCTGAAGCTCTGTATAACCGCTGTATTCATCGGGGTTGTAAAAATCGACCGATGTGGGTATTACCATAGAATATACCGTAACTTCGGGCAGAGCCGACTGGAACGCCTTTACATCGGTGACATACTGATCGCAGTAGCCGTAGGTACCGCCGTAGAACATAATTCCTCTGTAGTGGCCGTCCATACCTGCAACAAGTATACCGTTGTCGCCTATCGCTCTGTAGCTGTCGACATCTGTGACAGGCGCAGGCGTGGTGCTTTCTTCGGTATCGGCGGCTGTTGTCTCGGCTTCGGAGCTTTCTTCGGCTGAGGTCTCGGGTGCCGAAGTTTCGGGAGACTCAGTTTCGGGTGCGGAGGTTTCGGTCACGGGTGCTTCGGTCTCAGGCTCTTTCGTGCTTTCGTCGGGAGCGTCAGATGTAACCGAAGGAGTGCTTTCTGTCGCCGTATCGGATACGGTACTGCTGTCTGTTAAATCCGAACAGCCGCAGGCTATTGCCGCAGTGAGTATTAACGCCGCTATCTTAGGGAGCTTTTTCATATTTTTCTCCTTTTGTACGATTTATTCTGTCAGCAGGTTGTTCTTGATTCCCTCTGCGTTTTCTCCGACTGCCGAGAATGTGCACATGGTGAACAGCACATCGGTTATGCCGTTTTCCTTGACAAAATCGGGTGCGTATACATCGAAATAGCGCACATCGCAGACATATATCTCTTCAAACGAATCTATGAAGAACGGTACTTCTGCATTGCCGTAGCTGTCCTTGAATATGCACAGCTTTCTGCCGTTCTTGTTTGCTGTTTCTATCTTTACTATCTTCTGGTCGCCGCCCATAAAGGTGGAGTATGCTCCGCTTGCAGGCTGTTCAACGAAAATGCTGTGGTATGCCGACAGGCTCTCGTCAACCTTGAAGTCGGTGGTGTAATATGTTGCGGTGTATTCCGTAGAGGGAATATAATATATAAACTGTTCGGGATCGTTCTTGATACGCTCGTTGTAATCGGTGAACGCATACATTGTGCCTACAAAGCCCTCAATAGTTTCTTTTGTATATGTCGAAAGGTCCTTTACGGGAGTCTGGGCAACCTCGCAGAATGCCTGTGCCGCATAATATGCGCCAAGCGGCATCCAGTGGTGGTCTGTACGGGTGTAGATATATTCGTCGGTATGTGCTTCAAGTGCGGCGTAGCCGTCTATGTTTATTACATTGACAAGCTGATTTGCAATGCTGTTTATAGAGTCACGGTGGCTTGCGTTATACTGCTCGTATCCCTCGGGCAGATAATATGCTCCTGCTGTGGGGATAACCATATTGAATACATTAACAGAAGAGCCGACCTTTTCCTTGAACTCGTTTAAGTACGAGGCATAGTTTGCACCGTCTCCGCCGCCGTAGAGCGAAATGCCCCATGTATGTCCGTCTATATCAACTACCAGCTGACCGTTTGTCTGCACACCGTCAACGCCGACAGGCTTTTTGTTTTCCTGTGACTCGGTGGTGCTGATATCGGAGGTTTCAGCAGGTGCTGAACTGCTGTCCTGAGAAGCCGTTTCGCTGGTGGAAGCTTCACTGCTTACAGACTCGTTTGAAGAAACGGGGGCAGAGCTTTCGGATGTACCCGAGGTTTTCTCACTGCCGCAAGCCGAGAATGAAGCGAGTATAGATGCGCAGGCGATTATCGCCGCAGTTATCCTGATTTGAGATTTCATATTTTTTCCTTTCTTGCCCGTAGGACTTTAACGATGTGTTTTTCTGTCTGTCATAATGCGTTTATGCTTAATAGTATACCACACAGCCGTGCCAAGTTCAACAATTTTCGCATAATTGTCACCAATATCTCAGAAATTGACATTATCGGGCGGCTCTACATTGTACTTGCAGTAAATATCCCTTGTCACAACTATGCCTGAGGGCAGGGCATATTCGTTTTGCATATAATCATAATATGCGCCTGGGGTGATGATTCCTGCGGTTTTAACGATATCAGTACCGGCTTTGCTCAGAATATAATCCGCAAGCAGAACGCAGTTTGTACTCATGACGAAGTATGTTTTGAATCTTCCGCCGGTGAATTTATAAAAGTCGGCGTGAGTGCCGTTGTACAGCTTGCTGCAGTAGTCGTCATACCGTGATATATCCTCATCGGGATTTTTTTCGTAAGCAAGCTGAAACGGAGGCTTCCACGGGTATAAATCCTGTTCTATCTTGTTTATGCATTTTTTCACCTTTTCGAGCTGTTTTTTGGTCAGCTTTATGCCAAAGTCGAATATCATCTGCTTGTCGTGATGAACGCCGAAGCGGACATACCGTTCAAAAGCCGCCTTGAACAGCACTCCGTCACCGATACCGCCCATAAGCCTTTCTGAGGCTTTGTCATAATTTCCGTAGGAAATAACGGTATTATCTATCATAAGGTCGCAGTGGCCTACCGTTCCCACACCATCGTTTGACACGTGTATCAGAATATGGACATCCGGCACAGCGCCGCATTTATCTATGCTCTCTTCGCTGAGAAGACTTTCTATATCAATTTCTCTCGAATCTATCCGTTCACAGTAGCTTTTCAGCGTTTTAAGCGGTATAAAGGTGGTGATAAACTGTGGCAGAGAAAAGCGTATTCTTCTGCGGATAACGCCCTTTGCCCTGTTCGGCATAGCCTCACGCAAAAACAGGCGCAGCTCTCCCACGCCGTATAAGATGGAGTAAAGACCGATAACGATCAGCATTCCGTGACCGCCCATAAGCGTGCCGAACAGCATTATAACGCCGAAAACCGTGAAGAATATTCCGGCAAACAAATCGAAAAAAGCGTCGGGAACGCCGTTTTTCACAGCCGAAGCAAAATCAATGAATTTAACCAGGGCGTTGAGAAAAACATAAAGAGAGAAGATAAGCGAGAGCAAAGAGAGCGTTACAGCCGGAACAAGAACAGTGACCGTGCCTATCAGGATATTGCCGATACCGCTGAAAACGGGGAGCTTCTTTTTCCTTGCGTGCGCTCTTATCAGGCGGTGTATGCCGTTAGCGGAAATGAATATACCTCCGATACGGGCGGCAGGCTCAGCCACCAGCTCACCGTTTACAAGCACGATTACGCCAACGGCAATAAGAGCCGCTCCGTACAAAAGCAGCCATATTATATTGATGTGCTTTTTAACGGCAGGCTTTACGCTCATCTGTGTTTTTCTCCTTTATAAAAACAAAACTTGCTTTTTTTATCGGAATATGATACAATATCAAGGCAACTTTACTGTGCGGTCGCGGGGTGTATACCGTGAGGAAAGTCCGAGCATCACAAGGCAGGATAGCTGTTAACGGCAGCCGGAGGCGACTCCAGGGCGAGTGCAACAGAAATATACCGCATCATTTTTGGTGTAAGGGTGGAAAGGCGAGGTAAGAGCTCACCACGGGGCAGGAGACTGTCCCCGTCTGTAAACCCTATCCGATGCAACGCCGATTGGTTTCGGGGCAAAACCGTCTGCCCGACGGTCCCGAATTAAGGCGGCTTGAGGTCTGCGGCGACGCAGAGCGTAGATAGATGACCGTGCACGACAAAACTCGGCTTACAGGTAAAGTTGCTTTTTGAAAATCAAGCCGCTTCGGCGGCTTTTTTGTTTAAATATAATCCTGCAGAAAAACTGCAGGATTCAGCTTGTCGAAAAAGTATTTATTTTTGTAAATAGAACGAATTCTCTATCCCC
>CAMEKR010000109.1 GCA_945921515.1 uncultured Clostridia bacterium | reverse complement strand
TATCGGGACGGCTTTGTTTATTCGTGGTTAATGAATTTGTCTATAATATACTTAGGACGGGCTTTGACTTCGGTATATATCTTGCCGATATACTCGCCCACTACTCCCAGCGCCATTATCTGCAGACCGCTTAAAAACCATATCGAGCACATAAGCGAGCTCCAGCCTGCCTGAGTATTTCCGAGACAGGTCTGCACTATGGTGTAGATTATCATTCCTATACTGATAAGGAAAACGAGAAAGCCTGCGACCGTGACGAATCTTATCGGCTTTACCGAGAAGCTCGTTATTCCGTCAAAGGCAAATGCGAGCATTTTTTTAAGCGGATACTTTGACTCTCCTGCAAAGCGCTCGCTCCTTTCGTAATACACGATATCGCTTTTAAAGCCTATCTGTTTTACGATTCCTCTGAGGAACAGATTGACCTCGTTAAACTGCGACAGAGCCTCAAGCGCTCTCTTTGATATAAGTCTGTAGTCTGCGTGATTGTCGATTATATCCACTCCGAGAAGGCGCATAAACTTGTAGAACATACCTGCCGTGCCTCTCTTGAACACCGTGTCCGTCTTTCTTGACGAGCGCACGCCGTACACTATGTCACAGCCCTCGTGGTACTTGTCTACAAACCGGTCAACTACATTTATATCGTCCTGAAGATCGGCGTCCATTGATATCGATATGTCGGCGTGATCCTTTGCCGTCATAAGTCCTGCGAGCAAAGCGTTCTGATGGCCTCTGTTGCGTGACAGCTTGAGTCCGGAGAACAGCTCGTCGCTGTTGTAAAGCTCCTCGATTATCTCCCAGGTTTTGTCCTTGCTTCCGTCATCTACAAATACCACACGGCTTTTTGCGGATATCTTACGGTCGTCTATAAGAGAAGTCATCTTTTCTTTGAGTCTTTTGGAAGTTTCGTGCAGTACCGCCTCTTCGTTGTAACAGGGTACTACTATATAGAGCACATCGTTGTATTCCATTGTTTTCGGATTCCTTTCAGAAAATAAGTGATAAGTATAGTTTTAACTTTCCGACTTTAACAGTATACTCTATTTTTCTGCATTTGTAAAGTAAATAATGTGAAAAGTAGATAAAATAAGGTACCGTCCCATTTTCCGACAAAGAAATTTCGCCCTCGCAGTCATATTTTCCGCTTGTCCGCATATATATAATAATTGTGCGCTGTATTTCCATAGCGGCAAAATCTGCCGTAATTATTTTCTGAAAAAAGAATTTGTACTCGGAATCGACAAAAAATTCGACAGAAATAAGAAAATGTTGTGAAAATTTACAAAAACACTTGATTCTTGTTTCGGTTTATGGTAAAATTAAATAAAATCATAATGGCAGTATTATGAGCAGAAGGCAAGGTCTGCTATCATACGGTATTGCTGCTCTGCTTTAACAGTTTACTTTATAAAAGTGTCATTATTATTGCCTAAGGAGGCGAAAATGGTGCAGTTAAACACCAACGGTCAGAAATTTGTAAATATAATTATAGGATTTTCAAGAGATTTTCCTTTTACTATAAATCCCGGAGAACAAAATGAGCAGACATATTCTTCTCTGCTTGAAATTATACATCCCGATGACATACCGCCGATAACCGAGATGTTCACCGATGTTTCTTTTGAGGAGGAAAAGACCTTTGAGGCTCATTGTCGGTTTATGGTGGGAGAAGATTATCACTGGTTCTTCCTGTCCTGCAAGGCGGTATATGCCGAGTACGGCAGACCTGTAAGATTTGAAGGAACGATGTGCGACGTATCTACATATCTTGAGTGCGCCGGTGACGACCTTGTATACAATGAATTCAGAAAAAAGCATAATATAAGGCTTAGCGAACTTAAAAAAGGTGCGCCGGGGCTTGCAGATGTGCTTGATATTGATTATCTCACAAGCATACAAAGACCGTTTGCAGGACCTCAGACCTTTTCTGCGATATATGACGAAAAAGGCAAACTGATATGCGCTCCCAAGGCTCAGCACAAATCGCTTCAAGCCGATGACTTCGCCTATCAGAAAAAGAAAAACATCCGTATAAATCACCAGGTCAGCGGAACATGGGTGCTTGCGGCAAGAACGCAGGAGCTGCTTGACGAAAATGTTCAGCTGTGGGAAACACTTGTGCAGACAGTATCAAGAATGGCAAACGCCTTTGTCGTTGTAATGTCGGAGATGGACAACTCGCAGAACGCAAACAAATTGCTCGGTCAAAATGTAGAAGAGCAGATACTGCTCAACAATATTTACGCAATAATCATGGAGAGCAAAACTCCCGATGTTGCATTGAGTTCCGTAATGGAGCTTGTGGGCGATTATTTCCGCCTTGACAGGATAACCATTATTGACAGGGTAGACTTCAAACAGGAGCTGTGCTGGTGCAGGGATTACAAGTACCGCAATCTTCCCCTTGATATAAACAGCGAAAATGTGCAGAGCTTCAAAGCTATCCGTGAAGACCTCGAGCTTACCTCTTCCGCTTTTTCGGATGCGCAGACAAATGAGCTGGGCAAATTCGGGGTAAAGGCGTACGCTATATTCAAGCTCATAAACTCGGGAAGCTTTGACAGCCTGATATTATATCAGATGATAGAAAAAGAGCATATCTGGACTCAGCGTGAGCGTAAACAGCTGCGTAATATATCCCAGATAGTATCCTCGCTTATGATGCGTAAGGAAACGCAGGATAAGCTTGAAGAGTCGCAGAAGCGTATGCGCCAGCTTGCCTTTTACGACGCTATATACAACATACCCAACAGGGCAAGGCTCAATAAAGACCTTGACAAGCTGATAAAAAAAGGCGGAAAAGGCTCGCTTCTTGCATTCAAGGTGACTAACACCCGTTCACTGTCGGCGGTATACGGTCATACCTATTCGGATATGCTGCTGAGAAGCATTGCACAATATCTCGGCGAGCTCCCCGTTAAAGGGATAGGCGTATATTATTTCACCAATGCGATATTTATGCTCAACCTTCCCGACTGCACCGCAGACGAGGCAAAGAACCTTGCCGAAATGCTGATATACCGCTTTTCAAAGCCCTGGCGCTTCGGAGAAGACGAACACTATATCCATTGCAGTCTTGGTATTGCATTCTACCCCGAAAACGGAAAAGACGCAGAAGAGCTTTGCAAAGCGGCAAGCACGGCTATGTACCGTGCAAGAGAGTTCAAGCAGAACAGCTATGCGTTCTACTCAGGCTCGCTTGAGCGAACCAAGCTGTTTGCGGCAAACCTCGAACAGCATATAAAAAAATGTATCAACGATAATATGAGAGGCTTCTCGCTCCGCTTCCAGCCGTCCTTCTCGGCGGAAGACGGAAGCATAACGGGCTGTGAGAGCTTTGTACGCTGGCACGATGAGCAGTACGGAAATATACCTAACTCAACGCTGTTCCCTATGGCTGAAAATCTCGGTCTGTCGCATATTATCGACGGCTGGGTAATGGAACGCTCCTGTATTTTCTGCAAGCAGATGCAGGATATGGGACTTGAAAACCTCACGGTAAGCGTAAATCTGACGGCAGGCGAGCCGCAGTCGGGCGAGATTGTTTCACAGGTGCGCCATTGCCTTGAAACAAGCGGTATCGATCCTTCTTCGCTGATACTTGAGATACCGGTAAAAGCGAACATATTCTACAGCGATAGCACTCATATTTTGCACGATCTTCGATCACTGGGCGTTAATATAGCGATAGACAAATACGGTACGGGCAATATTTCGCTCAAAGTGCTTAAAAACTCCTATGTAAGCATCGTGAATATACCGGCTAAGCTGTTTTTGAATCACGAGGATGAATTTGACAGCGAGCTTGTCGGCGCTGTTGTAAATCTTGCAAAGTGCAGAGGGCTTACGGTCTGCGTAAAGGGCGTAGAGGATAAAGAACAGCTGAACGCCGCACAGCAGTATGCCATTGACAGAATGCAGGGTTATTACTGTTCAAGACCTCTGTCGGAAGAAGAGGCACGAGCCGCTTTTGCCGAGAGAATATCGGTAAATAATAATCGATTGTAAAAAGAGCCGAAGAATTATCAATAATTCTTCGGCTTTTTGTGTTTAATTTGCAAAAATTATGTAAAGCGGCGATTTATTTGTTTTTCTCTTGAAAAAAAGGATTTTTGCGAGTATAATATATATAACTGTAACGATAATCGTGTTTTGCGGCAGGGTGCCGCAGATTAAAAAGGAACGCAGCTTTATGAAATTCATTTTGACAAAAGTTAAGACCTATTTCGGAAAACTTGATAAGCTGCTGCTTCTCATGTGCGTAGGCATAGCAGGTTTTGCCGTTTTTATCCAGTATACGCTTTTCGCCAACGATATAAGCGACGCTGTCACCGACAGCCAGTACAAGACTCAGCTTATTGCGACTATAGGCGGTATTATCATCGCTATGATAATTGCTGGTATCAATTACAGATTCATTGCTAAATTATGGTATATATACGGTCCGATAGCGCTCGGACTGACATTGCTCCTTTTCACCTCCCTCGGACTTCAGCGCGAGGGTGCAGACGATATCGGCTGGCTCGATTTCGGAATAATGACGATACAGCCGTCGGAGATACTGAAGCTTGCCTTTATACTGTCGTTTGCCTATCATCTGTCAAAAGTCGAGGACAGGATGAACGAGCCGATACATTTTATACTGCTGTGTATTCACGGCGCTGTTCCTACGCTCATAATAGTAGAAACGGGCGACGACGGCTCTGCGCTTGTGTTCATATTCATCTTTATGTGTATGATGATAGCGGCAGGTCTTTCGTGGAAGTATATGGCACTTATAGCGATAGCCATACCTCCGGGGGTGTATGTCCTGTGGAATTATCTGATGCAGCCGCATCAGCAGAAGCGCTTTCAGGTGCTGTGGGATACTCAGATGCAGCAGGAAGAGGCGCTCGGCATATATATGCAGCAAAGAGTGGGAAAGATAGCTCTCGGCTCCGGAGGGCTTACGGGACTCGGTCTTTCGGGCGGCGATTACACCTATGTCCCCGAGATACACAACGACTTTATCTTTTCGTATATCGGTATGACTATGGGACTTCTCGGATGCCTTCTGGTAGTCGGTCTTTTGGCTTTGCTGTCACTTAAGATACTGTCAAATTCAAGCGGAGCAAAGGATACTCTCGGCAGAATGATATGCATAGGCGTATTTGCACTGATAGTGTTCCACACGACGATAAATATAGGAATGGTGCTTGGCGTAGCACCGGTTATCGGTATACCACTGCCGTTCTTCAGCGCAGGCGGCACATCGGCTGTCTGTCTGTTTGTGGCGATAGGTCTGGTGCTGAGCGTCAGCTTCCACAACTCGACTAAATACAGGATGTTCTACACAGAAAAAGATTAGAGCTTTGACTTTCGCTTATTTGGCGGAAGTGAAATAAAACGAAACAAACGAAAGGAAACGGGTATGGCAAAAAGTAAGATACACACGCTCGAGGAGATTTATTCCGAGGACGCTGTACAGCAGCAGAAAGAAAGATATGAGAGGTCTGCCGCAGAATTTGAAAAGCATTTCGGCACTCATACAGCTCTGCGTTATTTCTCCGCACCGGGCAGAACTGAGGTAGGAGGAAATCACACCGACCACAATCACGGCAAGGTGCTTGCGGCAGGAGTAAACCTTGACGTAATAGCAGTTGTCGAACCCACCGACGACGGCATTATCACCGTAAAGAGCGAAGGCTTTCCCGAAGATTCGGTAGACATATCCGATTTATCGGTACATGAGAATGAAAAGAACACATCAGCCTCACTTATAAGAGGCGTTGCGGCAGGCTTTAATAATAACGGCTTTAAGACCGGCGGTTTTAAAGCGTATACCACTTCAGCCGTTATGAAGGGCTCGGGACTGTCAAGCTCTGCGGCATTTGAAGTGCTTATCGGAAACATATTATCAGGCTTATATAACGACGGCGGTATCAGCGCAGTAAAGATAGCTCAGATAGCGCAGTATGCCGAAAACGAATATTTCGGCAAGCCCAGCGGACTTATGGATCAGATGGCAAGCTCGGTAGGCGGCTTTGTGGCTATTGATTTCAAAAACACACAAGCTCCTATCATAGAGAATATTCCCGTTGACTTTGCCTCTTTTGGACACGCTCTGTGCATTATTGATACAAAGGCCGACCATGCCGATCTTACGGATGAATATGCCGCTATCCCCCGTGAAATGAAAGCGATAGCAGAGTATTTCTCCGCAGAGTGTCTTCGCGATATCGCCCGTGCAGATGTTATGCTCAATATGGATATCTTAAGAAAGAAGTACGGCGACCGTGCGGTACTGCGTTCGCTCCATTTCTTTGAAGAGAACGATCGTGTGGACAAGCTGGTACACTCTCTGAAGCACGGACATTTTGACAGCTTCCTCACCCATGTGAGCGAAAGCGGCAACTCAAGCTTCAAGTACCTTCAGAACATATTCGCCGTATCCGATTATACTCATCAGGCTGTAGCAATTGCGCTGAACCTTGCCGAACACGCTCTTGCGGGAAAGGGCGCATGCAGAGTTCACGGCGGCGGATTCGCCGGTACTATACAGGCATTCGTGCCGCTTGATGTACTTAAAAGCTTTAAAGTGGATATAGAAAAAGTATTCGGAGCAGGCAGCTGTCATGTGCTTACTATCCGTCCC
>CAMEKR010000108.1 GCA_945921515.1 uncultured Clostridia bacterium | reverse complement strand
TTTTTTTGTTATACGCCTTGCGATTCGGACGCACAGGTGCGTCTCGAATCTGAGCATCGAGGTGGAAAATTATGCAAAGAGAGAGCGATACTTAACCGTATTTAGCAGACGCACTTATTTTTGTTAATTGCAGTTAACAAATTTGTTGACTTTAATTCACAAGTGTGCTATCATAAAATTGAAAAAATCACTTTTTGGAGGTTTATATGGATAATCAGAACTACAACAACTATTCCTCACAGGGACAGCAGTACCAGCAGCCCCAGTATCAGCAGCCCCAGTATCAGCAGCCCCAGTATCAGCAGCCTTACGGTCAGCCACAGTACCAGCAGTACGGTGCTGTAAGAAGACTGAATACGAGCAGAGGACTTCTGAAGTACATACTTCTCAATATCATAACATTAGGCATATATTCGTTGGTTTTCTTTTCGGGCATATCCGAGGATATCAATGTAATAGCAAGAATGGACGGCAAAAAGACAATGCACTATTGCCTTATGTTCTTCATTATCGGACCGCTTACTCTCGGAATAGGATATCTTGTATGGTATCATAACATTTCGTCAAGAATGGGCAACGAGCTTATAAGAAGAGGAATTATGTATCAGTTCGGCGCCGCAGATTTCTGGCTGTGGTATATTCTCGGTTCATTTATCCTGATTGGACCTTTTGTGTATATCCATAAGTTAGCAAAAGCTTCTGCTTTGCTTGCTGCCGACTATAACATGAGAGGTAACTGATAAGCAATATAAATCGACGGGACTGCGTTTTCAGTCCCGTCAGACTGTCGATAAACCTAAATCTTTCTCAAAATGGGGTTGAGGGGCGTCAGCCCCCAATAGGGGCGAGGGGCGATAGCCCCCGATCAACAGCCCCTTCCCGAGGGGAAGGGGTTTGGGGATGGGGATAGAGAAATTGCTTTACTTATTAAAAAATAGACTTTTTCGACAAGCTGACGGGACTGCGTTTTCAGTCCCGTTTTTTATTTTCTGTTGCGATATTATGAAAAACGCAATACACCCTTTTTATTGAAATTAAGGCTTTATTTTGCTATAATTAGTGTGTACGGCTAAAAATCGCATTATATATGATTTTTAGCTGTACACACTAATTGATGTCATGCTCATTTCGTCCCAAGTGACGAACTTAAGTGCAAGGATTTTTTATAAATTATCAAATCAATCCTTGCACTTAAGCAACTTCTGATAGGCTTTTTCATTGTTATTAAGCCTATCAGAAGTTAATGAGCAAACATTAATTAACTCAGAAAAGGCGGTGGTATGTTTGAGAGAGATACTCATTGTAGACGATGACAAGGACTTATCCTTTATTATTTCCGAGATGCTTGAGAGCTACGGATACCATGTAACCTGTGCAAACAGCTGTGACGAGGCTTTCGGTCTGCTTTGCAAAAAGAAGTTTTCGCTTGTTTTGCTTGATATCAATCTTCCCGACGGAACGGGATATGAAATATGCTCGGAGCTTCGCAGAGTATCGGCTGTTCCGGTGATTTTTGCAAGCGCCCGCTCGGGAGAAGATGACCGTATAAACGGATTCGATATAGGTGGCGATGATTATCTGCCAAAGCCTTATTCCATGAAAGAACTGCTGTCAAGGGTAAATGCGCTGATAAGGCGTGCTTACGGAGTCGACGCAGGAGAGAATATCGTGAAGTTCGGCAACATTTCCGTAAATATTACCGCACGCAACGTAACAAGAGACGGCGCAGAGGTGTCGCTTTCGCTTCGTGAGTTTGACTTGCTTTCGTATCTTTGCCGCAATAAGAATATAGCGATACCTAAGGACAGACTTCTGTCTGAGGTGTGGGGAGCGTTTTCGGAAGTTGAGCCGTCTACGCTTGCGGTTCATATCCGCTGGCTCAGGGAAAAACTTGAGGATGATCCGGCTCAGCCGAAGTTTATAAAAACCGTTTACAAGGTCGGTTATATGCTGGAGGTTGACAAATGAAAAAACGACTTATTGCCGCCGCCTGTGCATTTATCGTACTGCTTGCGGTCATAACGGCATTGCTGTGCGCCGTCATAGAAAAAAGCGACAGCGGTGACTACGGAAGATTTGCCGTAGCCGCAAATGAAATAGAACAGCTTATCGAAAGCGGTCATACCGATTCGGCTCTTGTTTGCACAAAACAGCTCAAAAATGAATTATCCGCATATTCGCCGGAACAAACCTTTGAATCTGCTTATCTGTGGGCGGTATTCGCAGGCGGTGCAATTATTGTAATCGCTGTATTTATATACATATGGTTTGCGATAATCCGTCCCTTTGAGAAGCTGACAGGCTTTGCAGAGCGCATAGCAGGCGGCGATCTTGATTTGCCGCTTGATTATCAGCGTACCAACTATTTCGGCAGATTCACCTGGGCGTTTGACAGTATGCGCCGTGAAATAGTAAAAGCGAGAACCGGCGAAAAGGAAGCTATCGAGAACAATAAAACCATAATAGCGACTCTTTCCCATGATATAAAAACGCCGGTAGCTTCTATCCGTGCGTATGCAGAAGGGCTTGAAGCAGGAATGGATACAACACCCGAAAAGCGTCAAAAATATCTGTCTGTCATAATGAACAAGTGCGATGAAGTCACTAAGCTTACCAACGATATGTTCCTGCACTCTCTGTCCGATCTGGACAAACTTAAAATGAACAATGAAACGATTGAATTTTGTTCTTTTGCAGAAAAAGTAATATGCGATATCGGAGATGAGTACGGAGATATCAGTTTTATCAAGCCGGACTTTTCGGCAACGGTAAATGCAGATAAGAACAGGCTTACCCAGATATTCGGCAATGTGATAACAAACGCCCGTAAATATGCAAAAACCAATATCGATGTAAGTATTACTCTTGACGGCGGCTATGTCAGCATCCATTTCAGAGATTACGGAAGCGGTATACCCGATGAAGATATACCTTTTATCTTCGGTAAGTTTTATCGTGGAAAAAACTGCGGAAGCGAGCAGGGTTCGGGACTCGGACTATATATAGTAAAATATGTTGCAGAGCAGTCTTTGGGTACGGCAAAGCTCAAAAACTGCGAAAAAGGGCTTGAGGTGACAATATCTCTGCCCGTGAAAACTTCTTAACTACTTCTTAATAACTTTTGCGGTAAAATGAAAAAGGATAAAGCGAAACGAAAGGAGAAAAATATGAAAAAAACAATTCTATCCGCAAAAGGACTATCAAAGAGCTTTGCTCAAAACGGCGTACAAAGTCATATATTAAGCGGCCTTGATATCGATATTTACGAGGGGGATTTTACCGTTATAATGGGCGCTTCGGGTTCGGGAAAATCCACGCTGTTATATGCGCTCAGCGGTATGGACAGAGCAACAGGCGGCAAGGTCATTTATAACGGCGAAGACCTTGTTAAAATGTCGGAAAATGAGCTTGCAAGGCTTCGTCACGGCGATTTTGGCTTTATTTTTCAGCAGATGCACCTTGTCAGCAATCTGTCGCTGTTTGAAAATGTTGCCGTACCCGGCTATCTTAATAAAGCAAAATCTCCCGACGAGGTAAACAGGCTCGCCGATGAGCTTCTTGCAAAAATGGGTATCGATGGCATAAAGACTCAGCTCCCTTCACAGTGCTCGGGCGGCGAACAACAGCGCTGTGCTATAGCAAGAGCAGTAATAAATGAACCGAAGCTTATTTTTGCCGATGAACCTACCGGTGCGCTTAACCGCAGGAATACCACAGAGGTGCTTGACCTGCTCACAGACCTTAACAAAAACGGTCAGAGCATTTTGATGGTAACTCATGACAGCCGTGCCGCACTTCGTGCCACAAGACTCATATATTTAGCCGACGGCTCAGTGATAGGCGATATCGAGCTTGAGCCTTATACCGAAGAAGCCGAAAAAAGCCGTGAAGCACAGGTAAACGCATGGCTTGCTTCTATGGAATGGTGAGGCACGGTATGGAAATAATAAAGCTGATAAAAGCCAATATAAAGCATAAAAAGGGCGCATTCAAGAGCATCGCCGCACTTATGACGATAATAGTTGTATCCTTTACCGTAACGGTAAGCAATAACGACAATATCGACAAGGCGCTTACAAATGCACACAGCGTTCTCGAAACGCCTGATGTGACCGCATTTCTGATAGAGGGAAAAACCGACAGAAGCATAATTGACGATATTAAGGCAAACCCCGATGTAACGGGTATATCCGCAACAGACTGTGTTAACAGCGGCAAGGCGTCGGTGGATGGGTATGAAACTTATCAGATGGGCATGATATACCCAGATAGTCATAAAGTTTACCGTGTTTTAAACGAAAATTTTAACGGTTATATCGAAAATCCCGAACCCTTAGGCGAGGGAGAGATATATCTGCCTTATTCTTTTACAGGGCTTTATAAGGGCGTGAAAATCGGCTCGGAAATGGTCTTCGGTGACGAGGAAACGCAGTATAAATTCAAGGTAAAAGGCTTTATAGAGGAATCAAACTTCGGCTCAGCCGTGATAGGCACAAAGAGATATTTCGTTAGCGATAAGGACTTTGAAAAAATTCACGAAAACGCCGACGGAAAGTATTTCGCAAAGATAATTGACGCAGGTATAGAGCTTTGTGATGGCGCAGATTATTTTGCGGTAAAAAAAGCTCTTGATGATTCCTGCGGCATTTCGGATAAATCGGCGCTAATAATTTCCTCAGACGAAACTACGGCATATACAAAGCTTTATTCGGATACAGGCTCAAACATACTGCTTGTATTTTTGATACTGCTTATCACAATAGTAATAATCTCGATGTGGCACAGCATTTCAACCTCTGTTGAGATGGAGTATGTAAACTTAGGGATACTTAAATCCCAGGGCTTCACCTCAGGGAAGATACGCCTTGTTTATATATTGCAGTATGTTTTTGCAGAGCTTATCGGCGCTGTTATCGGACTTATTCTGTCAATTCCGCTTACAATGGCGCTGGGACGGCTTTTTCAGCCGATAACGGGACTTATAACCGCTACGGATGTTTCTATTCTTAAATGTACGGCAATATCTCTTGGAATAATAATACTCTGCGGAGTTTTCGTTATCCTTGCTACAAGGAAGGTAAGCAGGATCTCTCCCGTGCGTGCGATATCGGGCGGAAAGTCGGAGGTGCATTTTGACAGCAGACTTAATATGCCGATAAAGGCAAAGCCGCTTTCGCTTTTTATGGGGCTGAGGCAGTTTACTTCACGAGGAAAAAGCTATATAGGCTCGGTCTTCATCGTGGCTCTTTTAGTTTACTTTATGATGAGCATATCGGTGCTTTCACAGCGGCTTTCGGGGGATAACCTTGTTGAAGGTAATATAAACCCTAATATTTCGGCTGTGATGTCCGATGAATTTGAAATAAGCGATATAAAGCGCTTTGAAGAGGAAATTTCATCGGTAGATAAAGATGCGAAAACGCTTTTTGCGTACAACAAGTATGTAATGATAGACGGAATCGAGCTTTACTGTACCGCCTACAGCCCTGCCGAGCTTATGTATAAGCCGCTTGAGGGCAGAATGCCAATATACGACAACGAGGCGTCGATAACGGAAATTGTTGCAGATGAGCTTGGCAAGAAAATCGGTGATACTGTAATCATCGGTAGCGGCGAAAAAGCAAAGGAGTTTATTATTACAGGCTATCACCAGGCGATGAACGACCTTGGCAGAACATTTCTTATTACTGCCGAGGGCTTATACAGGGTAAACGGAGCAAAGCCTGTCTGCTATGTTGAGCTTTCGGATATTTCGCTTGCCGACAAGCTTTCAAAAGCTCTTGACGATAATCTGGGCGAACTTATTTCGGCAAAAACCGTGAATACCGAGCGCAGTAATGCCACCGACGGTATGCTCGAATTGATAGATGCAATATGTTTGATACTGGTGCTTGCGGTATTCGGCGTGTCCGTTATTTTCTCCGCAGTTGTTATCGGTATGATCTGCACTAAGGCTTTTATAAAGGAGCGAAGCGATATCGGAATACTCAAAGCAATAGGCTTTACCGCAAAGGAGCTTCAAAGGCAGTTTGCTTTCCGCTTCCTTATCGTTTCGGCGACAGGCTCGGTGATAGGAGGCATTTGCTCCCTGTTTTTTACAAAGCCGCTGCTTGAAATGTTGCTCAGAATGGTAGGAGTAACAAGGATAGAAAGCAGTATCACGATAGTCACTTTTATCGTACCTGCCGTTCTTATATGCCTGTGCTTCTTTGTTTTCTCATATTTTGCCGCAAGAAAAACCAAAAAGGTAGAAGTAAGAGAGCTTATCAGCGAGTAAACAATTAGTTTTTCGAAATTCAAGAGCAGCATTTTGATTTGATGTGTTAGAATCGATGCGAAATATGTATCCAAGCAGCGTTTAAAGCTCCAAAAATTTCATCTTATATTTTGATTTCGCCGAAACATAATATTGTTGCAAGGTCAAAAGGACCTGCACAATAATTACGGAGGAAACAATGATGTCCAGTACTAAAAAGAACAAGGCAGCTTTAAACAGCATCAAGATGCAGGCTGCAAACGAAGTAGGAGTACCTCTGAAGGATAACGGCTACAACGGCGACCTTACTTCTAAGCAGGCAGGTTCTGTAGGCGGTCAGATGGTTAAGAAGATGATCGAATCCTACGAAATGTCAAACCAGAATCAGTAACCTGATATG
>CAMEKR010000107.1 GCA_945921515.1 uncultured Clostridia bacterium | reverse complement strand
TACGTCGAAAATACTTGGCGGGTGACTGCCCGGGAAGATAGATAGATGCCGACATTATGCACCTTTAGCTCAGTTGGTAGAGCAACTGACTCTTAATCAGTGGGTCCTGGGTTCGAGTCCCTGAAGGTGTACCAATAATAAAAAGAATAGGCCCACAGCCTATTCTTTTTATCTATACGGCCTGTTGGTCAAGCGGTTAAGACTCCGGCCTCTCACGCCGGCGACGGGGGTTCGATTCCCCCACAGGTCACCAATGCACCATTAGCTCAGTTGGTTAGAGCAACCGGCTCATAACCGGTCGGTCCGGGGTTCGAGTCCCTGATGGTGCACCAATTTTTTTGGTGCGTTCACAATGTTCCATACAGGGGTGTGGTTCAATGGCAGAATAGGGGTCTCCAAAACCTTTGACGTGGGTTCGATTCCTACCACCCCTGCCAAAGATAAAAGCACGCCTTTGCGTGCTTTTTCAATTTAATATCTGCACCTTTAGCTCAGTTGGTAGAGCAACTGACTCTTAATCAGTGGGTCCTGGGTTCGAGTCCCTGAAGGTGTACCATGCAAAAAGCACTTGCCGAAGCAAGTGCTTTTTGCAATTATATCCGTTCCTTGGCACGAACGGATGATATATCTTCGATATTATATCCGCTTTCAGCGGATGATATATGCCTTCGGCATATGAAGGGAACGGATATTATATCATGCTTGCGAAGGAAGTATATCATACGGCGAAGCCGTATATCATATTGCGTCAGCAATATATTATGAAGAATAAACCGCACCTTCGGCGCAGAAAAAAGCACGCTTCGGCGTGCTTTTTTGCGTAAATTCAACTGTTCATATCTACCGACTTCATAAACGCAATAGCGGAAGAAAAACAGGGCATTGTGCGTAAATTTATCGATGCCTTAAAGAGCATTGTTGAAGCTATCAAGAATTATCTCAAAAACGGTGATGTTAATCACAGGATAGCGGCACAGCTTGCTCAGGATGTCGAGGCTCTTGAGAAGTATGAAAAGTTGTGGGTAGATGCGCTTAAAGCGGCGGTTAAAAACAACGCTGAAATGCAATCGAACGCAAAAGAAAACACCGATACGGAGAGTAGCGGTTGGAAGTATTCGATAGAAGAGGATTCCGACGGCAACAAGTATGTTGAGGTCTACGAAGATATTTTTGCAAATTCTGATGGTGAAACTATCGCAAAAACAATAGCGAGGGTTATTAAAGACAAATTCAATAATCTTATAGAAGTACACGGACAGAAATTCAAAATCAACAAGACGACGAACGACGAGTGGCGTAGATCTGAAGACGCTACAAGTCTTATGGAAAAATCTCCATCTGTATATCTTGATAAGCTTAGAACTATAGCGAATGCCGACGAATTACTGGAAGCAGCTAATAATTGGATAGGGGATGCCTTAAAACACGAAAGAAAAGATAAGATTGTAGAATTTGCAAGAGGTAATATCAATTTTAAAGTAGGGGACAATGGATATTCCTCAGACATATTAGTTGGCATTGGTAGCGATGGCTCTGCTGTGTTATATGATTTAATTGATATTAGAGAAAAAATATAACAGAGGCACAAGTTACTAAAGCAGAAAAAACCGCTTACGTAGGCAAGATACCTCTGTTATTGATAATAATATACCACAAAACTCTGATGATGTCAACCCCGATAGCAAAAATTCTTTACCCGAGACCGACAGCAACAGCAACAAGCTATCTGAACAGCAGAGAGAATATTTTAAGGACAGTAAGATTGTAGATGACAACGGAAATCTTAAAGTAATGTATCACGGCTCTCCGAATTCATTTACTGTTTTTGATAAGAAAAAGGCGAAGTCTGGCGGTTATTACGGAAATGGATTCTACTTTACTGACAGCGAAGCACACGCCAATCATTATGGAAATGCTTATATTGTATATCTCAATATTACAAATCCATTACAGGATGGCACATACAACATTACCAAAGAACAGCTCCGTGAATTTGTGGCGGCTCTTGCAGAAGATGAGGATTACGGTATTGAAAACTATGGATATAATGCAACTGTCGATAGTGTTACCGATAGTGTTTACGGCAAAAGCGATTTTGCAATGCTCCTTGATTTAAATTCAGGTTGTGTTGGTAATATGGTAGAAGCTGTAAAGCTCTTTAATGAGGTGACCGGTACCGATTATGACGGTGTTGTAGCCGTAACTGAAACAGTAGCCTTTTATCCCGAACAGATAAAGAAAACGGATAACAAAAACCCGACTACAGACAAGGATATAAGATACTCGTTATCCGAAACAGACAGTAATACCAAAAATATTGACACGAAAGCAAAATCAAGATACAATATAAATAAGAAGCTGCTTGACCTTATGGAACCGATTCGCATTTCTTCAGACGAATACTGGAGATTGTCATAAGCAATTTCGCAACGATATAAAAGCAAGAGGGTCTCAAACGGTCAGTATCAGACCATTTACATCTTCAATCCCAAACTAGGAATAGACAAATCATACTTGGTGCGTATTAAGAGAAGAGGGGAATTTGATGTTTTATACGCATCTGATTTACAGAATGATAAAAATGTGGAGGAAATTATAAATGAATACTACGCAGAAAGAAAAGGAAACTACATTTATACTGATAGAGACGATGGACAAAGCCGGGATGAGCAAGGAACAGATGAAAGGCATATTGATGAATATGACCAGTCAGAAAAAGGAATGTATGATTCAAATGTTGGCAGTGATGAAGTCGAAGGGTATAAAAATAGGAGAATCAGAGATAACGGAAGCCAGATTGATGGCGGAAGTGGACGAGATATAAAGAACAAATTCTCCCTCTCCGAACCTATCGAAGAAAAAGGCGATCTAATTGCTTTACATAACATCTATACCGATAAGCTTATTAAATCGTTAAAGCTCGGTGGATTCCCTATGCCTTCTATAGTTGTAACTAAGGCTGATATGGGACACGGAAATTACGGCGAAATATCGTTTGTATTTGACAAGTCTTCCATTGATCCTAAAGCTAACA
Organism: uncultured Clostridia bacterium; assembly: GCA_945921515.1. Classification (GTDB taxonomy): domain Bacteria; phylum Bacillota; class Clostridia; order Oscillospirales; family Ruminococcaceae; genus Ruminiclostridium_E. The sequence goes on along the minus strand of CAMEKR010000107.1, from coordinate 3,847 downwards.
AAGCAAATATAGTGTACGGCGGCGATGCGTGGACTCCGACTTATCCTGATATAGAGTATAAAGTAAATGATAAAACATTACAAATAAAACGGAAAAGATTAACTCCAATTGCTCCGAAACGTTATGCGTTTCGGAGCTTTTCCTTTCATAATGAAAGCATTGCAATTCGTTACGAAAGTTCGTCTATTGCAAAGTTAATTTTAAAATGCTATACTTTTTCTGTAATTAAAGCATGCCGAATTACATTTCAGGAGGAATTTATGCAGACAAACGGTATTGACGAAAAAGACAAACAGATTTTGCATTTGCTTTGTAATAACGCCCGTATGACTTATTCGCAGATTGGCGAACAGGTCGGGCTTTCCCGTACAGCCGTAAAGACAAGGGTATCCGCACTTGAAAAATCAGGAATAATCACAGGGTATAAAGCCGTGATCGATCCGCTTGCCTGCGATGAAGCAATGTCCTTTATTGTCGATATTGAGATAAAGCCCGAACACTTCGATAAAGCTAAAGGGCAGTTTGCCGGGCTGCGGGAAACGGTTTTGCTTGTTCAGACTACGGGAAAATGTCACTTGACCGCCATCTGTGTTTGTGACAGTGTTCAGACTATGAAAGAGCTTATTAATTCCGCCTGTAAAACTATACCGGGAATCTTGTCTATCAATGCTCATTCTGTTTTAGAAGTCATTAAAGGCAGGCTTATTCCCTGAATTTGATTTGAGGTGCATAGCATGAATAAACAGAAGTTAATAGATACACTTGTACAGTCCGAAAAACAAAACGGTCTGCTTGCTGTTCTTAAAGAATATTTCTGCCCGAACATAAGGGTGTCAATAGGCTACACAAGCAAAGCCTGTACGACCGCTATAGATGAACTTAGTTTTTCTGTCAGAAGCCGGAACGCTCTTAAAAGAGCCTCACTTTTCACTATAGGAGATGTGATTGACGCTCTTCAAAACGGAGAAATAGAGAAAATCAGAAATCTCGGGAGCAAAAGCGTCTGTGAAATTAATTCACGGGTTCTGCTGTTCGGATTCGATAATTTATCGGAGTTTGAAAAAAGCAAGTTTTTCTCTTCTTTGATTGAACTTAATCCCGAAAAAGCCGATAAGCTGTGCAACATGGCATAAGCTTGTTGGATATTGATCGATATATCGTTCTTCTTCAAAGCAAAGTCCTTTTTATCGTACACCGAAGAATGTATAATGATAACAGAACAACAAAATGACTTTGCTAAGGAGGTAGATATTATGTCATTCAGGATCGGTTTTACGGCTGAAGAATCGGCAATCGATACCATAGAAACTGCGGCGGATGTGGCTCGGCAAACGGCAGTACCCCGCAAATCTGTGGTTCTGGTGAATTTCCCAAAGAGAAATATGACTTTGGCTTACTACAACGATATGTTTGACCTGCATTGCGGCGATATGGTGTTTGTTGACGGAAAGCTCGAAGGCTTACGGGGACACGTTGTTGAAGTCAACTACAATTTCAAAATAAAAATATCCGATTACAAGCGTGTTATTGCTGTTGCAGATACTTCTGTCAGCGGAGATTTCTTTATAGCGGGAAGCCACTTTGCCACTTTCGACCGTGAGGCGTTACCTGCCGCTAAGATTGTGACATGGTACAAAGCGCCTGTGAAGGAAGAAGATGAATTTGTCAGCGGAAGCGATGATACATCCTTCATTCTTGACGATCTCGGCGAAATGAATGTCAGCAGCTCGGTTGCACAGCGTGGTCACGATTATTATGTAGAGAACAAGGTCAGATACATAAGCGTCGACGGAACTCACGGTTATGCCATTGTCGAGGGCAGCGAGGCTTACGAAGTGGAGTTTGAATACCGCAACGGTGAAATAAGCGACCTTACCTGTTCCTGCTTTTGCAGTTATAACTGCAAGCACGAATTTGCGGCTATGCTGCAGCTGCGGGATACATTGAAGCACATAGAAGAGAACTATGCCGATGAATTTGACCGCACAGGTTATTTTGCGGCTGTAAGCAAGGGCGCTTTCTTTTCCTTTGTAATTGACAGCAAGAAATCGGGAAAGTTTATGATTTAAGTTCTGCATATAACGGCAACAGTAAATCCAATTTCGCATTCATCACATATTGTGTATTCCTATAATACTTTGCCTTTCATCATTTCATTTTCAGCCTTATGGCAAACACACTTCTGCTTTTTGCATAAGTGTGTTTTTCTTTTCCATTTAGCTACCATTTGCACCTTATCGAATGGCATAACACCTGAGGACTTTGCCGCAGAAGCTTTTTCGGCAGAGCTAATTTAGTGCATAATGTACAGATAGAATCGTTTTTTTGGTGTGTTTTAACAAAACATAAAGCTTCCTTATTGACTTGTTAAGGCAAATGTGATAAAATCAAAAAAGAACGATATACCTAAGAGGTGTTATTTAATGAAAAAAATTATAGGATTCTTAAAGAAAAAGGCTCAGAACCAGCTGTTTGTTATTTCACTGTTATGCACTGTATGCTGTGTGCTTATGGCAGGTACGATAGCTGTATGTACGGTTAACATATTGTCTATGGTCGGAAGCGATTTAGAGCTCAATCATATGTCTATTATACTTTCATTGATAATAGAGGGATTTGCACTGATTGTTACGGCGGCATTTATTCTGCTGTGTATCTATTTCAGAAAGGCTGTCGTAAAGCCTATCAGAAAAATCTGCCATGAAATCGAGAATTTTTCCGAAGGTAAAATGTCGGAAGAATTTGATGTGAAAATCACCGACAGCGATATCGGCAAGCTTGCGGGTTCACTCAATACTACCAAGTGGTACCTGAAAAAGATGATCGACGAACTTACATATCTGCTTACCCAGATGTCATACGGCAACATCAGCTTTCAGATAAATTATGATTATAAAGGCGAATTTGAACCGATAAAAACGGCATTTGAACAGATACTTGTAAACTTAAACGACTCAATTTCAAAGATCCAGACAGCCGGTACTATGCTGTACGATGCGTCAGAGCAGGTATCGGGCGGTTCTCAGGCGCTTGCACAGGGTACAAGCGAGCAGGAGGCTTCTATCCGTGAGCTGTCGGATAATGTTGAGGATATTTCGGGCAGAGTAAATAAGAACGCCGAAAACGCAAAGAACGCAAGCGAAATATCCGATACCGCTACAGACGATCTCAAGGCAGGAAATGAAGAGATGCAGCAGATGCTTGCGGCAATGAAAGTTATCGAAGAAAAATCTGCCGAGATCGAGAAAATCATAAACACAATTGATAATATTGCTTTCCAGACAAATATTCTTGCGCTTAATGCGGCAGTTGAAGCGGCAAGAGCAGGCGAAGCCGGAAAGGGCTTTGCGGTTGTTGCGGATGAAGTCAGAAATCTTGCAAGCAAGTCAGCAGAGGCGGCGCAGACGACAAGCGAGCTTATCGGCAATACGATCGAGGCTGTTTCAAACGGTATGGCTATTGCAGATACTACAGCGCAGAAGATACAGAGTGTAATGGATCGTTTCAATACGGCAAATACGCTGATAAACGAGATATCCGATGTATCCGAAGAACAGGCAAAGATGGTCGAACAGGTGCTTTCAAGCGTCGGACAGATATCTGCGGTTGTTCAGAATAATGCGGCTACCGCACAGGAAAGCGCAAGCGCAAGCGCTATTACTGCCGCACAGGCTAAAGAAATGCAGACTCTTGTCAAGCAGTTCCACCTGCGTGAAAACGGTCAGGTTCATCTTGAGGGACCTACGGTATAAGAATAGAATATTTTTCCGAGCAGGCTGAATAGCCTGCTCACAGCTTGTCGAAAAAGTCTATTTTTTTAATAAGTAGAGCAATTTCTCTATCCCTA
>CAMEKR010000106.1 GCA_945921515.1 uncultured Clostridia bacterium | reverse complement strand
GCACGATGCAGAGCCCACCAAGCATACACAACCCTTCACCGAGGGGAAGGGGTTGGGGTTAGGGATAGAGAAATTGCTTTACTTATTAAAAAAATAGACTTTTTCGACAAGCTGAAAGCCGACCTTTCGGTCGGCTTGTTCGATAAACTTTTAAAATTATTCGTGGTCGTGGCAGCATCCGCAGTCGCACTCTTCGTCTTCAAGACAGCTGAGGTCGAACTCAAGCGTTTCGCCGCAGTTGGGACAGGGAATCTCGCCTGCCTGGATAACATCAAAGTCAACCGTTATAGTATTTCCGCAGCTGGGGCAGGTAACTTCGTACATATCATCGTCAAAGTCATCATCGCAGCAGCAGTCGTCGTCATCATCGTAGTCATATTCGTCATCTTCGCCGTATACGACATCTTCAAGACAATCTACGCTTTCTTCCATATCGGTCATAACATCGGCAACGTCGTTGAGTTCTTCGTCAATATCGCCAAGTGTCAGAGCAATATCATCAAGAACATCGATGATAGCCGCAAGTACTTTGCCTTCTTTAGTAGAATCATCAACACCGAGACCTTCTGCAAGTCCCTTGATGTAGGATACTTTTTCTGCAACTGTCATAGTAAAAATCCTCCTTTTACTTTTTGCGATTACTTATTGGTAACACGCTCCATATATTCGCCTGTTCTTGTGTCGATACGGATGATGTCGCCGATTTCGACAAACAGAGGAACGCGGATCTCTGCACCTGTTTCAAGAGTAGCGGGCTTTGTTACATTGGTAGCTGTATCGCCTCTGAAGCCGGGATCTGTATCGGTAATCTCAAGCTCTACAAAGTTGGGAGGCTCTACACCGAATACCTTACCCTTGTAAGAGAGAATCTTGCATACCATATTTTCCTTAACGAACTTGAAGTTGTCGGAAAGCTCGGACTTGTTTATCGGAACATCTTCATATGTTTCAGAGTCCATAAAGTGATAGAGATCACCGTCATTGTAGGTGTACTCCATATCCTTTCTCTCAACAAAAGCAGTAGGGAACTTGGCTGTAGGGTTGTATGACTTTTCAACAACCGAGCCGGTGATTACATTTCTGATCTTGGTTCTTACGAAAGCGGCACCTTTACCGGGCTTTACATGCTGGAACTCAATAATCTGCATTACATTGCCGTCCTCTTCAAAGGTCATACCGTTTCTGAAATCGCCTGCTGTGATCATATTTTAAAATACCTCCGTATATTTTATCGGGTTTGCGTGAAATTTATCCGCCGCTGAAAGTATAAGCTTTCAACCCCATATTCTATCTATTCTATTTTACATTATTCTGCCCGTAATTGCAATACCTTTTTCAAAAAAACTTTAAATTCTTTTGAAAGTGTCAAATCAGACCGTATCTGACTACCTCTTTGATTTCTCCCTTATGTATTATAACTCTGGGGATTCTCAGCGCTACGGCGCAGGTCAGCTCATAGCCTATAGTACCGATAAGGCTTGCGTTATAATCGATTCCCGTCTGCTCGCATTTATCGGAATAAACATAAACTGTGTCACCTGTCTTTATATCCCTTACTGCGCTGACATCTACTATTGTCTGGTCCATACATACTCTGCCTACAACCGGACAAAGCACGCCGTTAATCAGCATTTGACCTTTTGAACTGAAGTCACGGAAATATCCGTCTGCATATCCTATCGGAATTACAGCTACTGTCATTTCCTTGTCGGCAGTGAATGTCCTTCCGTAGCTTATCTGCGTTCCTGCGGGAATTGTCTTGAGCTGTGAAACTACCGATTTTACCGTCATAACGCTTTTCATTTCAAACGGAACTTCAAGCGGATAGTTGGGCGAATGACCGTACATAATAACGCCTGCACGGACAATGTCGCCTTCAAAATCGGGATGGTATACTATACCGCCGCTGTTCTGAGAGTGCAGAAGCAGTCCTTTTCCTTTAGCAATTGAAAGTAGTTTTTGCTGTTGTTTATCGGTATATTGCATATCTTCTGCGTCAAGACTGTCCGATACGGCAAAATGAGTGTATGCCGCTTTGCAGTCAAGACCGGGTAAAGCAAGCACCGACAGCAGTTCTTCTTCGCTGTCGATACCGACACGAGTCATACCTGTGTTGATTTTAATATGTACCGGTAGCTTTACGCCTTTGCTGAGAGCATAGTCGCTCAGCTCTTTTGCGTACTGAACGCTTCCTGCGGTCTGTGTAATATCGTATTCAAGCAACTCGTCAAAATAGTCCTCGTCTGTGTAGCCGAACGAAAGAATAGTTCCTTTGATTCCGTGTTGGCGCAGTTTTTCGCCCTCCCATAGATTTGAAACGCCGAAATACTTAACGCCGAGCTCCTGGAGCTTCAAGCATACGGCTTTATCATCATGACCGTAGGCGTTTGCTTTTACTACGGCAAGTATCTCTTTCCCTTTTGACAGCTTTTTTATTTCGTTGAAATTGTGTTCAAGTGCGTCAAGGTCGATTTCTGCCCACGCACGCTTAAGAAATTTTTTCATAATAATACCTCTTTATATTTATCGGGAAAATACGCAAGAGTATAGAGTGAAGGCTAAAATATACCTTGTTTTTTTTCTCGGATTGTGCTATTATATTATTATACTATTTCTCACATAAAATTTCAAGCCTTCGGAGGTCGGTCGCATTGATAAAAAGAAGAAGCAACTGGTATATATATGTAATAACCTTCATTGTAACCGGTTTACTGATAGCTGTTGTCTCAACAATGCTGCTGAACAGCTTCTATGAAGCTCAGCGTTCCGGTAATACCGGCAATGTATCACAGCAGCAAGGTACGCTGTTTGTACCCGACAAAAGCTATAATTTCACAATATTGCTTTCTTTGTCGGAGAATATAGATACTGCACCGGAGCGTTTTATGACTCTGACATACAGAGCCGACAAAAATACTGTAGTTCTTATGCCTTATCTTGCAAATACAGAAATAAACGGTAAAACGCTAAAAACTATTTTCAGCGAATCGGGCGGTGAAGAAACAGCAAAGCAGCTTTCAGCGGCAAGCGGTATAACAATTGACAAATATATTGCTTTTACCGAATCGACCGTAACGGAATTTTTCAATATGGTAGGAAATACGACGCTTACAGTGCCCGAACAGCTTAAGTATGAAAACAAGGACGACAATACGGTTACGCTGGTTGAAGCAGGAACAAGAAGTTTTACAGGCACTCAGCTCTATACCTATCTGATGTTCCCGGATTACGGTTCAAGCGATATACAGTACAGCTGTAAAATTGCCGCAACTTCGGTATCGGCATTTATAAATCAGAATTTTTTAAGAGCAAGCGAGAAAACACTTAAGTCATATGCTGATTTTATAATCGGTTTTACCGATACAAACATAACAGAGGATGACTATAATAAAAAGATTGCAGGAATAGTCTACACACTGGGAGAAGCAACTTCGCTTGCCGATTATTACATTCCTTACGGTGAAAACAGCGGTAAAAACTATATTATTGTTGATAATAGCTGGACAAGAGCAAAAGAAGTAGCCGAAGCAAACTGAATATAAACGGCGGTGAGTGTATTTTATGCAATTGCCGCCTGTATTATATCTATGAATGAAAGGAAAACTTATGAAGAAAATACTGAAAACGGCTTTTGCCGCACTGCTTGGTCTATCGTTGCTGATGGTATCCGCTTGTTCGGATACGCAAACAAATAACAGCAACAGCACCTCATCAGCAGACACGCAAGCATCCACCGACGCTTTTGTGTCATCTGTTCAAAACAGCGATATCTCATCTAAAGCAGAAGAGTCAAAAACACAAAAACCTGTTACGGATTTCACAACATATGTTTCAAATACCGTAGTTTCGACAGGAAACAACTTCTATATCGAAAAGGCTGACGGAATCAGATACCGTGCATATCTGCCTGTTGAGGAATACGGTGAGCTTGAGTATAAGTTCTATTTTACAAATAAAGTCGATTCAACATACAGTAAAGGAAAAATCGCTTATGTCGGAAAAGACGGAGGAACATATACCGTAAGCGACGCAGTAATAGCAGACGGCGGAACAGGTCCCGAAGACGAGATAACAAATCGTACTGCGGTAACTTTTGGTGGAAGCAATTCAAAGGAAGTAACTCCGAATGAATGCTACTGGAGCGATACGGTTTCATTCAATGTGCCCGAAGGACACTATCTTGTATGGGAGTGGACTATCAGCGGAGAAGGCATACCCTGCAACAAGATGGCAACACTTACCTCAACGGCAAGTTCTGAAGACGGTGTTAATTTTGCGTATTGCGACGAAATACCTCTTCCCCAGATAATAGGCGCAAAGCGCGATGTTAAACATACTATAGCGGCAATCGGCGACAGCATTACTCAGGGCTGTCAGACAGAGTATATGAAATACGAATATTGGGCGGCTAAGATTTCCGCTCAGCTTGGCAGCGATGTGGCGTTCTTTAACTGCGGACTCGGATGGGCAAGGGCAAGCGACGCCGCCGCAAATGAAAACTGGCTTTCAAGAGTATCGGAATATGATACGGTTATTGTAGCATTCGGAACGAATGATATTTCAAGCGGCAATTACGGCGGAAAAAAGAACACTGCAGAAGAAATAGAAGCATATATCACCGATATAGTATCATACCTTAGAGAAAAAGGCTGCAGAGTTATTCTGTTCAATGCTCCGCCTCAGAACTTTGGAGAAACAAACGAGAACGTGAGAAGCACGCTTAACGAAAAATTGGTTGATACCGCAAAAAATCTCGGCGCAGAGTTTTTCAATTTTTCAAGTCTTTTGTCAACAGAGGAAGCTCCTGCCGAAGCTGTATACGGCGGTCATCCGAACGGTGAAGGCGGTACTGTAGTTGCTGACGCTTTTGTAAAGCAGTTCGGCTGTTTATTTGAATAAAGCATAGTTTTTGCTTCGATTGTATTTTTCATAATTTGACAAAATAATCCTTGCCGTATATCAATCTGATTTTATCTCATAATAATATAGCATCGGAATCTGAAACCGAATTGCAATACGACAAGTGAAAGGATAAGTTGATATGAAAAAGACAGCGGCAATTCTTGCTTCCATAGCTGCGCTCTCGTTATGCACAACATCAGCTTTTGCGGCAAACGGCGATAATATAGTAGACGGCGTACTGAACGGCGCCGAAGATGTTGTTGACGGCGTAATAAGCGGAGCAGAAGAAATTATCACTCCCGGCGGTTCAACAGGAGCAGTAGAAGAAAATACAAGCAATGATACTTCGAGACCGGTTACCGAATCTACAGTAACTCCCGGTACAACAAGCAACGCCGGTAATGCAGGCAATGTTAACACAGGTGTACCGGTATATGAGCTTGCGGCTCTTGGTGCTGCAGCAGTCGGCGGTCTTGCAACTATGGCAGTAACTGTACGCAAACGCAAGTAACAGGTAGACTTTAACAGCCGATAAAAAGGTGTATCTTAAAAAATCACAAGGTAAAGAAATAAGGGGAACTTTCCTGCAAAGAAGGTTTCCCTTAATTTTTTCTGTATTTTACAGCTGTGGTCTGAATTTTAAGTAAAATTACTCGATAATATGATGTATTTTAAGTGTAAAGAGGGTTTATTCCGTCAAATTGTGGAATTATCGATTTCTCGTTTGTTCAATTATACCAAAAAACCAGCGGCTGTTTGTTCATATTGCCTATTGATTATAAAAACGATTTCATATATAATGAAGGTACAAATTTAATTTGTACAAATCAAATTTTTTATGGAGGACATTAAAATGAAGTTAAGAAAAATAATGGCAGGCGTTGTAGCTACTTCTATCGCAGCTACAATGGCAGTTGCAGCTTCTGCTGAAAACACAGCTTTCCTTATGTATGTAGCAGGCGGTTGGAGCTTCTCATGCTTTGACTATACAGGTCATGCAGAGGATTCTGACGGTACAATTAAAGAGTGGAATGCTACTACTGTAGATGTATCAAAGGACGGTACATACACTGTTGCTATTTCAGATCTTCAGCGTTCCGGTATCGATGAAGAATCGGGCGATGAAATTATGTATGCACCTGTTTGTGAAGGCGCAGTAGTATTCAATGTAGATATCGATGGCCTTGCAGATGCTTTAGGCGTTGCTACAAAGGATGTTGACGATCTTAAAACCGGTGCTGACAAAATGAACTATGCTAAGGAAAAGGGCATCAATGTAACTGATGTTAAGATTACACAGGTTAAGGATGGAGAGACCACTGAAGTTGCTGTAGATTCAAGCAAGATTTTATTCGGTGATATCGAAGGTAACGGCAAGCTCCGTATCGAACTTTACAACGAGTACGGCGATACTAAGGCTGATCCTTCTGTAAATCTTTCTGATATCTATTTCAACGAAAGCCTTTCAGTTACATTCACAATTACAGGTATTGATGCTATCCTCGGTACAGGCGAAGAGCCCACAGATGAGCCTACCGACGAGCCTACCGATGAACCCACAGATGAGCCCACAGATGCTCCTACAACAGGCGATTCTACAAAGCCCAGCACTGACACAGGCGTTGAAGGCATTGCAGCAGTAGCAGCAGTAGCAGTTCTCGCAGCAGGTGCAGTTGTAGTTGCTAAGAAGAGAAAGTAATCTTACTTAAGTAATCCTTAGAAGATAAACAAGAAGCCTGTGCTTTTGCACAGGCTTTTTTCTGCCTTTATAACAGCTTTTGCAGTCAATAAGCGTATTTTTGATTACATTTATCAAAATCTTGATAAAACCATATTGAATTATTATTGAAATGTGATATAATCTTAATAGAAAATCTATAATTACACGGCAAATATTTGCAACTATATAGCAATCTTTCGTTTCGAAGAGGGTATTATTGTAACAGGTTTTGACGGCATTAATGACGGCAAATACTATATTCCCAGCATAACTACCGTCAGAAGAGCTTTCGGTGAGG
>CAMEKR010000105.1 GCA_945921515.1 uncultured Clostridia bacterium | reverse complement strand
ATGTGTTTATTCTGTTCTTTCCGCAGTTCTTTCCAAAATAGTGCCTGTTCTTTCCGAAAACAGCGAAAATGCCGTTATTCGAACTTTCCTTTATTTATCGGGATTTCTGCGGTGCAACCGCCAAAAAAAGCCTTAAATATCAAGCCTTTCGGCGAATACGAAGCACCCCGAAACTACCTTCAAAAATCACCAAACAGCCATTAACCCATAAAACTCGAAATCAGTTTGCGGGCAACCGCACGTGAGTTCGAATCTCACCGTCTGCGCCAAGAAAAAAGCACTTGCTTCGGCAAGTGCTTTTTTCAATGATATCCGTTCCTTACGGAACGGGTGATATATCTTCGATATGATATCCGCTTTCAGCGGATGATATATGCCTTCAGCATATGAAGGAACGGATATTATATCATGCTTGCGCAGCAAGTATATCATACGGCAACGCCGTATATCATATCGCGTCAGCGGTATATCATTGAAAATCACTCCTATTTATGATATAATATCGTTAAAAGAAGGTGCATTTATGTCTGAAAACAAATTGCTTGACTTATCTTTTGATTTTGCTGTTGCTATCGTAAATCTTGTTGACGGTGTGACTGCGCCGAAAAGTTCCTATATGACCGATCAGCTTGCAAGAGCAGGTACATCCGTTGGGGCTAATATCCACGAGGAAGAGTGGATTATAACGCAAAAGGAAAAGCAATTATTTATATGAATCCAAATGTTAAGGATAAATACATAAGTGAAATAATAGCTGCCTTTGGGATTACATCCGAACCTGTTATAAGATACGATTACAGCGAGCATTACAAATGCTATTTTGACAGATAATGTGCCAAAACCTACAAATCCCCCAAAGTTGCTATAGGCTTTTAGGTGTGGTATAATTGAGAAAAGGAGTGATGAATATGGATATTAACGATAAGCTGAAATACAATGTAGATTGTTTTAAAGAAAGATATAATCAATGGGATGATATAGAAGACCCATTTGAAAAAGCAATAAAAAAAGCACTGGGTGATTTCACATTCAGAACAACAAAAAAACAAGAACATATTGACGTCAAAGGAGTTGAGGGATTATATAAACAAATCTGTTCTGATCCGAATAATTCGCTCATCAAACGATTCAAAGATTATGGGGTAGATAACTATAGTAAAAAAGAGGTTTTTGATGAGTGGCATAAAACAACTTGTGATGCATTAATGAACGTGTTGAAAAATCTATACCAGAGTATTCATTATGGCAAAGCTCAAAAAATCGTGAATATGACGTTTAAATACTTATACTGTATAAGCAATGACAGAAATGATAATTATTATAAATACTGTCATATACCACTTGATTCAATTATTCTTGATTGGATTTGGGCAAACAAATCAGTGTTCCAAGATGCTTATGATAAATTTAATATGTGTGTTCTGTTTCAACATCAATACTTTGAAAATTGGAGCAATTTAGATTACTCCAATGATAAGTTTGATGGTAACAGATATTCTTATATGTTTTTTCAAGAGCTAATTAGAGCGTTTTGTGAGGACAAAAAAATCACACCTTTACAATTAGAATTTCTTGTATGGCCTCAATTTCAGTGGGAAAAAGCAGCCAAAGAGTTCTGCAAACAAACTGAGAATATGCTTAATATTAATAGTAACATGGATGAAAAATCTGCAAATAAACTTTTGAACAGTATATACGAATTATTAGAAAACAAGTTAATTTTAATTGACTGGAAAAATGATTTATAAGATTACAAAGATAATCAAGATACACCGTAAACGGTGAATTAATAAGGAGGAAAAATATGAACAACAATGAACTAATTAAACTTAAGGAGCAGCTTGAAAAGGAACGTGATGAAATAAGAGAAGGCTTTTCAAAGTTTTGTAATAGCAAAGATTGTCTTTTCACTGATTTTGCTTCTGAAGATGAGAAAAACGAGTTATATAATACGCTTCTTGACGGAGAACAATATGACGAGTTAGAGGTTGAAATCCCTAATATGTTTTTCTTTGACAGCGGCACAGCAAAAAGAAAATTTGATATATACAGAAAAAAAGGCGGCATGCTGAATCAGTTTATTCTCAAAATAAATGAGCTACTCGGTGAAGAATCAGACGACTTTTGGTGGGACGAGTATTCATGGGGCAAGGAAGGACTCGAATCCCTGATAGAGCAGAGCAAAAAAGCAATTGCCGAAGAAGAGGCTTTTATTGAATTTGCAGAAAAGGGTTTAAAAATCCTTGAAGAGCTTTCCGACGAGGAATAACCAAAAAACATAATATATGAAAACAAACTAAAAGATGTACCGTGATTGGCACATCTTTTTTGTTATTGTATTATTGAGGTGAAATGATGAAAAAAGGATAAATAAACCGTGATAATAAAATACGGAAAATAAAATCGACAAGTGTAAACCTTGTGAGGTTTTTATTTTCCCACCATAAAAACGCACCTGCCTTTCGATTAATTTTTCTAACCGAAAAGCAGGTGCAATTTGTAATGCTAAGATAATATATTTTCTGCCATTAAAGACATCTTTCAAGAGTCCCGCCGAAATCGCCGTCAATTAAAATCGCCCGACTTTGTATTTCATAGGAATACAAAGTCAATAACATAATTCCAAATTCTACATTTTCAACAATTGTATCAGCAGATATATATGCGTATTGCACAAAATAAACAGCGTATTTTGTACATACTGCCGATTTCCACCGAAGATAGCGCACAGCAAATTCGATACAAAACATCCGCCGAAAAAGGCAGATACAGCGGATATATTTCCGACAGCGCAGACAAAACTGCGGATATCACTTATACAAAGAAAAAGGACTGTAACGGAAGCGATACCGAGCTGAAGCTTGATATTTACACGCCTTCGGGAGATACCGCCGATAAGCGCCCTGTTATAATATGGGTACACGGCGGCGGAATGAGGTCATCGGCGGATAGATTTTTCTTCGGTCGGGGCTGTTCAAACGGCGGAAATTGTGATATACTGTAAATATCAAGAAATTTTCGCCCTATAACGAAAGGAAAGTCCGTGAATTTTAAGACGATTCTCAGAAAACTGCTGTATTATCTGCCAAATATCCTACTCATGCTCTTTGCATTTATACTGACGCTTGCCCGTTTTCCAAAAGAGCTTGAGGTGCTTGCACAGGACGCATTGTACCAGAATCCATCGGCTATACCCGCCAATATTAAGATAATAGCGATAGATGAAGCCACCCTTGCAAAGCTGGGTCCCTACTCGCAGTGGGACAGGTCATATTTTGCCGAGCTTATCGAGCTACTGAATCAGGACAGCAGCTCAAAACCGCTTGTTATCGGTATGGATATTATTTTTTCGGGAGAAAACGGCTCCGACGGTGAAAAACAGCTTGTAGACGCTGTAGAAAATTCTGCCGATGTTATACTCGCTTCCAAGCTCGAAACCGAATCCAAAGCGGTAAAGACCGACAGCATAAACAGATATGAGCTGATATCCTATGTAAAAGGCGAGGTGACCGCCTTTGACGCACTGAGAGAAGCTGGTGAACAGGGCTTTACCAACATTATCCTTGACGATGACGGATATGTACGCAGATTCTATACATATATAGATGACGGAGAAAAAGTCTACAAGAGCTTTGCCGTAAAGGTTGCGGAAAAGATAACGGGAGAGGATTACACGAAAATTCTCCCCGAAACAGCCGAGATTCAGTATACAAGCAAGCCCGACGAATTTACCACCGTGTCTATGGCTGACGTGCTGGATAAAACGATACCTGCAAGCTATTTTGCAAACAGCATAGTGCTTATAGGAGCGCATGAGGAGGGTATGCTGGATTCGTACAAAGTGCCGGTGGACAGGGCAAATCAGATGTACGGCGTTGAATGTCAGGCGAATGCGATAAATGCCATACTGGATAACAAGCTGATAGCCTCTCTGCCGCTTTTGGCAGAGGCGGTTATTGCGGCGACAATTACTGCGGTTTTCAGCCTTGCGGCACGAAAATGCAGGCTTCGCACCGTAACGGCTGTGCTTGCGGGAATACTTATCGTTTATCCGCTGTTCTCGCAGATACTGTTTTCCGTATCGAAGCTGAGATTATCCGTATTGTTCGTACCTATAGGCGTAATCGTCGCTTTCCTTGTATTTTTGCAGATAAGATATATCGATTTGCAGAAAAAGCGTGCCGACGATATGCAGAAGATGCTTTTTTCTATGGCGGATTCGATGGCTGAAGCAATAGAAGGCAGAACGCCTTATAACGCAAGCCATACCAAAAATGTCGCAAAGCGATGCATTGAGATGCTCGAGCATATAAACAAGCTTCACAAGGAAAAGAAGACGAAGCTCCGTTTTACCGATAAGGATAAGAAACAGCTTTATCTTGCCGCTATGCTCCACGATATCGGTAAGATGGATGTGCCGCTTGAAGTAATGGACAAGCCTACAAAGCTCGGAGCTAACGAAGAACGGCTTCGCTCAAGGCTTGATATGATAGCGCTGAGGCTTGAAAACGACGCACTTAAAGGCACTATCTCAAAAGAGAAAGCCGATGAGAAGAAAAATGAGATAAGCTTATTTTTAAGCAAGCTCGGACTTTTCAACTGCGGAAAACCGCTTGGCGATGAGGATAAGGCGTTTATTGACAAAATGTGCTCGGCGGTATACATATCGCCCGATGGCGAAGAGCTACCGTATATCACAAAGGAAGAAGCAGACGATCTTCACATAAGGGCAGGCACGCTCTCAGACGAGGAACGGAGCATAATGCAAAGCCATGTTGTATATACCGACAAGATTCTTGAGCATATGCAATTCGGCAAGGATTTTTCCGATGTAAGAGCAATTGCGGCAAATCACCACGAGCTGCTCAACGCAAAGGGTTACCCTAACGGTATCGGCGCAGACAGCCTTGATACCTTGACAAGAATACTGACTATAATGGATATCTACGATTCGCTTATAGCAGACGACCGCCCGTATAAAAAGGCAAAGCCGGTAAAGGTGGCTTTTGACATACTTGACGAGGAAGCAAGCGCAGGCAAGATTGACAAGGAGCTGCTTGAAATAGCAAAGGATATCTGGCTTGAATGAGAACGAATAGTCACCTTTATTTGCACAAAATGTTATTGAATCGGCGGTAAAAATATGATAATATAGTATTATGAATATGACGGTTATAATTTCCACGAGCATAATTCCACATTAACGGAGGTACTCATATGAAGCTTAAATCATTATTATCCACAGCGGCATTATTTCTCGCCGCATCAATGCTTGCCGGCTGTGCCGGTGGAAACGCTTCTTCCGGCGATTCGGGAGATTCTGCGGCAACAAGCGCCGCCGAAAGCTCTGAACCCGATGCCGACGCCGAAGCCGATATCAAAGCTATGACCTCGCTTGATATGATAAGGGCGATGGGCAACGGCATAAATCTCGGCAACACACTTGAAGCCTACAACCATAACGGCTATCTTGCCGGTGCAGACCCTGATGGCTTTGAGACAGGCTGGGGACAGCCCTACACCACCGCCGAGATGATTCAGGGTATGAAGAACGCAGGTTTTGATACTTTAAGGATACCGGTTGCCTGGACAAACGGTATGAATTTTGAAGAGGGCAATTACACTATCGATGAAAGGCTGATGAGCCGTGTTGAGACGATAGTAAACTACGCTCTTGACGCAGATATGTATGTTATTGTGAACGACCACTGGGACGGCGGCTGGTGGGGAATGTTCGGCGCTGAGGACACTGCGGTGAGAGAACAAGCGCTCGAAATGTACAAATCCATGTGGAGCCAGATAGGTGAACACTTCAAGGACTATTCCTACAAGCTGATTTTCGAGTCGGCTAACGAGGAGCTTGGCGACCGTCTGAACGACAAGGACATAACCGGCAAGAACGGCGTTCTGAACAAGAACGAGTGCTACGAAACAGCGAATATGATAAACAGCGAGTTTGTTAAGCTGATTCGTTCTCAGGGCGGAAACAACGCAGACCGCTTCCTGCTTATAGCAGGCTACAATACAGATATAGCTCACACCTGCGACGACCGCTTCAAAATGCCCGAAGATACGGCGAACAGCAAGCTTCTGCTGTCTGTGCATTATTACACGCCGTGGGATTATTGCGGAACAGACAGCGTAAAAAGCTGGGGCTCGCCCACCGACTTTGACGAGCAGAACGGACTCTTCGAGATGCTGAGCAAGTTCTCCGAGCAGGGTTACGGCGTTGTTATAGGCGAATATGCGGTTATGACGAAGAACGGCGGTATCAAGGAAGACACCGGCAAGTTCTATGCAAATCTGCTCGACAACTGCGACCTTTACGATTATTGCCCTGTGCTGTGGGACTGCAGTAGCTTCTACTTAAGAAGCACTAACACCTTAGCGGATGAAGCTATAGCAAAGCTTTTCTCTTCCCGCAGATATGAGAACGAAAAGAGCAAGGACACCGAGACCGTAAAGGCAGAGGCTAAGCAGAGCCTTGAAGCTGCAATGCAGACCGCAAAAGACGAGCAGGCGGCGGATATAGAGCTGCCACCGTCGGATGATATGGCGATAGCTTGGCTGATGTTTGCTTCAAGCGACTACAACATTTCCTACAGCGTCGGCGACACCTACGATCCTACCGGCTGTACAGCAGGAATTAAGGCTACCAACGTGCAGATTACAGGCGAAGGAACTTACACCGTAGGCCTTGACTTTACCGGATGCGGTACGGCAAAGGGAACATCGTTCTCTGCGCTCGGAATATCAAACGGTGAGAAATTCTTCCCCGGATACACCTACACGATAGACGAAATACTGATAAACGGCGAACCGTATCAGATGGTCGGCAAAGGCTATACCGCTTCCGACGACGGAAAATGCACAAGAGTAAATCTGTTTAACAGCTGGGTAAATTCAGTACCCGATGATGCAAGAACGGCAGA
>CAMEKR010000104.1 GCA_945921515.1 uncultured Clostridia bacterium | reverse complement strand
TTACGCACTATATAATCCATAATACACAAGCGCGTCTATCATAAAATGCTCCGTTACATCAAAATGCTCCGCAAGCTGCCATACTTCGGTAAGTCCGCTGTGAAGCGCATTCATTATCGCCCTTTTTGAAACGGTGTTGCGTACCGACCAGACTACCGCACGCCGTTCACAGCGGCCTCTCGGTACTACAGGACAGTTCTCATCGTAAAACGAGCCGGTCATGCAATGCCCAAGCTCGTGCGCCGTCTTTTCCTTGCGGTCGGCGGCACTCACTATCTTGCGTGGATCTATCGCCACAATGCACATACCGTCAATAGACTGGCTCATTGCGCCCTCTTTGCCGTTCATATGCATATCTACTATAAGTATGTCGTTCTCTTTTGCTATCTTCAGCATGCGCTCCAATGTCCGAGTGCCCCCTTTCACAGCCGTGCCGCTTTTGCGGCTTATTTTTTTTCTTCCTGCTCTTTACTGCGGCGAAGCTCAAGATGCAGCTTTGCAAGACGCTTTACATCGTCAAGTACTTCGTCGTCTATCTCTGCGTCGCCGAATAAGGCAAACTTCAGCCTTGTGTCAGATACCCTCGCCGTGTCACTGCCGGTAAGAAGCGAGTCGGCGTCTGTGTCAAAATACTTGGCAAGCTGTAACAGCGTTTCAAAGTCAGGCTCACGCTTGCCCGTTTCATAAAGACTGTACGCCTGCTTCGTGATGCCTAAATACTCGGCGATTGCCGCCTGCGATACGCCTTTGCGCTTACGCAGATCTCTTATTTTTTCCGAAAAATTACTCATAGCGAAATTCCTTTCAGGTGACGGTGTGTTGTCTATGGCAATTATAGCAACATTTCGTTGATTTGTCAATATAAACAACAAAAAGTTGTTTTATTTTGTTCGCTTTTCACAAAATTAAAAAATATCGCAACAAACTGTTGACAAATGGAGTAATTTGTGCTATTATTATGACAACGAAAAGTTGACTATGCAATTTCCGCTCGGAAGTATTTAGTTCTTATCGGGTATTATAGCCAATCTGCAGTACGAAAAAAAGGACAATAAAATGAAAGGAAGTGTGGTTTTAAAGTAATATGTATCAATGTACGGTGTGTAAAGAAAAATTTGACAACAGCGAGTTGAAAGTGCAGCGGCAGTACAGAGGCGAGTGGTGCGGCGAGGCGGCATACGAATACGAAAGATTCTGCCCCGTCTGTAACGGTGATGTTGAATACTGCGGCGAGTGGTACGGAGGTGAATATGACGAACAAGATTAACGAATGGTTGACAGAAGAAAAGCTGAGCGAGCTTAAAAGCCTTGCCGACGGTGGAGAAACGATGAAGGCTATTGCAACGCATATCGGGATAACGGTAAGAACGCTTGAAAAGTGGCGAGCTAAGTACCCCGAGATAGCAAGCGCTATCGGCTATCGTGCATTAAGCGACGGCGAGAGGGTCGAAAAGGCGCTTTTACGCAGGGCGGTCGGTTATACCCAGACGGAGATAACACGGCAGAAAGGCAAGGACGGCAAGCTTGAGATAGTAAAGACGGTAGAAAAGCAGGTGATGCCCAGCACCACAGCCCAGATTTTCTGGCTGAAAAACAAGTGCGGCTACGAGTGGGACAGCGCACTCAGAGAGGATAACGAGGAGGACGAGGGCGGAGTAGTGGTACTGCCCGAAATCGACAATGAGCAATGAAAAACGGGTGATATGGCTTCCTCAGAAAAAGCAGGAGGAATTTTTAAAGCGGAGCGAATATGAAGCGCTCTACGGAGGGGCTGCAGGGGGAGGCAAGAGCGACGCACTTCTCGCCGAGGCTTTAAGGCAGGTGGATATTCCGTATTACAGAGGGATAATCTTCCGCAAGACATATCCACAGCTTAGCGAGCTGGAGGACAGGTCGGCGATGATATACAAGGCGGCATATCCCAAGGCTGAATATAACAGGACAAAGCATTGCTGGCAGTTTCCGTCGGGAGCGAAAATCTATTTCGGCGCTATGCAGTACGGCAAGGACAAGCTCAATTATCAGGGCAAGCACTTTGACTTTGTCGGGTTTGACGAGCTGACTCAGTTCTCCTGGGAGGAGTACAGCTATATGTTTTCGAGAAACCGCCCGGGCGGTCCCGACACAAGAGTGTACATAAGGGCAACGGCAAATCCGGGCGGACCGGGACACTCGTGGGTAAAGCAGAGATTTATAACCGCAGGCGAGCCGTACACGCCTATTGAGGAAGAACACAGCATAAAAACGCCCGACGGTAAGAGCGTGGATATAAAGCGGTCGAGGGTGTTTATCCCTGCGTGTGTGTTCGATAACAAGGAGCTGTTAAGTAACGATCCCGGGTATCTTGCGAGCCTGTCCATGCTCCCTACCGCCGAAAAGAATGCGCTTCTCTACGGCGACTGGGACAGCTTTTCGGGCAGGGTGTTTGACGAATGGCGTGACGATCCGAAGCACTACAAGGACAGAAGGTGGACTCATGTCATTGAGCCGTTTGAGATACCTCCGCATTGGGCAATAACGAGAGGCTTCGACTTCGGTTTTACAAGACCGTTTTCGGTAGGCTGGTATGCGGTGGACACAAGAGGCTGTATCTACAGGATAAGGGAGCTGTACGGCTGTACCGAAAAGCCAAACGAGGGCGTAAAGTTAGAGCCGTCGGCAATAGCGCAGGAGATAAGACGGATAGAAAGGGACGATCCTAATCTTAAAGGCAGGAACATATACGGTGTTGCCGATCCCTCTATCTTTGACAAGAGCCGAGGGGAGAGCGTTGCGGATATTATGGCGAGAGCTCCGTCGTATGTGATATGGGCTCCGGGGGATAATGCGAGAATAGCGGGCAAGATGCAGTATCACAACCGCTTTGCCTTTAACGCAGACGGAATGCCGATGTTCTACTGCTTTAATACCTGCAAGAATTTTATAAGAACCGTGCCTGCGCTGACCTATGACGAAAGGAACGCAGAGGATATCGACACAAGGCTGGAGGATCATATTTACGACGAGTGCAGATATGTCCTTATGGAGCATCCCGTTGCAGCGCCCTTGCAAAGATCGGTTCCGCCTGCTTTGGACGATCCTCTTGAGCTTAACGCCGTCAAAGGAAAAGAAACATTCTATATGCTTTAAAGCGTGAAGGGAGAAATATGAAAAGGAAGATAGGTAAAAACGAGGTGCTTGCCGCCGCAGGAATACTGAAAAAGTACAAGCAAGGCAAGTCGGTGCTTGAAAAGAGGATAGTGTCAAACGAGCAGTGGTGGAAAATGCGGCACTGGGGCGAGATATGCGGCGACAGCGATGATACTGCGCCGAGACCTGCATCTGCGTGGCTGTTCAACTCGCTGGCAAACAAGCACGCCGACGCAATGGACAACATACCGGAACCCTCGGTACTGCCGAGAGAGCGAAGCGACGAGGAGTGCGCAAAACAGCTGTCGCTTTTACTGCCTGCCATACTTGACAGGTGCGGCTATGAAAAGCTGTACCGTGACGGCTGGTGGTACAAGCTGAAAAACGGCAGTATGTGTCAGGCGGTGCTGTGGGACCCCGAGCTTGAAAACGGGAGAGGGGATATCGCAGTAAAAAACATCGATTTGCTGAATCTGTTCTGGGAGCCCGGCATTAACGATATCCAGGACAGCGCAAACCTGTTCTATGTGACCTTGTGGGATAAGGATAAGCTGAGAGCAAGCTACCCCGGGCTGTTTGACAGCGTGCCGGGCGAGGCGGTGAGCATAGCAAGGTACAAGACCGACGATATGACCGATGACAGCGAAAAAGCCGAGGTGGTGGACTGGTACTACAAAAGAAAGGTAAACGGCAGAAACCTGCTTCACTATTGCAGATTCTGCGGTGAAAAAGTGATATACGCAAGCGAGGACGATGAGAGCTGTGCCGACGGCTTTTACGCTCACGGACGATATCCGTTTGTGATAGATCCGCTGTTTACGCAGGAGGGAACGCCGTGCGGATTTGGCTATATCGATGTAATGCGTGACGCCCAGACCTACATAGACAAGCTGTCGCAGGTGGTGCTGGAGCATACGGTGCAGATGAGCAGGAAGAGGTATTTCATAAGGCAGAACAGCGCAGTAAACGAAGCGGAATTTGCCGATATGCGAAACCGCTTTGTCCATGTGGCAGGAAACCTCGGCAACGATGATATAAGGGAGATAAAGGCAGAACCGCTTGACTCGGCGGTGATGAGTGCGCTGAGCTTCAAGATAGACGAGCTTAAGGAGACCAGCGGAAACCGTGACTTCTCGCAGGGAAGCACGTCGGGCGGAGTGACGGCGGCAAGCGCAATTGCCGCGCTTCAGGAGGCAGGAAGCAAGCTGTCACGGGATATGATAAAGGGTACATACTACGCCTTTGAAGAGGTATGCACGCTGATAATCGAGCTTGTACGGCAGTTCTATGACAGCGCAAGGCAGTTCAGAATCACGGGCGGTTATGCCGAGTTTGACAACCGTGAAATGCTGAGCAGAGAAGTATCAATGTTCGGAGTACCGATAGGCGAAAAGAAGCCTGTATTCGATGTGGTATGCACAGCGGCTAAAAAGTCGCCGTTTTCAAAGGCGGCGCAGAATGAGCTTGCGCTTCAGCTTTTTAAATTAGGCTTTTTCAAGCCAGAGATGGCGGCAGAGGCGCTTGGCTGTCTTGATATGATGGATTTTGAAGGAAAGGAGAGCGTAGAGCGCATCATTAAAGAGGGTGCGTCGGCGCAGGGGAAATATGACGAGAATCAGAATAGATAAGCATCTTACAGGCAGGGACATTTATATAACGGGGCATTGCCGAAACAATAAGGAAGCTCGTGCAGAGCCGATTCTTATCTGCGAGGCGGTAACGGCGCTTGCACAGACCGCCGCCTGCAATGTGTATGACAGCGAGGACAAGGGCGAGGCGGATATCATAGATATTACCCTTAAAAGCGGTCAGGCGGTGATAAGCTACATAACCGACAACGATACGCTGAATGCGGTGGTTGACGGGATATGCAGGGGATTTTTCATGCTTGCCGAGAACTATCCCGAATATATCGAGTATATCGAGCGATAAGGAGGTGAAGAAATGGCAGAAGAACAGACGGCGGTTATATCGGGCAATGAGGCGGTAAGCTCTATATCCGAAGGCACAGCGGACGAAAACGAAAAGGCAAAAGCTGAGGACAATTCCAGAATAGGCGAAAGCGCTCGGGAAAGCAGCACGGATATTCCCGAAAGAAGCGGTGACGAGGAAAAGACGGCGCAGGCTTTTAAAAATGCGGTGCTTCGCTTAAAGGCGCAAAAAGCCGAGAGGGCGGACTCGGTGATAAGTCTTGCGGCGAAGGTGTACGGAGCAGACAAGGACGACTATGACATGATAGAGTCTGCGCTATATGAAAGGCTGATAGCCGACGGCAGAAAGAACGATATGGCGTACAGGCTTAGAGGCTGGAGAGCGGAGAGCGAGGCGGTAAAGGAGCAGTACCCGAACTTTGATTTGAAAAGCGAGCTTAGCAACAGGAGCTTCTTCTCGCTTTGCTACAAGGGGGTGGGCCTTGCAGACGCTTATCTTATCACGCACAAGGATGAGATAATAATGGCGGCTATGGAGTATGCGGCGGCTCAGCTTACAAGAAACGGGGTAGGAAGAGCTGTGGCTGACAGAGTGAGAGAGGGAGCTTTGTCGGCGGCAGACGCTGTGCCGGGCAAGCCAAAGAAGCTGTCGAAGAGCGAGCGCAGGGAGCTTATCAGGCGCACGGAGCTTGGGGAGAGAATAGTCCTCTAACGGCGTGCCGCCGCCCCCAGTTCCGACCTTTAGCAAGGTTTGTGGGGAGCGAAGCTTTGATTAACGGTCGGGGACTTGACATTTCGTTTATTCGGAAAAGAAAAAATGTTTTGCCGACTGTATTCGGCAAGCCGCACAAGCGGCAGAAAGGAAATTATATGAAGATGAGAAATATCGAACTTTGTCTGTTTGACACACAGACTACCGACAAGGCATCTCTATCTGCGGAGATGAAGACCTTTTACGAGAACACGCTTATAGACATGGCAGAGCCGAAGCTGGTGCATGACCGCTTTGCAGACAAATATCCGATACCCAAAAACGGAGGTAAGACTATAGAGCTGAGAAAGTACAGCTCGCTTGCAAAGGCAACAACGCCTCTTGTCGAGGGTGTTACTCCTGCAGGAAATTCGCTGTCGGTTACGGCAAAGACGGCAACCGTAAACCAGTACGGCGACTACATAAAGCTGTCGGATATGCTGGAGCTTACCGCTATCGACAACAATGTGGTGCAGTCTACAAAGCTGCTCGGAAGCCAGTCGGGACGCACTCTTGATACGATAACAAGGGAGATAGTAAACGCAGGCACTAATGTAATATATGCGCCCAAGAGCGATAACACAGAGGTGCTGTCCCGTGATATGCTCGACAAGAGCTGTGCGCTGAGCGTAGACACGATTTTCCGTGCGGCGGCTCAGCTTGAGTCTATGAACGCAGACGGAATTGACGGCGAGAGCTATGTTGCGCTTATTCATCCTTATGCGGCGTATGAGCTTATGAAAAGCGCAGAGTGGGTGGATATCCACAAGTACGCCGATCCCGAGAGCGTATTCAAGGGCGAGATAGGCTCGATAGGCAATGTCCGCTTTGTAAAAAGCACCGAAGCAAAGATATTTGCCGATGAGAGCTGTCCTCAGTTCTATCAGCTGACCTCCGACGCAAATTTCCTTGAGGGCAAGGACTATTACAAGAAGTCGGGCGACAGCTATACAAAGGCTACCGTCACCGCAGGCTCGGCGGTAAGCGCAAACGAGTACTATGAGAAGAAGGCGCTTGCGGTATTCTCAACGCTTGTTATCGGCGCACACGCTTATGCTGTGACAGAAGTGTCGGGCGGCGGTCTTCAGCACATAGTAAAACAGCTGGGCTACGGCGACGATCCGCTGAACCAGAGAGCAAGCGTAGGCTGGAAGGCGGTACGCACCGCCGAGATACTCTCCGATGAATATATGGTGAGAATAGAAAGCTGTTC
>CAMEKR010000103.1 GCA_945921515.1 uncultured Clostridia bacterium | reverse complement strand
GGTCGGAAGATGAAGAAATCACGCAAAACTCCATATTGCACTCATCCTTGCATCTGGGTACGGCAACCGTCTTGCCGAGTTTAATACACTCCGCAATAAAATCGGAGGTGTCAACTTCATCCTTTGTTGATACAAAAGGCAGTACAACACTTGCTTTTCTGACTTTATCCAAGTCAAGCAGTTTTTTTGTGACAGCTGTGTCTTTTGCCGATTTTTCAACGCTCTTAAGCATTTTTCTGCGACAGAGAATCTCTTTTCTCAGCTGTTTTTTTCTTTCATAAGGAGTCATATACAACGAAGAGATTGTCTTAACTTTTCGGCTTTAGCCTCACCGCAAAGTACCTTTGCAAGAGCAAGGCCGAAATCAACAGCTACTCCCGCACCTCTTGCGGTTATTATGTTACCGTCGATATTTACGGGGTCGCCTGTAAATTCGGCGCCTGTGAGGAACTGCTCAAAGCCCGGGAAGCAGGTCGCTTTTTTACCGTCAAGCAAGCCGAGCTTTCCTAATATGGAAGGGGCGGCGCAAATTGCTCCGATATACTTTCCGTTTTCAGCACAGAAGCTGACAGCTGACTGAACAGCTTCGCTCTTTTCAAGATTAAGAGTACCCGGCATACCGCCCGGCAAAACTATCATCTCTACCTTATCGGTAAGTATCATATCGGCTTCTGTAATATCGGCAACTACCGTAATTCCGTGTGCGCCTGTAATTTCACCACCGCCGATACCTACGGTCACTACCTCCTTACCGCATCTTTTAAGGATATCGATAGGAGCTATTGCCTCAGTTTCTTCAAAACCTTCCGCAAGAAATGCATATATCATGTTGTTTTTCCTTTCTACGCATTGTAAACTGCGCTGAACTTTTCAACCATAAAGCAAGGATGATACGACTTCTTCGCTTTGCGGAGATTTTCTTCACCCATGTCCTCTTCCCTGTTAATATACTTAAGCTCTTTGCAGAACCTGTTTGCCATCATATAATTTATCATAGGATAAGTGCCGTCATATTCGGTAAATGCTTTTTCCACATGAGTTACAAAAGTATCGCTGTTAAGCTGTTCGCCATATGAAAAAGCCTGTACCTTGCCTTCTACACGAATAAGACCTCCTACAAGCCCAAGCTTGAAGAAGTGTTCGAGTCCCGATGCAACAGCACACATTTCTTCGGATTTTTCCTCGTTTTCTTCACAGCTGTTTCTCTTGCACCATTCAAGGCTCATTTCTTTGCACTCATCGATGTTATCGGGAGTTATATCCTCAAAGCTCCAGTCAAGCTGTTTGAAACGGTTTATATAATTCCTTTTTGAGTGAAGCTTCTTTCCGCTAAGCGTCTGCAATGACTGAGATTCATATACATAGTCGTACAGGTCTTCGTTTGTAGAAAAAGTGAATTTTCCGGGATAACGCTGTTCGAGCAAAAGCTTATCCTTAATATCCATACTGCAGAACTTAAGCGGTATACCGTTTGAATCACAGTATAATTTAAGCTCGGAAAGCAGTGCGTCGGTATCCCCTTTTCCTGCAGGGAAAACGAACTCGTCGCCGTGTTTTGTTATATAAAAATCCTGAAATCTGCAAGCCGTTATATTATAAATGCCGCTCCATACAAAATTATTGGTAAAATTGTACTCACAGCCTCTGTAATCCGATATTTTCAGCAGAGGGTCTATCCACTGTTTGTCTTCTATCCTTAGTTCTTTAAATTCTAACACATTATCATTCCTTAAAAAACTCAGTTGTCAAGAATCATTGCAGAAAGCTGTTCATTAATTCTCTCGGGTGTGAACGGATTTTCGCCGTCTGAGCAAGGAAGAATAAACCAACCTTTTTGCTTGGCTGTATAAAGAGCCGCTTCTCTGCAAGCCTTCAAAAAGTCAACATTTCTCTCGTGTATGTCTTTTTTATCTTCATTTCCGCCATATCGTGAGCTGAGCAGCTTCTGAGATACTTCAATAGGCATATCGAGAAAAACCACCTTATCGGGTCTTGGTATGCCGAACTTATCATATTCATAGTCTTCAAGCCATGAAAGATACTCGTCCCACTGAGCTCTGTCGAGCTTTGTCATCTGATATATTGCATTTGACGAGGTGTATCTTGCCGCAATTATAGTTTTACCGGCTTGGTAATCCTTCTCCCAATCTGTCTTATAGCTGATGTAGCGGTCAACCGCATAAAAACTGCTGGCGGTATAAGCACCTGCCTTGCCGTTTTCTTCTGCAAATTTTCCGCTGAGATAATCCTTTATTATCTGTCCGCTTGCGCTGTCATAATTAGGAAAGCTGATGAAACGGGTATTATTGTCCGTTTTACTTTTGAGCATTTCAAGCTGAGTGCTTTTTCCACAGCCGTCAAGTCCTTCTATTACAAACAGTTTTCCTTTATTTTTTATTTCGACGCCCATAAAAACACTCTTTCAAAATCATATTCGTATTTATTTTATCATAAAATCTGCTTCAAGTCAACTTTTTTGCAAATCAGCACATTGAGCGTTCGACAGTTATCACAGCGCACAGTCTGCTGTCTTTTTCAGCTATGGCATTTTTTACAAGCGTTTCTATTTCTTCATCGGAATATCTAAAGCCGAAAGGAGTTACAAGGTCGAAAATTACATTTATTCTTGCAACGCCGTTTGTTATGCGGAAATCATGGAGTGTGAGATCGTCATCGATTTCCTTAATAATACCTACAACTGTTGCTTTGATTGCTTTAACATTTTCATCATCAGCGGCAACGGGATCCATATGTATTGACACATTGCATCTGTACTTCTCTTTCAGATCGTCCTCAATGAGATCTATAAGCTCGTGAGCTTCCATAAAGTCCATTTTGCAGTTTACTTCTGCATGAAGGGAGATAACCATTCTTCCAACGCCGTAATCATGCACCATAAGGTCATGTATACCGACTATCTGAGGATAACTCATAACCGTTTCGCCTATCTCATCCACAAGCTCCTTCTTAGGCTTTGCACCGAGCAGAGGCTCAAGGCTGTCCTTGAATGTGTTGAAGCCTGTATACATAATAAACAGAGCAACCACAATACCAGCGTATGCGTCAAGATCGACGCCGCTGAAGAAGTTGATAAATATGCAGATTATTACTACGGAAGTTGATATACAATCGGAAAGCGAATCAGCCGAAGCCGCCTTCATAGTAGCAGAATCTATTATCTTGCCGAGCTTTCTGTTGAACAGCGCCATCCAGAGCTTTACAAGCAAAGACGCGCCAAGTACGCCGACAGCAAGCCAGCTGAACTCTGACGGTTCAGGCGAGAAAATCTTCTCAACCGAGCTTTTTCCAAGCTCAAAGCCCATCATCATAATAATGCACGATATTATTATACCGGAAACATACTCCATTCTTCCGTGACCGTACGGATGCTCGTCGTCAGCAGGCATTCCTGCCATTCTGAAGCCTACAAATGTCATTATGGATGAGCCTGCGTCAGACAGGTTATTAAGTGCGTCGGCAATAACCGATATACTGCCCGAAAGAATACCGGCGGTGAGCTTTCCTATAAAAAGCAGGATATTAAGCACGATTCCCGTGAATGCTCCGAGATATCCGTAATGCTTTCTTACGACCGTGTCGGTGGTGTTTTTGCTGTCACGGATAAACAGCTTTATAAGCAGATTAGTCATAACTATTCCTCACGATAATACGAATACGGAGCAACTTATATTGCTCCGTACATTTACTTTTTTATCAGTCCTTATTACCCATAAGCAGTACCATTACCGCCTTCTGAGCGTGAAGTCTGTTCTCAGCTTCGTCAAATATCTCGTTTGCGTGTTCTTCAAAAACCTTTGCGGTTATCTCTTCTTCCCTGTGAGCAGGCAGACAGTGCTGAACCATAGCATCGGGCTTTGCGACTGCCATTACTTCGTCGTTTATCTGGAAGCCCTTGAAAGCTTTCTTTCTTATCTCGGCTTCGCCTTCCTGTCCCATTGAAGCCCATACATCCGTGAAGATAACATCGGCGTCCTTTGCAGCCTGCATAGGATCGTCAGTAAGCTCGAAGCAATCATACTCCTTTGCAAAGGCAAGTGTTGTTTCTGCAGGATGATAGTTTTCAGGGCAGGCTACCGAAACCTTCATGCCGGTCTTAAGTCCGCCTACAATAAGCGAGTTTGCCATATTGTTGCCGTCGCCTATGTAGCACATCTTAAGACCGTCAAGCTTACCCTTATACTCACGGATGGTCATAAGGTCTGCAAGTACCTGACAGGGATGTGAAAGGTCGGTAAGACCGTTTATTATCGGTATGTTGCCGTACTCTGCAAGGTTTTCAACTTCGGACTGGTCGAATGTCCTGATCATTATACCGTCAATGTAGCGTGAAAGAACTCTTGCGGTATCCTGAACGGGTTCGCCTCTGCCTATCTGCATATCGCTTGCGGAAAGATAAAGCGGATTGCCGCCGAGCTGATACATACCTGTTTCAAAAGAAACTCTTGTCCTTGTAGAAGCCTTGCGGAATATCATTCCGAGAGTCTTTCCTTTTAAGTGGTCGTGCGGAATGCCGTGTTTCAGCTCGTATTTAAGCTGGTCGGCGAGATTGAGTATCTCAATTATCTCCTCTGTGCTGAGATCCATCATCTTAAGTAAATGTTTCATATTAGTATCCTTTCTTATATCTTATTTCAATAATTCCGTAAGTATTTCAAGTCCCTTATCTATATCCTCGTAGGAAATAGTAAGAGGGGGTAAAAGTCTGAGTTTTTCTTTTGCGGTGAGGATAAGAAGTCCTTTATCAAGAGCCGCTTTAAGTATCTGCTTAGCGTCCTTTGTCCTAAGTTTTATACCTATCATCAGTCCCATTCCGGTTACCGACTCGACCTCAGGCACAGCAAGCAGTTTTTCTTTGATATATCTGCCCTTTTCTGTTACTTCTGTTAAGAACTGAGGATCGGCAGCCTTTTTCAGAACCTCGATAGCGCCTGCACAGGCTATGGGATTTCCGCCGAAGGTTGAGCCGTGAGTGCCGGGTGTAAGCACATCGGCACACTTTTCTCCGCTGAGGCATACTCCCATCGGGATACCGCCTGCAATACCTTTAGCAAGAGTGATTATATCCGCCTTTTTGCCGAAATTGTCGCCTGCAAGGAACTTACCTGTTCTGCCGACTCCGGTCTGAACTTCATCGGATATAGTAAGCACATCACGCTCTTCGCAAAGGCTGAATACAGCGTCAACGAACTCCTGTTCAAGCGGTACTACGCCGCCTTCTCCCTGTATGTACTCGAACATAACAGCACATACTGTATCGTCAAGCTGTGCTTTTAAATCTTCTATGTTGTTAGCTTCTACATATCTGAATCCTTCAACAAACGGGAAGAAGTAATTGTGGAACACATCCTGTCCCGTTGCTGACAGCGTGCAAAGTGTTCTGCCGTGAAAGGAGTTGACGAGCGTAATTATATTATGTCTACCCTTGCCGTACTTGTCGAAGCTGTACTTCCTTGCAATTTTTATCGCACATTCATTTGCCTCAGCGCCGCTGTTGCAAAGGAACATATTTTTCATACCGGAAGCTTCCGACAGTCTTTCGGCAAATTCTGCCTGTACCTTTGTGTAGTAGTAATTTGATGTATGCTGTATACTGCGTACCTGATTGCATACCGCATCAGCCCATTCCTTATTGCAGTATCCGAGTGAATTTGTGCCTATTCCGCTTCCGAAATCGATATAGGTCTTACCGTTCTCGTCAACAGCCTTATCATCCTCGCCTTTGTCAAGGACAACATCCAGCCTGCCGTACGATCCCATTATATGAGAGTTGAATTTATCTATTGTATTCATTTGTATCCTTTCTTTTACACTATCATAGTGCCGGCGCCCTCGTTAGTAAGCAGTTCAATGAGAATCGAATGAGGTATTCTTCCGTCGATTATGTTGGCTTTCTTAACGCCTCTTCTGACAGCCTCAACACAGCAATCGATCTTGGGTATCATACCGCCCGATATTATGCCCTGCTTTTTGAGATAAGGCACTTCGGAAACTCCTACCGTCTGGATAAGAGTGCTGTCGTCATCCTTATCTTCAAGAAGTCCCTTGATATCCGTCATAAGTATGAGGTTTTCAGCCTTCATTTCTGCGGCGATTCTTGCGGCGGCGGTATCGGCATTGATGTTGTATACCGTTCCGTCCTTGCCTGCCGCAACAGTCGAGATAACCGGTATATATCCCTTTTCAAGAACATCGTTTATCAGGCTGACATTGATATTAGTTATCTCGCCTACAAGCCCTAAATCGGGATCGAGCTGTTCTGCTTCGATCATGTGATCGTCAAGTCCGCAAAGACCTACTGCTCTTCCCTTATGGCTGTAAAGCAGGTCTACAAGGTCCTTGTTTACTTTTCCGCACAGTACCATCTGAACGATGTTGATAGTTTCTTCATCGGTATAGCGGAGTCCGTTTACAAATTTGCTCTCTTTGCCCACTTTTTTAAGCATAGCGTTTATTTCGGGACCGCCACCGTGTACCAACACTATCTTGATACCACACAGCGAAAGCAGAACTATATCGGACATTACCGCCTGTTTCAGCTTATCGTTAGTCATAGCGTTTCCGCCGTACTTTACAACGACTACTTTATTGGAATATTCCTGTATATACGGCAGAGCGTCGCTTAATATACTTGCTCTTTTCTCGTTCTCAATTATCATTTATTTTGTCCTTTCGGCGTCAGCTTCTGTATTCTGCGTTTATCTTAACATATTCATAGGTAAGGTCGCAACCCCACGCTACCGCTTTATCTGCACCGTCGTGCATATCAATGGCAATCACTATCTCATCTTCCGAAAGAATTTTAAACGCTTCATCTTCGGAAAAATCGACTCCTGCGCCGTTCTCGCATACCTTAACACTGCCCTTGCAGGAGGAAAGAACTACCGATACTTTAGAAATATCAAATTCTCCCTCGGCATAGCCTATCGCACAAAGAATTCTTCCCCAGTTTGCGTCTGCTGCAAATACTGCGGCTTTAAGCAGGCTGCTGTTGATAACCGAAAGTGCAACGCTCTTTGCGACCGCTTCTGTA
>CAMEKR010000102.1 GCA_945921515.1 uncultured Clostridia bacterium | reverse complement strand
AAGGCGGGCGAAAACTTTTGGTTTCGCACTCCAAGCACTTTCGTTAAAATCCGCCGTTTCGATATCTCCGCAACGCACTACTTATTCAAAGGCGGAACTGTCAGCGGCGACTCGCCGCATTAGTTGTTGGATGAGCAGATAAGTCCTCTTCCTGCGTCCACCGTAACGGTAACTCCGCTTTTGAGTACATTTGACGCATTTTCTGCGCCGTATATCACGGGTATATCAAGAGATAGTCCCACTACTGCGGCATGGCAGTCGGGATCGCTGTTTTCCACTACTATTCCTGCGGCACTTTTTAATACCGACATTATGCGGTTTGATGTGTCGGGTATTACAAGTATTTCGCCTGAATGACACAGCTTTATTGCGTCTTCTTCATTCTTGCATACACAGATTGGAGCTGTAACGGTCTTTGTCGTTACTCCTTTACCTTTAAGAAGAACATCTCCGACGATATGCACCTTCATCATATTGGTAGTTCCCGATACGCCTAAAGGCAGTCCTGCTGTTATTACTATCAGATCACCGTCGGTGAGAAGACCTTCTTCCATTGCCCTGTTTACCGCATGATTAAACAGAGAATCGCTGTCGTTCATCTCTTCCGACTTTATCGGCATTACACCCCACGACAGATTAAGCTGACGCTGTGCCCGCTCGCTTGTGGTTGCGGCTATTATCGGGCAGGTGGGGCGATATTTTGACAACGTTCTTGCTGTTCTTCCTCCCTTTGTCACGGTAAGGATAGCAGTTGCACCGAGATCTATCGCTGTCGTTACCGTTGCGTGTGCTATCGCATTAGTTACATTGGGTACTCCCTCGTTTTCTCTCGCAAAGAAGCGCTTGCGGTAATCTATATCCTGCTCCGTTTTTACGGCTATTGCTTTCATGGTCTTTACCGCTTCTATCGGGAACGCACCTGCGGCTGTTTCTCCCGACAGCATAATTGCGCTGGTTCCGTCATAGATAGCATTTGCTACATCTGTAGTCTCTGCTCTTGTGGGACGGGGATTCTTTATCATTGAGTCAAGCATCTGCGTTGCGGTGATTACCTGTTTGCCTGCATTATAACCCTTGTGGATGAGCTCCTTTTGTATTCTCGGTATCTCAACAAAAGGAATCTCAACGCCCATATCTCCTCTTGCTACCATTATTCCGTCGGCAACACGGAGTATATCGTCAATATTGTTGACTCCGTCCTGATTTTCTATCTTTGCTATTATGCTTATATCCTTGCCGCCGTTTTCGTCAAGGAGCTTTCTTATCATTATAATATCTTCATCACAGGTAACAAAGCTTGCGGCTACTATATCAAATCCGGTTTTTATGCCGAATAAAAGGTCGCTCTTGTCACGCTCGCTGAGATACGGCATCGAAAGATGTATGCCGGGAAAGTTACAGCTCTTGTTGGGCTTCAGCATTCCTCCGTGTATAACTTTACAGCGGATATCCGAGCCGTTTTCCTTGCGGTCTATCTCGGTGACTTTAAGTTCAAGCAGGCCGTCGTCTATAAGGATAGTAACGCCCGTTTCAATGTCATCCGCAAGATTAAGATAATTGATAGAAGCTCTTTTTTCATCGCCCTCTACATCTTCGGTGGTGAGAATATATTCACTTCCGTTTTTAAGCTCGACCGGCTTACCGTCCTTAAAGCTTTTTATACGCACTTCGGGACCCTTTGTATCAAGGATCGTGGGGATTGGCAGGTTAAGCTCCTTTCTTATCCTTTCAACCTGGTCATAACGCCTTTTGTGATCTTCGTGCGTGCCGTGAGAAAAGTTAAAACGGGCGCAGTCCATACCGCTTTTTATAAGCTCACGGAGTATATTATCGTCATCGGTAGCAGGACCGAGCGTACAAACTATCTTTGTCTTTTTCATATTGATCCTTTCTCATATTGTTTTAATATACTTATTTAATATGTACCGTCATTCAGTCGGTTTTCTGTTTCAGTATAACATTTTTAAAATGCCTTGTCAATGTAAAAAAGCCAATAAAAGATTCATTTACAAAAATTTTACAGACACTTCACTTTTTCCTTTTTTTCTTGACACAAAGGCAATAATATGGTATTATAATCTTAATTATTCTTTTTTGCAAAAATCGCAGTTTTTCGTCGTCTGTTTCAGATTTACGATTGTTATTTTTTTACCTTATTATAATCTTGTAAAGAGGTGTGAAAATGAGTTTTTATAATTCCTTTGAGGAAATATTTGAGGAGATGAAAAAGAGGCTTACTCTTACTCCTACGGCTATGAAGCTGTGGATAGAGCCGTTAAAGCCGCTTAAACTCAATAACAATCATGTTTTGCTTTATGTTGAGAGCCGTTTTTCAAAGGATATGACTACAGCTAACTTTAAGAATATAATGGAAGAGGCATTCAGCGACATTCTCGGCTTTGATGTTGATGTAGAGATACTCTGTTCGGAAGATCTGAATATGGAGCAGAAGCTGAAATACGGCGTTGAGTCCTTTGTGGATTCTTCTCCTAAGGAACTGGAAAAAGAGCTTGAGGACGATGATATAGTTAGTACAAGGCTTAAAAACAGCGAGCTTGCAAGCAATTATCAGCACACCTTCGACACATTCATAGTCGGCGATAATAATAAGCTTGCTTATGCTGCCTGCAAGGCGGTAGTTCAGGAGCCCAGCACAAGATATAACCCTCTTTATATATACAGCGAGCCGGGACTGGGTAAAACGCACCTTTTGTCAGCGGTAAAAAGCGAGATGGAAAAGCTTCATCCCGAAATGAATATCATATACACCACTGCAGATAACTTTACCGACGACTATGTAAGCAACCTCAGAACCAAGAGCAATCTTGAATCTTTCAAGCAGAAATACCGCAGCTGCGATTTGCTGCTGATAGACGATATTCAGTTTATGGCAAATAAAAGCGAGACTCAGCAGGAGCTGTTCCATACCTTCAACAGTCTTTATAATCAGAATAAGCAGATCATATTCACTTCGGACCGTCCTCCAAAAGAACTTAACGGTATTGAACAGCGACTTATCAGCCGTTTTGAACAAGGTCTTCTTGCAGATATTGCTCCGCCGGAATATGAAACAAGAATAGCAATTATAAAGCGTAAGGCTGAGCTTTACGGTATGAATCTGTCGGATTCGATAGTTGATTTTCTTGCGGACAAGCTGAAAACAAATATAAGACAGCTTGAAGGTGCAATTACAAAGATAAACGCTCTGACGCTTGTTACAGGCTCGACGCCTACTCTCAATATGGCACAGCAGGTAGTGCGTGATATACAGTCAAATCACGAGCCTATACCTCTTACGGTAGAAAAGATAATCGCCGAAGTAGGTAAGATATACAGCGTTACTCCCGAGGATATGCGCTCTCAAAAGCGTTCTTCC
This sequence comes from uncultured Clostridia bacterium, assembly GCA_945921515.1. Classification (GTDB taxonomy): domain Bacteria; phylum Bacillota; class Clostridia; order Oscillospirales; family Ruminococcaceae; genus Ruminiclostridium_E. The sequence goes on along the minus strand of CAMEKR010000102.1, from coordinate 4,120 downwards.
CAGATAAGCACCGCAAGACAGGTCGCTATATATGTTGTAAACAGAATAACCGGTCTTTCATACTCAAATATAGGAGTGGAATTTGGAAACAGGGATCACTCCACCATAGTATATGCCATCAACAAGGTAAAATCCAGCATCAAGAAGGATCCGTCCTTCAAGGGTATGATAGACGACATGATAAAGAATCTCGGCAATAATTCCTGACGCACAAATTCACCGCTAAATATAATCTGCGGTGATTTTTTGCACCGTATTTTTCATTCAACAAGTTATTAGTTTCAACCGATGAAACTTTGTTAAAATTGTTTAATGTTGAAACACGGTGAAAATTGTTAAAAGGTTTTCAGATTTTTTCATCAGTCTTTTATTAAACATTTAACATATACAAAACTCATAAAACAGCTTTACAAAAGCAAATATGCAGTTTTCCACCGTTTTGACCGCCCCCACCACAACCACCATAAATAATAATATTATTTTATTTATTTATCGCCTTCGGCGATTTCCTTTGCAAATAAAAAAGCAAAGTTTGTGGTTTAAAAGTTTAGTCAACTATCCGTTGTTTTTATACAACGCAAAATTGGAAATAAGACAAAGCTTAAAACAGAAAGGATCTAATATGATAAAGTTCAGCGCAGAGAAAAATGATATATTTGACGCACTTATAACAACAGCGAAGGCTGCTTCGGCAAAGTCGGTCATAACCGCTCTTGAAGGAATACATCTTAATCTTTCGGGAAATATGCTTACCGTTACCGGATACGATCTTGAGCTTGGTATCAAATCCACTATTCAGGTAAACGGCGAATCCGACGGTGAGCTTGTACTCAATTCAAGACTTATCTGCGATATAGTAAGAAAAATGCCTAACGGCACGATACTCTTTGACGAATATGAACCTCTTAAGCTGAACCTTAAGTGTGAAGATATATCATATACCATTATGGGTATAGACAGCTCTGAATACCCCATGCTTCCCGAGCTTTCAAGAGGGGAGAGCTTTGAGATAAGCGAACCTTTGCTTAAAAGCGTAATAGGTCAGACTCTTTATGCAGTTGCTACTCTTGATACAAAGCCGGTATTGATGGGCTCAAAATTTGAGATAAAGAATAATGAGCTTAATGTAATTTCGGTTGACGGAATAAGAATAGCAATAAGAAAAGAATGCCTTCTTCATGAAGATTTTGACTTTGTTGTACCGTCAAAGACATTATCCGAGCTTTTACGCTTACTTAGCGACGATGAGAGCAAGATTGCAACAATATCGGTAGACAGAAATCAGGGTATATTCAGCATAGATAAATATACCGTGTTCTCAAGACTTCTTGAAGGTGATTTCTTCGATTATACAAAAGTTGTTTCAATGCCGACAACGGTAGAGGCAAAAGTAAATGTAAGAGAGCTTATTGAATGCGTTGATAGAACACTTTTACTTATAAGCGATAAATTCAAATCACCCGTTGATTTTACATTCAAGGATGATACTCTGAGAGTATTCTGCGAAACGGCTATAGGAAAGCTGGATCAGAAAATTAAATGCGATTACAGCGGAGAAGAATTCAGAATTTCATTCCAGAGCAGATATATACTTGACGCACTTAAAAATACTTATTGCGACAAAGTAAAATTCTTATTCAGTAATACAGCGCTTAAGATCGTTCCTTTAGAGGGCGACAGCTTTACATTTATAGTAAGTCCCGTAAGACGCCGCTGATATGGCTGTATTCAAGAAAAAGCGTATATGGATATACATTCTGTTTATTATTGTAACAACGGTGATAATCGGTTTTATCATTGTTTTGAAGCTAAACAGAAACATTCTTATAGGCACATGGGAAACTTCTGACGGACTCAGGCGTTATACTTTTGATGAAAATACGCTTACCGTAAGCTCTAATATCAATTCTTACAGCGAGTTTTACGGATATTCGTTTGATAAGAATACGCTTATTCTGCAAAAAAACTATGGTGTTGAGTATTATACGGTAAGTATAAACGGCTCGGAGATAGCAATAGCTTCAGCTGACAGCGACAGTCCCGAAATACTTCACAGGGTGGTGTAGTTTATGGAAGAAACCACAGAAAAAATTGTAGCTACAGAAAATAAAAATATCGACGCAAAAATGTCGGGTAATGTCGGCACTCCTGCCGGAAAACCCGATTTTGATATAGTTGATTTTATTATAAGCCACAGCGATGAAAGGTCGGTAAGAAAAAAGAGTAAAGCGCCTAAGATAATTCTTTGTGTTATTGCAGGACTGCTTATTGTGACTATGTGTCTGCTTTTTGTATTCTGGTCTGTAAATTACAACAAAGATCCGCTGTGCGGTTCGTGGGTAACAAGCACCGGTCTTGTTATGACTATTGATGAAAAAACTATCACGATAAACGGGCAGACAAGCGAATATATAAAAGATGAAAAAAATGTAATAGCAATAAAGATGAACAACGAATATTACAAGATGATATATGAGCTAAACGGAGATGAGCTTGTTATTACCATTCCTGATGAAAGCGGTGTGGCAACTATAAGCTACAAAAGAAAGAGTGAATAATATGATAATAAATGTTAATGTAAAACCGCCTTTTATAAAGCTTGAGCAGTTTTTAAAGTTCAGCGGTGCCTGTGAGACGGGCGGCGAAGCTAAGATGGCTATACAAAACGGATATGTTCAGGTAAACGGCGAAGTATGTACGATGAGAGGAAAAAAGATAACAGACGGCGATATTATAGAGCTTGATGAGCAGCAGTACAAATGCTGTATGAAGTAAAATGCAGATAAAAAGATTATATGTTAAGAATTTCAGGAATATAAAAGAGCAGGAGTTTTGCTTTCACGAAAATGTCAATGTTCTGTGCGGTGATAATGCGCAGGGCAAGACTAATCTTTGCGAGGCAATATCTCTTTGTATGGGACCTTCGTTCAGAACCGCCAGACAAAGCTCTTATATTCCTTTTTCTTTGGATAATTCAAAAGAAAAATGTGTTATAAAAATGTGGTTTACCACTTCTTTTAATACAGAGAGTGAAAATTTTATAGAATTTACTATCGGTAATAATAAAAAAGAGATAAAATACAACGGACTTGCGATAAAAAGCGCACAAGAATTATACGGTGTGTTAAAATATGTCGTTTTTATACCGGAACACTTAAATCTTATAAAAGGCGTGCCGGAGGGAAGGCGGGATTATCTTGACAGCGTTGCAATGATGCAGACGCCTGTGCATTATAAGAAGCTGTCGAGATATAACAAGGCTCTTAAAAACAAGAACAACATTTTATCAAGCATAAATTTCGGCGATGATTTATCGAAGATAATACCGCAGACGGAGAGCTGGAACACTGTTCTTGCGGCGGAGGGACTTAATGTAACTTACGGCAGGCTGAAATATTTTTCACAGCTTGAAGATTTAGCTTCACAGCTTTATAAAGAGCTTTCGGGCGGTGAAAATCTGACGCTTAAATATTATTCAAGTATATTTGATACCACCGAGTTAAAATGCGAAGAAATAAACGGACTGTATAATGAATATCTTGATCGGCTCAACGGCAGTTTTCAGCGTGAGCTGAAAATGCGGTATACCGTACTTGGCGTACACAGAGATGATATGAATTTATATATAAACGGCAATGAAGTAAAGGAGTTTGGAAGTCAGGGACAGCAGAGAAGTACGGCGCTTGCATTAAAGCTTGCCGAAGCTGAGATAATCCGCCGTAAAGAAGAAACTCCGATAATGATACTTGATGATGTTCTGAGCGAGCTTGACGAGCACAGACAGCACTTTATTCTTAATCATATTGTAAATTCACAGGTATTTATTACTTGTTGTAATATAAATGATGTAAAAGAGCTTGCAAGCGGTAAGGTCTGGAATGTAAAAGACGGAGTATTTACGGAGGAATGAAGCTATGTATATTCATATCGGAGGAGAGGTAACGCTGCCGTCTGATAAGATAATAGGGATATTTGACATAGAGAAGACATCGGTAAATAAAGATGTAAATGATTATTTGAAAAAACTGCAGAAGCAGGGCAGGATATATTATGTGTCTTATGATATGCCGAAGAGCTTTGTAGTAACGGAAGAACGGGTATATATTACGAATGTGTCGGT
>CAMEKR010000101.1 GCA_945921515.1 uncultured Clostridia bacterium | reverse complement strand
ACTGCTCCGGCGTAGCCGGCTTATTTTTACGCTTACTTTTTATCTGCTCGTAAAGCCGTTTTCTGCCCGGCATACTCGCCTTTAACGTTCTTCTGACTTCAAGGCAGTCGCCTATAAAGCTGCCGCCGTTGCCTTTTCCTGCCATATACTGCCGAGCTATCATTCCGTACAGCGTAAAAACAGCCTTGAGCGTAAGCAGGCGAATTCTTGTTCTGTAACGGAGATACAGACCATTGCTGTCTATGAATTCGCCGAGAGTGATGACTGCGTCACGGTAGCTTTCCACCATGCTTCGCCCTGCACAGCCTGTCATACTGTCACTCCTGTGAGAGTAGTTGTACAGCACCTCACGGGTGAATGCGACCTTCTTTGCGTGGCTGAACAGCACAGGCGTTGTGATAAGGTCTTCAAAGCGTCTGTTTATCGGATATGCTATTTTGTTATCGACAAAAATTGAGCGCTTGTACAATTTGTTCCAGGGATAGCTTCGCACAGTGATATCCGTTATCAGACTGCCAAGAGCCTTTTCACCGTCAAAAACGCCCTTTCGATGCGATAAAAGTATATTCATCGAGGATTGACTCTTTTCAAAAAAATTGCGGTATCTGCACTGGACTATATCGGCGTCATGCTTTTCGGCAAGCTCATACATTACGGATATGTAGCCCGTCTCGACAAAATCATCGCTGTCTACAAGCGCAACATATTTTCCCTTCGCTTCGGCAATGCCTGCGTTTCTTGCGGCAGAAACGCCTGCGTTCTCCTGTGAAATGGCACGGATAAAGTCATAGCGTTGCTCAAACTCGCCGATAATGTCCGCCGAGCCGTCTTGCGATCCGTCATTGATGATTATTATTTCGTAGCTGCAGCTACAGTCCTGATTTACAAGCGAGTCAAGACAGCGACGGAGGTATTTTTCCACGTTATATACGGGTAAAATAATGCTGACATCCGGTTGTTTTTCTGTGCTCATGTCAGAATTCCTTTCCTGTTGAGTGAATGTTGTTGTGGATAGATTTGAAATAGGATATATGCCGTGTTACGCCTTATGTTTAGTTGACATCATTATACAGCATCGGCAAATCTCCGTCAATGAGGAAAAATCGTTTTTGCGTAAGTTACACTAAAAATGTAGCAAATTAACGAATAATCAAGCTCGAAAAAACGGATAATTTAACAAATAGAACAAACGGAGATGATGTGATGAAAAGCGGTAAAAACACAGCTTTAGCGGCAATCGGCGCAGGTATAGCCTGCATTGCCGTTATGCTCGTTGTGCTGGGCAGTGCAATATCGGCTGAGGACGGGAAGATAAGCGACCGAAGACTGATGGGTATAATGTATCATCAGGTGCTGAAGGATGAAAGCAAGTCGGGCAGATATATTATAACCCCCGCAGAGCTTGAGGCGGACCTTGCGTACCTTTCTAAGAACGGCTTTACTTCCGTACTGCCTTCGGATATAGTAAATGTCGTTGATAACAACGGCGTCTTGCCGGAAAAGTGCGTAATGATTACTTTTGACGATGGGTATGAAACAGGACTCTATTATGTTCTTCCTCTGCTGGAAAAATATAATATGAAGGCTGTTATAAATATTGTCGGCAGTTATACGGATAAGTATACCGAAATAGACTGCGAGGGCGAGCATCTGTCGTATGCATATCTCACATGGGACGAGGTAAAAGGGTTAAGCGACAGCGGCAGGGTCGAGATAGGCAGCCATACCTACAATATGCACAATGACAGCAACGGCAGAAAGGGATGTTCAAAGCTACCCGGAGAAACAGACGAGGAGTACCGACGCGTCTTGCTTGACGATCTATCCGCACTGTCGGAAAAGCTGCTGTCGGTAATAGGCAAAAGGCCGCTGTCCTTTGCTTATCCCTACGGCATTATCAGCGAGGGAAGCGAAGAGATAGCGGCTAAGACGGGCGCAAGAGTGCTTATGACCTGCTGTGAACTGCCTACTATAATAAACGACGGTGAGAGAATAGTCATAAACAGGTACAACAGGGAGAGCGGCAGAACGGTCGGTGAAATATACCTTCAGTATCTGCAGTCGCTGTAAAGGGAAATGAGCATAAAAGAAATCGGGAGTACATCAGTACTCCCGAAATTTTCTTTTTTCTGATTACTTGGATTCAGAAACGCTTGTAGAACTACCTACACTTGAGCTTGTTGTTTTGTTGCCACAAGCTGTTGCCATTGCAGCTACCATAGCTACTACTGCTACTAAAGCTAAAATCTTCTTCATTGTTTTAATCTCCTTACAGTAAGTTTGATTCGTCTATAATACCAACTCTTCCGGTCGGCTGTGTTGAATTATACATAAATTTTACCCTTAGGTCAATAGCGTTTTACCTGAAATTGTTTAATAAACTTAATTTTCGTTCAGTTTAACAAAAAAATGTGTAATCGATTAAATCTAACTGGACATTTTTGCGGAAATGTAGTATAATCTGTGTGAATAATATGAAAAAAGCGTCGTTTAGTTACAGAATTGTAACCATATTTACAGTTATTAGGATATGTTTTCGATTAGAATATCGTAAAATTTTACTTATTTCATAATAACTGTAATATATTGGTAGAAGATTCTGCCGCTAATCCGACAAATTTCACCGTTTGTGCAATTTTTTGAAGGGAGAAAACCATTATGTCAAATACGCCAACACCGCATATCAGTGCGTCAAAAGGGGAAATCGCAGGAAAAATTCTCATGCCCGGCGATCCTCTGAGAGCTAAATTTATAGCGGAAAATTACCTTACAAATGCGGTATGCATAAACAAGACAAGAAATATGTTCGGCTTTACGGGACTTTATAAAGGCTCAGCCGTAACCGTAATGGGTAGCGGAATGGGTGTTTCGTCCATCGGAATATACAGCTACGAGCTGTACAACTTCTACGACGCCGATACTATTATAAGAATAGGCACAGCGGGTGCGCTTGTTCCCGAGGTTCAGCCAAGAGATATAGTTATAGCTCAGGGTGCCTGCCATGACACAAGCTGTGACAGACAATACGGCCTTCCCGGAACTTTTGCTCCGATAGCGGATTTCGGGCTGGTAAAAAGAGCGTGGGAGCTTGCAAGAAAGAAGAATATCACAGCTCATGTAGGAAATGTCCTGACAGGTGAAGTATATTACGACGCTTCAAACAGCCTGTCCGGGTGGTCGAAGATGGGCGTGCTTGCAGTTGAGATGGAGGCGGCGGCGCTCTATATGAATGCGGCGTATGCGGGTAAAAAGGCATTGTGCCTTTGCACAGTTTCCAATAATCCTCTTACCGGTACCGAAGACCTTACTCCCGAAGAGCGAGAAAAGTCTCTTACCGATATGATAACGATAGCTCTTGATATCTGAAAACGGCTTTTATACTATTTTTATACTATATATAGTGTAACATCGAGAGCAAGCAAACAGAATAGGCTGAAAACGGCAGCGGCTCAAATCGTAACCGAAATGTAACCGGATGTATAAATCTCCTCGTTTTAAGATAAATATGCAAGATATTTATGAAAACGTGGAGATTTTTTCGGCAAATGTGCATAAAATTCTTTTGCCAAAATTGGATGATATGTCATTAAAGTTTTCTTGCTATTCTTGTAAAATTATGATATAATTTTACTATATAATAATTTCCATTTGACACGGAGGTTATTGAATCTGTTAAGATGAATGGGGGATAACGAGTGACAACTTTTTCTTATGTTGCTACCGACGTTAACGGTAAAAAGGTAAAAGGCACCGAAACGGCGGAAGATTCCGTAGAGCTTATTGACAAACTGCGGCAAAAGGGTTTGTACTGTACATCTTATAAGGATGTTACAAAGAACAAGGGTGCAGATGTCAAATACAAGTTCAAGACAAAGGACCTGTCGTTCTTCTGTCGTCAGCTTGCGGCAATGCTTACATCCGGTGTAAGTCTTATCAAGGCTCTCCAGATACTTCAGGCACAGTCGGAGAACAAGAGGCAAAAACAGGTACTGCTCGATATATATGAAGAGGTACAGAAGGGTCACAGCTTCTCGGAAGCTATCGCAACAAAGCCGGGCGTATTTCCTACGCTGTTTGTCAGCATGGTAAGTGCCGGTGAAGCTTCGGGTAACCTTGACGTAATCATGAACCGTGTATCCGAGCACTACGCAAAGGACAGCAAGACGCAGAACAAGATAAAGGGTGCTATGATATATCCTATCGTACTGCTTGTATTGCTGGTAGGTATCATGATAGCGATGTTCACGATGATCATGCCTATGTTCCGTGACCTTGCGGGCGATACCGAAATGCCGCCGCTTTCTGCTGCTATTTTCGGCATAAGCGACTTTATGATAAATCAGTGGTATATTCTTGTTATAGTAGTTATAGCAATCGTTATCGCACTCAGAATTATAATCAAGACGCCTTCTACCAAGCTAAAATGGGATGAGATGCTGCTGAAGTTACCGACGGTAGGAAAGCTGCTCAGGACGATTTATACCGCCCGTTTTGCCCGTACTATGTCGAACCTTTTCGCAAGCGGTCTTCAGATGGTAGAGTGTATCGAAAAATCGGTAGGTACCCTCGGCAATACATATATTATAAAGCAGTTTGAAGATGTTATAGAAAATGTTAAGCGAGGCGAAGCTCTCTCGGTTGCGATGGGCAGAATAAACGTCTTTGACGGAATGTTCGTTTCGATAGTTTATGTCGGTGAGGAATCAGGTACTCTTGATACTATCCTTGCTAAATCGTCGGATTATTACGATGACGAATCCGACTCCGCAGTTTCAAGACTTGTAGGACTTATGGAGCCTGTTATGATCATACTGATGGGTCTTATGGTAGGCTGTCTGCTCGCAGGCGTATTCCCGATCCTCTACTCCGGTATGGAAGGTATGGGCAATACCTGATACACGAAGAAAAAACAACCTAATTTGCAGGAAGGAAATTAACAGATATGTTATCCATTGATATTACCGACAGACAAATAAAGCTCGTCCGTGGTGCGGCTCAGGGCGCAAAAATCAAAATCGATGAAGTTGACTTCAGAGAGATCGAAAAAGGTCTTGTTTCAAACGGTTACATAGCAGATGTTCCGCTTGTTGCGGCTGAGATCATCGATATGATCAACTCAAGGTCCATCAAAGAAAAGGATACTATAGTATCTATCAGCTCAAGCTCGATACTCTATAAGGAGCTTATGCTCCCCAAGCCTAAGAAGCTGTCAAATACAGCGGCAATAGAAGCTATGATAGGAAGCAACATGGGTATCACGGGCGACTACAACATCTCGTATACTATAGTAGGCGAAACTGTAGACGAAAACAAGAATCCTCTTATCAAGGTTCTTGCTACTGCCTGCCCGCAGAGACTTGTTGACGGCTATGTAAAGCTGTTTACTCATATGGGTCTTTCACTCAAGGCGGTAAACATTTCAAACAACGCTATTTCCCGTCTTATTCAGAACACTCCCAAGATGTCAAGCTATATGCCTCTCTTGCTTGTGCAGATAGACAAGGAGTTTTTGAACATCAACCTGTATGAAGACAATGTTCTTTCATTCTCAAGATACTTCAAGATAGATCCTGCTGATTACAATAATGCAGAGGATTATGTAAACCAGGCTATTTACGACAACCTGTTCAGAATGTTCCAGTTCTTCCAGTCAAGGAAGGATATGAAGCCTATCAAGGAAATGATGTTCTACGGTGAGATAACCGACTTCATTGCGCTCACCAATACCGTTTCCGGCTTCAATGTTCCGTGTCATATACTTAGCTCACCTACAAATATTGCGTCAAGAGCCGATTTTGAGTTTACTGTATACGCAAATGCGATCGGCGCTCTGTATAAAGTAAATAAAGAGCTCGAGCACATTAACCTTCTTGCTACTACAGCGGCAAGAGAGAGCAAGGGACTCAATACATTCTTTATCGGACTCGGTGCGGCGGCACTCTTAAGCGTGCTTGCTGTTATCGGTGCTAATGTTGTTGTGGATGTAATCAACGGCAACATTCAGAATCAGATAAAGCAGGAACAGGCAAAGATAAACGACACCGCATTACAGGCTCAGCTTTCGGAGCTTAAGCAGAAAGAAGGCGTTCTTGAGAACTTCCAGAGCTATAAGGATTCTATAGCGAACGCCGAAATAATGTTCAATTATATGCCTAAGGGCACGACCGATGTTTATAAGATGCTCAGAGAGCCGTTTACGGAAAAGCAGGCAAACATCGATGATATCACAAGTGCCGAGATACGTAAAGAGCTGAAGGGAATGCAGCTTACAGGTTCTGTGAGCATATCCGGATACTCCGTTAACGCTTCGTTTAAATGTACAGGTCAGGAACAGCCTTCAAAGTATGTCAGAGCACTGCTGGATCAGGGATATTTTGAAAATATCACCTATAGCGGTTACTCGGTTGACACTGACGAAAAAGGCAAGGAGACTGTTGAGTTTTCGCTGACTATGCTGCTCAAGGCAGGTAATACTGTTGTGATCGATGCAGATGAAGCAAACAACTTGGTTCAGAATGATGCCGGAGAAGAATCTGCTGAAGCAGAGCCTTCTGCACAGTAACGGGGAAAGGACAGACAGAATATGAAGATCAGTAAACAGGAACGCATAGCTATCATTTGCTTTTTAGTTGCGGCTATTTTGGGCGTCGGAATTTTCGTTTTCGTTCTTCCGAACTTCAATAAGATAGACACAAACAACAAACAGCTTACAGCAGTTAAGCAGGAATACAACGATATAATCAAGCACCTTGAGCACACAAGCACCATCGACGATGAGATAAGCAAGGCATACGAAGAAGGTAAGAACCTCGCAGACACATTCTACGACGATCTTACTCCCTATGAGGCAGACGAGATAATGCGTCAGTTCATAGCTACCTTCAACAAGCAGGAAGGCAAGAATATAACAATAGACGGTCTGTCTATTTCACCTTTTGCTACTCAGACTCTTACCGTATCGGTATTCCGTTCCTCAGAGGTTACATACCCTTTGAAGGAATTTGCAAATACGGTTGTTGAACAACCCGATACCGATGTTCTTGAAGAAATTTCCTCTATGAACACAAGAGAGCTTGTAATGTACGCTAAGAAGCTTCAGGCAACATTACTTGCGGCTTCGGAGCCTGTGACGGTAGGTAGCATTACGGTAAGCTTTACCGTTCATTCTAAAAAGCTTCAGGATCTGCATGACTTTGTAGACCTGCTCTTCTCAGGAAAATATGATGATAAACTGCCTGCAAAGGCAACATATATCGGAAGCGTAAGCTATCAGATGGAGGAAAAAGAAGGCTCGACCGACACCTCCGATAATACTGCAACCGACGACACAACGTCAGGCTCTGCAGGCACAGGAAAAGATGACTTCAGCATGAGCATTTCTGCTAACCTGTTGTGCATCAAGCCCGTTGCCGATCCGTTTGTAAATCAGAAGACCGAATAATAAGCAAAGCACGGCACGCTGTGCAGCTTTGCGTTACTGTAAGGAATGAAAGGATGAAACGCTATGAATATACATAACAATAAAAAAGCGTTGATGATGAAAAGGGCGTTCCGGCGGCTGAAAAGCGGCAAGGGCAGTATCCTGTTCTTCATTATTGCTATAATGTCGGTTATGATAGTTCTTGCATCAGCGGTATATTATTCTA
>CAMEKR010000100.1 GCA_945921515.1 uncultured Clostridia bacterium | reverse complement strand
CATATTGGGAGTTGTTTTTCTTTTTTTATTGTCACCTATCAATTGTATCACAACAATAAGTGTTTATGAGTGATATCTCTCAAGGAACTGCTTTGTACGCTCGCTTGCGCTATCACCGAATACTTTATCGGGCGTGTCATTTTCAAGAACCAAGCCTTCAGCCATAAAGATTACTCTGTCGGAGATATCACGGGCAAACTGCATCTCGTGGGTAACTATCACCATAGTCATCTTCTCCTGAGCAAGACTCTTTATGACCTTGAGTATCTCTCCGGTAAGCTCGGGATCAAGCGCAGAGGTCGGCTCGTCAAAGAACAGCAGTTCGGGATTCATGGCAAGAGCTCTTGCAATAGATACTCTCTGCTGTTGACCGCCCGACAGATTGCAGGGATATTCGTCTGCCTTATCTTCAAGCCCCATCTTTTTAAGCAGAGACATAGCCGTTTCTTCAGCTTCTGCCTTTCTCTGCTTTAAGACACGGATAGGAGCTTCGGTTATGTTTTTCAGCACCGACATATGCGGGAACAGGTTGAAATTCTGGAACACAAGACCTATCTTCAGCCTTATCTCATGAAGTGATGCTTTGTCCGCATATACGGCTTTAAATTTATCGTCGTTTGTTGCCATTTTGATGCCGCATATCTCGATTTCTCCTCTGTCTATGCGTTCAAACTGATTGATACAGCGAAGTAAAGTAGATTTGCCGCTTCCCGACGGACCTATTATTGATACTACCTCGCCCTTATCGACATTAAAGGATATATCCTTAAGCACCTCAAGCTTGCCGAAGCTCTTTGACAGATGATTTACAGTCAGTACCGACATATTTTACACCATCCTTTATCTGTAGTAGTTCAGCTTCTTTTCGATAAAGCCGAACAGAGCTGTGAGTACGGTAGCCATAACAAAGTAGAACACACCTGCTATGAAAAGAGGTACCAGCGAGCTGTAGTTCATCATCTGCTGTTTTGCCGCAAGCATTATCTCCGAATATGCGACTACATTTGCAAGCGATGTATCCTTTACAAGCGTTATTACTTCATTTGATGAGGCGGGAACTATGCGCTTTATAACCTGCGGAAGAATTATTCTGAAAAAGGTCTGCGGTCTTGTCATGCCAAGAGCCGCCGCCGCCTCATACTGTCCTTTAGGGATAGATTCTATTCCGCCTCTGAATATCTCTGCAAAATATGCGGCATAATTCAGCACAAACGCTATAATTACCATAGAGAACATAAAGTTCTCCGAGGCGATGTCAAGACCGCCGAGCATCTGTTCAATAAAATTGCCTGTTCCAACAGAGGCTTGTTTTAAAAACGGCAGCGCATAATATACCACTATTATCTGAAGCATAAGAGGCGTGCCTCTCATTATCAGTATGTATATGTTAGTCAGCCACGATATCGGCTTGAAGCGACACATCTTGAGCGTCGCCACTATAAGTCCCAGCGGTATTGAGAACAGCAGTGTAAAGCCGAATATCTTAAGCGTTGGTATAAGGTTCTGGAGCAGTATGCCGGTTACCTTCAATATCTGTTCGCCTGTCATTTTTATCAATCCTCGTTAATTTTTATCACGGTAAAGCAATAATATGCTATTACGGCACTATGTTATTATTGTAACAGAAAACAGACGGATTTGCAAGCGGAAGATAAAAAAAGACAGATTGACTTTACAGTCTGTTGCTGATATGATAATAATTGACAGTTTTCTAAGGCAATTCTAAGCTTTGAGAGCTATAATTTCACAAGATGAAAAATTATTATTATCTACAATCTGTCGGCATACAGCCAAAACGGAGAATCAATATGAAGCTTTTATTTGCAGAGGACGAGGTGAGCATGGCAGAGGCTGTGACCGACATCCTCACTTATCACAACTATTCGGTAGATACCGTATACAACGGTGCAGACGCACTTGACTACGCAAGAACGGAAAACTACGACGGAATAATTCTTGATATAATGATGCCGAAAAAGAACGGTCTTGATGTGCTGAAAACCTTAAGGAGCGAGGGCTGTACTGTGCCGATACTTCTGCTTACCGCAAAAGCGGAAGTCGAGGACAAGATCGCAGGACTTGATATGGGCGCAGACGACTATCTTGCAAAGCCTTTTGTCATGGGAGAGCTTCTTTCCCGTGTGAGAGCGATGCTCAGGCGCAAAGATCAGTTTACTCCCGATGTGATTACCTACGGCAACGTTTCACTGAATATGAGCAGCTGTGAGCTTACAGGGCCTCTTCAGACTGTCGTTCTGCCTAAGATAGAATACAAGCTTATGGAGCTTCTTATGCTCAATAAGGGAATCTACCTTTCGACAGAGGATATACTTGTAAAAGTGTGGGGCTATGAGAGTGAGGCGGAAAGCGGCGCAGTATGGGTATATATCTCTTACATAAGAAAACGCCTTGCGGCTGTCGGCGCCGATATAGGGATCAAAGCCAAGAGGGGCGTAGGCTATACGCTTGAAATAACGGGAGATACAGACTGATATGGTAAAACAGCTGCAGAAAAAGTTCATACTTGCGGCAATGCTTGCCGTATCTATCCTTCTTGTTGTGCTTATAAGCGGAATAAATGTCTTCAACTATCTTACCTCTGTCAGCGAAAACAAAAAGCTTACTGAGACTCTCAGCAACAGCTTTGAAGCGTCTACAATGTGGAACGGAGAAATGCTTTCACAGTCACAGCAGGAAATACCGCCGAAGGATAACGACCGCAAAGGCGATAACTATTTCGGCAAGCCGGATAAAAATTCCGTCAGATCCGCTCGATATGCTGCTGTAGCATTTGACAGCAGCGGAAATATCATAAGAACAGATATATCGCACATTTCATCAATAACGCAGGAAGAAGCCGAAAGCGCCGCCGCAAATCTCTGTGGGCTTGCCGACGGCACGGGAAGCTATAACGGATATCTGTACCGCCTTGCCACATCAAAACACGCAGACGGACGGATACTGATACTTCTTGACAACAGCGAACAGGTAAGCTCATTTTTCTCGGTACTGATAATATCTGTCGGTGCAGGAGTATTCTGCTGGGTGCTTATGCTGCTGTTTATCATTCTGCTTTCGAGAAAAGCGATTGCGCCGGTTGCCCGCAGTATCGAAAAGCAAAAGCAATTCGTAACCAATGCCGGTCATGAAATAAAAACTCCGCTTGCGATAATACTTGCCAACACCGACGCATTAGAGCTTCACAACGGAGAAAGCAAATGGAGCAAAAACATCCGTGCGCAGACGCTCAGGCTAAGCGGACTTATGCAGAATCTTCTCATGCTTGCCAAAATGGACGAAAGTGCGGCAAAACTACCGATGTGCCGCTTTGACTTAAGCACGGCGGTAAAAGATACCGCAGAAGCGTTTGTAGAGCCTGCGGCGCTGAAAGGCGTATTGATCGATATAGATATTAAGCGGGACATTTTTTTAAACGGCAACCGTGACAGCCTCATTCAGCTCATTACGGTACTGATGGATAATGCGGTAAAATATACCGAAAGCGGCGGTGAAATAACCGCAGAGCTTTCCTGTACCGACCGTCTTGCAATTCTCAGAATAGCCAACACCTGCGATAATGTAGAGACTCCCGAAAAGCTGTTCGACCGCTTTTACAGAGGCGACAGCGCAAGAACACAGAAGAACGGCGGCTACGGTATTGGACTTTCCGTAGCTATGGCGATAGCACAGCTCCACAAAGGCAGTATTTCTGCCGAAAACATAGGCGGCAAGCTCATGTTTACGGTAAAGCTGCAGCGCTGCGTTGCCGACTGATCTTGCCTTTTTCCGTCACTTTACACATTGTTACGGCATATAATACGATGAATAACAAACAAAAACGGAGGAACCGTCATGTATTTTATCGTATTACAGTCTTCTACCGCCGCTCAAAAAGCCAAACGCTTGCTCGGCGGATATAAAATATCTTCATCGGCCGGAAAAATCAGCACAAAAAAAGGATGCCGCTTCGGGATATATGTTTCGGATAATCCCGACAAAACCTGCCGTCTGCTGTCTTTAAACGGCATGAACTGTATAGAAATAAGGAACGGCGGTGATGCGGGATGATATATCTCGATAATGCCGCTACGACATATCCAAAGCCGCTTGCCGTGCTGAAAAGCGCCGAAAAAGCCCTGTATGACTATGGAGCAAATCCGGGCAGATCGGGACACAGACTGTCTGCAAAGACATCCGAACAGGTATTTATCGCCCGTGACAAATGCGCCGCTTTTTTCGGCGGCGAAGCGGAAAACACGGTTTTCACACTCAACTGCACCCACGCACTCAATTTTGCAGTAAAAGGTGTATGTGCGGCTATAGGCAAGTGCCATGTCATAACCACAGACCTTGAGCATAACTCGGTAATAAGACCGCTTCATGCTCTGTTTAAGCAAAATCGCATCACCTACAGCATAGCAGACAGCGGCGACACCGACGACGACATTATATCATCGGTAGAAGCTCTTATCCGCCGTGACACCGCCGTTATAGTTATGACGGCAGGCTGTAATGTAAACGGGCGTATCACTCCGCTTGGAGAAATAGCAAAGCTGTGCAAAAAGAACGGAATATGCCTTATTGCAGACTGCGCACAAGCGGCAGGAGTAATACCGCTGAGTCTTCAGGACGGAATAAATATAATCTGCGCTCCCGGGCATAAAGGAATGTACGGTCCTATGGGCACAGGACTGCTTATCACCGACGGAAAATTCCCTATATCAAGCCTGATAGAAGGCGGTACGGGAAGCGTAAGCGGAGAAATCGATCAGCCGGCATTTCTGCCCGATATGCTTGAGAGCGGAACTATAAATACACCGGGTTCCATCGCTTTAGGACAGGGTGCGGACTTTGTAACATCAAAGGGTATAGACCGCATCTACGCACACGAATCCGCTCTGTGCGACCTTTTTGAAAAGCAATGCGGCAATATCGGTAAAATAAGAATATTCCGCCCGACAGGTCTTAAATATCTACCCGTAATTTCATTTATCGTTCAGGGAGAAACAAGTTCCGCAACCGCCGATATGCTATCCGATAACGGATTCTATCTTCGTGGAGGACTTCATTGCAACTTCCTTGCCCACAAAAAACAAGGTACGCTTGAAACGGGCACAGTACGGCTTGCTCCGTCGGTATTCAACACACGCTACGATGTTATGAAGCTCTGCGAGCTGCTTAAAAAGAAATACGGCTGAGAGCGACAGTAATATTATGTGATAAAAAGAAAAAAATTTCCGTCACACCTTGAAATCATCCCGTATTAATGATACAATATTAATTATAGATATATACTGAGATGATTTTGTCGCTTTTGCGGCATCGGGAATGGGGTTTGACGGTGATCCAATATTTTGCGGATATTTGGGAGAACATACAGAGTGTGTTTGCGACGATGGGACTCGTCGACTATCTTGACATTCTCCTGCTCGCCTATCTGATATATAAAGGCATCAAAATAATTAAAGAAACCAGAGCTGAACAGCTCATAAAAGGTATAATATTGCTCGCAGTGCTCTTCTTTGTTGTAAACCAGTTCGAGTTCAAGGCGATGAAGGTAATAATAGAGACCTTTCTCAATGTCGGCATTATTGCGATACTTATCGTATTTCAGCCGGAGCTTCGCCGTGTGCTTGAAAAAATGGGACGCACAACAAGGATGAAAAAGCTCGCACTTAATTTCGACAGCAAGGCTGACCTTGCAAATGCCGATATACACAACTGCATAGAAGCAGTCTGCACAGCCTGCGAACAGCTGTCACAGACGGCAACCGGCGCACTTATCGTATTTGAGCGTGAAACAAGGCTCGGTGAGCAGATAGACACTGGTACTATCCTGAACGGTACACCAAGTCCCGAGCTTTTTGGCAATATATTCTTCCCGAACACTCCCCTGCACGACGGCGCAGTAATAATCCGTGACGGCAAAATATACGCCGCAGGCTGTTTTTTACCGAAGCCTCAGAAGGAAGAGCTGATATCCAAAGCGCTCGGCTCTCGTCACAGAGCCGCAATAGGTATGAGCGAGGTATCCGACGCAATAATAGTAGTTGTTTCGGAAGAAACAGGTACTATCTCGGTAGCGGAAAACGGAAATCTGACCCGTTTTTATAACAAGGACACTTTAAGAAAACTGCTTACGCAGAAGCTCATCCCAGAAAAGCCGGATACAAAGAAAAATAACGGAAAGACTTCTACCAAGAAAAAGCGTGAAAAGAACGCACCCGATACAAGTAAAGAAAAGGGGGCGGATAGAAAATGAAAGAATGGATAAATAGCTTTTTCCGCAATTTTCTTAAGAATCTGAAGAACATCATCTTCGCTCTTATTATTGCGATTATCGTATGGTTTGCGATATCCATGCAGATTTTCCCCGATGTAACCACTCATGTAAGCGATATTCCGATTGAGATAAAGGCTACCGATTATATGGAGAGAAACGCTCTCTCGGTTACAGAATCGTATGCAGATACCGTCACGGTACAGCTGACCGGAAAGCGCTACGAAGTAGGCAATCTTACCGCAGATGACTTTACCGCAAAGGCTGACCTTTCGGCTATCACCGAGCCCGGCGAATATACCGTTTCGGTAACGGTAACTCCCTTAAAGGAAAACAGCTGTACAATTTACGACAAAGACCTGTCAGTAAAGATTAAGGTTGAGAAGACCGTATCACGCACCTTCAGCGTTTCGCAGGGCACTCTCAAGGCAACAGCCGACAGAGTTGTTCCGCCTTCCGATATGAAGATCGACAGCATAACAGCAGAGCCGTCGACTATAACTCTTACGGGAGACAGCACGGCGGTTGAAGCGGTTAAGTCCGTTGAGATACGCTCGGTATTCGCAGGAGAAACAACAGAATCGGTGACTTCAAAGGGACAGATAGTGTTTATCGGCGCAAACGGCGAAGTTATAGAAAATCCCGATATAAAGGTCGATAACGACAGCTTCACCGTAAACATCACCCTGTACAAGCAGAAGACTCTTCCGCTTACCGTACAGTTTACAAATGTTCCGTCCAACTTTGATATAGACAGCCTGAAATACAGCATTTATCCCGAATCGCTCACCGTTTCGTCACCCGACGATTCGCTTGATTCGCAGGAAAAATTTGAAATCGGCACTATCGACTTAAGCCAGCTGACCACAAAATACCTTCAGAAGCTGACTCTGCCGATAACTCTCCCCGAGGGCTATAAAAACATCAGCGGAAATACTTCCGCAATGGTTTCGTTTGAGAATGCCGAGAATTACACCTTCTTAAGCTACGCAGTACAGAAGGACAATATCCGCATTGTCAATGTACCCGAAAACTTTGATGTCGAAGTTCTGACAAATGAAGTAACTGTAAATGTTACCGGTCCTGCAGAAGAAATATCGGCACTTGCGTCAAAGGATATTTACGCTACTATTGACCTTATGGGAACGACGCTCACCACAGGTCTTAAGGATGTTACCGCAGAGTTTACTCTGAGAGGAACGAATGTAAGATCGTGGGTAACGGGAGAGTATAAAGTCTCGATACAAGTTACCGACAGAGCCGAAGACGCCGAACAATAAACGCAATACCACCGTAAAATACAAAGTCTTTTGGGTATTGCGTTCTTCCTTCAGATATCTGCACAACATTTTGAGGAGCCGTTTTCGGCT
>CAMEKR010000099.1 GCA_945921515.1 uncultured Clostridia bacterium | reverse complement strand
TTGACCGCAAGGGCAATCTCAGTGTCTGCGTGTGTTTCTCGCAGTCTGTCAGCTTGTCGAAAAATACTTTTTCGACAAGCTGAAATGCTGTGAAGTTAAATCTCCACAGCATTTTTGTTTCTGTCAATATTCTATCTCATCTTTAGTAATGGTCAATTCGTGATTATACAGCTTTCTAAGCTCGTTTACCGAAATATAATCTCCCGTAAGCTCGCCTTTTTCATTGATAAGATATCTTCCGTTCCAGGGGGCAGACCACAGCCACATTACATTATCCCTTGCCATAATATCGGGATCGGGAGCTTTTGCACATTCGGTCAGCGCAAGCATCTTTTTGTTCAGCGTAAGAGCGTCGGTTGCAAGCATTGCTCCTGCGTGAGCCGTGTCGGTATTGTCGTAAACATCACAGCCGATTATATCAACATAATCGTCACCGGGGTACATCACGGGATCGATATCTGCGGTGTATACCCATATCAGATTCGACAGCCCGTGAAGCTCGTCAAATCTGCGGAACATCGTCTGCCACAGCCATTTGTATGTCTCGCTGTCCTTTTCCCACCAGTACCAGCCTGAGCTGTCGGTCGGCAGAGGTCTGAACAGTACCGTAACGCCGCTGTCTTTCAGCACTGCAAGCTGTCTTGCTACCGAGTCCATATCGGACAGCAGAGCGTAACATTCTTCGGATATTTTCTCTTCGCTAAGCATAATGGACAGCGACTCGCTGTTTAATATTGCGATATCTTCCTTATCGCTTATTGCAGAATCTATGTCAAAGTCGCACTCGTCAATATAGAAAGTCGCCTTGCCTACCGGTGCATACCAGTACCATGTGTACGAAACGATACCGCCGCTTTCCGCCCATTTTTTTGCAAGGGATATGTCCGTATTATCTACGCCCGAAAGCGATGCGCCGGCCGAAGTATAATACCTGAGATCGCTTGCTCTTATTGCAGGCGACCGTCCTGTAGTTTTAGCGATAGCTTCTATCTCTGCGTTGGTGTTCGGCGTTACGCTCTGTGCGGTAAGAGTCTTCTTGCCGTATATATCTTTAAAATATTGCATAAGCTCGACACGGTCGGTGTCGAAATCCTTGCCCGATATAAGACCGCTTACATCGGTATATCGGCTGTCGTTTATCCTGACGGTATTCTTAACGGTTATTTTATCCAGTGATACGCTGTTTTTTACCGTCTGGAGCGTTATGCTGTGCTTGCCTTTTTTCAGGTATACGGGGCACAGCGAAACCGTTTCAAAGACATCGCCCTGAATTATATTGTATGCGCCGTACAAATCGCCCTTGGGGCGCTTGTATACACCGTTTTCGCTGTTTGTCTGTCCGTTAGCGTCAACGGTGAGCGAGATGCTTCCGCCCTCTTTTGAAAAAGCGGATATGGCAATATTGTAAAACTGCGCCGACGGCACTTCTATATCAAACTTTACTTCAGCGTATGCGCCTAAGGTGATATATCCGTCTCCGCTGTATTTTTTATTGTCCGAGATAAGCTCGGTATCGGGCAGTTTTTCCGCTTCAAGCGAATATGAGTAGGATGCGGAGGTGTTCTCGTACTTCTCCGTCATATATTCCGTAGTTATATCGGCAGGCGGAACGGAGCTTACATTGTCCGTTGATGATGCTGTTGTGCCGTTTGCCGTACTGCTGTAGTCGGAATAATCTATCTCGGTGCAGCCGCAAAGAAGGACAGCCGAAAGAGCTAACGCTGTGAGCCTTTTTATATTCAAGCTCAGCCCTCCTGTTTTACAACAACGATATCGCCCGACTCTATTTTGTCGGTGAATTTTGCACTGCTGCCGTTTATGCTCAGCACAAGCCTCTTTGTTGTATTTTCTATATCAATATCCGCCATAGCGAAAAGGTCTATAAGCATATAAGGCGTTTTGCTCTCCTTTTCGGGAAGGTCTGTAGGTACGCCGTTGAATATAACGGAAACATAGTTGCCCTTATCCTCAGGCTCGCTTTCAGTCGTTTCTTCGATCACTTTGGGAACGGTGACAGGCTCGGGAGCTTTTTCGGCTTTTTCAAAGCCTACCTTGTCGCCTTCATTAAGTATATAGCTTTCGGGTACGCTGTCGCCGTTTACAAATACATCTGCCATCTGCGTATCGCCGCCGTATTGCATAAGGAATGCACCGAGCGTTCTTGAATCGTGAATCTCGATATTGTCAAGCGGCTGTATCTCATAGTCTGTGCCGACTTCTTTTCCGTTTGCAAAGGCACGCTTGCCTGCAACGGCATTTTCGCCGCAGAAGACAACGTTCACTTTTGTAATATCCTTTGCATAGTCACGGATAAAGGCGTGGGCGTTCTCACCGTTTACCGCAGGCACGAGCGTTATCTCATCGCCCTGCTTTATCTTGGTGGTAAGTGCGGACGGCTTGCCGTTTACCGTTATCACCGCAGGGGTAAAGGCTGTGCCTTTAATTATCTTTGTTTCGCCGTTAAGGACGAATTTAAGTCCGGCGCCGCTGTGTCCCATTATCTGCGAGGTCTTGAAGCCTGCCGCACCGAGCAGCTCAAACACGCTGAGCGACTTTGTGTCGAACACTCTGACCTGCTCGCCGTTGAGCGTTACCGTTGAAAAATCGTATGCCATATTGGTGCAGGCTGTTACTGCGATTCCTACAGGAGTTACATATTCGGGGCCGAGCTTTCTTGCGCCGACATCCACATTCTTCATAAATTCCTGACCGCCCACGGCAACTCTGCCGGGATCGATGCCGAGCTTTTTCGCAATGGCGTCGGTGAGTCCGCTTGCCATACTTCCGCCACCGATAAGGAACATAGCCGCAGGGCTCTGACCGTTTGCATCGCATACCGTCTGACTGATGACATCGGCAAGGCTGTCTACTGAAGGACTGCAGTTTTCGATAAACTCCTGCTTTGATATAGTCTTTTCTCTGCCGAATATATCCTTGTATGTAATCTCGCTGTCATCGCCGCCTGCCTGTATCTTCATACTTTCAGCCATATTGAAGTCAACGAGGTACTTTCTTACTATATCCTCGCTAATCTCGTCGCCTGCTACCGTAGCCATAGCGTAAGCAACGATAGCACCGTCACGGGCAACCGCAATATCCGATGTTCCTGCGCCGATATCCACAAGAGCAATGTTGATAAGTCTTATCTCGGGTGGGATGATAACATTCATAGCGGCAATAGGCTCAAGAGTCATACTCTTTACCTTAAGTCCGATTTTATCTGTAACTGCGTAAAGTCCCTCTACCACAACATCGGGAAGGAATGCGCCGATGAGGTCTACCGTCACTTTTTCGCCCTTGTGCCCCTCAAGATTTGACATAACATAGTCGTCAAGGTAGTAATGTACGACAGAGTGACCTACGCAGTAGAAAACAGCGTCTTCGTTGCGGAATTTTTCGTCTATACCGGTCTGCGCCTTCTGAATAGTCTCGTATTCCATTGTGCGAACCATATCGGCGGTGATGGTGTTCTTATCCGAAACATCAAAGTCCATAGAAACACGGTAGGTCTTAAGCGCTCGGCCTGCGGCGGCTACCGATACTTCGGAAAGCTTTATGGAGTTTCGCTGTTCAAGCGTTTCTTTCACCTTAAGAGCAACCTTTGCTACCTGGTCGATATCCTCAACCTGTCCGTCTATCATAGCTCTCTTGAGATGCGGAACGGATTCGGTATCGGTGATATGGAACACTTCGTTTTCCATATATCCCAGTACGCCGACGACGGTTCTTGTGCCTATATCAAGAGCAAATATGATGTTGCCCTGGGGTTTAAGCGTTTTTTTAGCGGCGCTTGCTGTACTGCGCTTTCTGCCTGATGTGCTTTTTGAAGCAGTTTTAGCGGTGCTTTTTGCGGTAGAAGCTCTTGCTGCAGCTTCGTCTTTTCTCGGTCTTCCTCTTCTTTTCGGTGCAGGCATATATGACTTCCTTTCGGTAAACCTGTAAGAGTTTACATATTATTTTTTATCCGATAATGTAATTATAAATAAAATCGGCTGACAATTCAACCTTTTTTCAAAAATTTTTCGGCAAAAAATTGAAAAACGGCGAAAAATATGATAGAATTAGATTAATCAAACCCAATTACGGATTAGGCAGAGTATTTTTGCATAGATCACGGCAAAAAGGAGCGTAAATATGGATATTCCTAAGACAGAAAACGAGATGACCTTACCGATACACGATTTTCTTGTAAGAAACGGAGAAAAACGTTTGGTGCGGTGCTATATGCCGGGACACAAGGGCAGCGAGAATATCTGCGATATTACAGAGATAGAGGGCGCTGACAGCCTTTATGACTGCGATGATAACGGCGGAAAGGGCATAATTGCTCAAAGCGAAAGAAATGCGTCAAAGCTGTTCGGCAGTAAAAAGACGCTTTACTCCTGCTCGGGCAGTACGCTTGCTATACAGACTATGCTTGCGCTTGCAAAAGAACGGGGAAGTTATAAAGACCATGTTGTAGCAGGGCGGTATTCACACCGCAGTTTTATCAATTCCTGCATACTGCTCGGTCTTATCCCTTCGTGGATATATCCCGAAGATTATCTAAGTGCGGTAATTACTCCCGAGAGCGTGGAGGCGAAAATCAATTCAAGAACGCTTGCGGTATTTGTAAATTCGATAGATTATTACGGCGGTATGTGCGATATATCATCAATAGCGGAGGTGTGCCACGCACACGGTATACCTTTACTGGTTGACAACGCTCACGGCGCATATCTTAAGTTTGCTCCGTTTGACCTTCATCCTATTACACTTGGTGCGGATATGTGTGCAGATTCTGCTCATAAGACGCTCCCCGTGCTGACTGGAGGCGCATATCTGCACATTGCAAATGATAAATATACCGGCAGGGCAAAACAGGCGATGTCGCTTTTCGGCACATCAAGTCCGAGCTATCTTATACTTGACAGCCTCGACCGCTGCAACGCCGCTTTAGCTTCGGACAACGGGCATATAGCTATGCTTTGCTCTGAGATAACAAAGCTGAAGAAGTTTGCAGCCGATGTCGGTTATGTACTGTCGCCCAGCGACTATATGAGGATAACCTTTGATTGTGCGGCTATGCATTCAACCGGATATGCTATGGCGTCTATGCTAAGGGAGTTCGGTATTGAGTGCGAGTATGCCGATGAATACAAATGCGTACTGCTGTTCGGCTACGGCACTACCGATATAGATTTTGAGACGATAAAGGCCGTCATTTCAGCGAACAGCCCCGATATCCTGTATGAAAGCTCTCTGCCCTTACCGCCCGTGCATATAGCAACTCAGACGGTGTGTCAACCGTCAAAGGCTTACTTTGGCGAGAAGGTCAGGATGCCGCTTGATATGGCGGTAGGCAAGACCTGTGCGTCTGTTACGGCGCCTTGTCCTCCGGGGATACCTCTTCTTATGCCGGGAGAGGCGGTTACGCCCGATGCGGCAAGTGTACTTAAGGAAAGAGGCTTGAAAGAGATAATGATAATGGCATAAGCTAAAGCTTATATCACAAATTTCTTTACTTTGATATAAAAATGTGGTATAATTATTTAGAATAATAAAAAGTCGAGCTCCCGGCTGAAAGGCAGGTAAACTTTATGAAACTCATATATGCTATAGTAAATAACGATGACGCACATTCTGTATCTTCATCGCTTACTCAGGCAGGCTTTCAGGCAACCAAGCTTGCGTCTACCGGCGGATTTCTTATGGCGGGCAATACCACATTTCTGATATGCTCGGAGGATGACAAGATAGACGAGATAATCGGGATAATCAAGGATCATTCTCACAAGAGAAAGCAGTTTGTACCGTCTGCCGCTTCTTACGGAGTAGGAAGCTATACCAGCTTCCCCGTTGAAGTTTTTGTAGGCGGCGCTACGATATTCGTAACCAATATTGAAAGATTCGAGAAAGTCTGATGACCGACGGCGCAATAAAGCTCTACGGCAAGCATAGCGAAACCGAGCTGTTAAAAGAAACGGCGCAGGTCGGCAGATTGCCTCACGGCATAATGCTGACAGGCGAAAAAGGCATAGGAAAGCGCACTTTTGCAAAGTGGTGCGCTATGCTGTATATGTGTACTTCGCCTGCAAGCGACGGAAGTCCTTGCGGTAAATGCCGAAGCTGTAGAAACATTATAGCCGGCGAGCACGCAGATGTGATGTATGTCAAGGACGGTAAATACAAAAAGGAAACGATAAGGAAAAGTATAAGAGACGCTTCTTTTTTGCCCAACGACTCGGATACACGGATAATAATTTATGAGGACTGCGAGGAGATGACCGAAGAACAGCAGAATGTACTGCTCAAGGCCATCGAAGAGCCGTCTGCGCATAACCGTTATATATTCACCTGTTCTAATCCTTCCGCCGTAATCGAAACGATAAAATCAAGGCTTGTAGCTATCAGAATGTCTGATATGACGGGTGAAGAATGTGCCGCTTGCCTTGAAGAGCAGGGTATCAGTGCAAGTGACGCTGTATCAGCGGTTGAAAGATACGGAGTAAATCCGGGTAAGATATTAGAAATACTTGCCGACGAGAGCAGAAAAAAGCTGTACGACACGGCTGACAGACTGATAAATGCGATTTCCGACAGGGATGAATATGCGGCGGCGGTCGCTCTCACCGACTGCGGTACGAGAGAAGAGCTTGCCGATATTGTGTCTGTGTTATACGAGCGTGCGACTGAAGCTCTTACGGCGGCGGAAAAAGGCTCGGTGCCTGTCCGCAGTCCGGAGCTGTCGAAGCTGTCAAAGACAAAGCTGTACAGGCTTTGCGAAGTGCTGAACTCGTTTTTACTGCTTGACGGTGCAAATATCAATGTCAAGCTGACGCAGGCACAGCTGTCTGCGAGAATATTTGAAGCTGTGGAATAAGAAAGGAAAATAAATGACCGAAATTATTGGAGTTAGATTCAAGGATGTCGGAAAGATATATTATTTCTCTCCGAACAATAAAAAGGTAGAAAGCGGATGCTATGTCATAGTTGAGACGGCAAGAGGCGTAGAGTGCGGCGAGGTGGTTATCGCAAACCGTGAGGTTGACGACAGCAAGGTGGTTCAGCCGCTTAAGAGCATAATGCGCATAGCAACCGAAAAGGATCTCGAAACGCAGGAGAAGAACCGTGAAAAAGAGCAGGAGATAATGAAGGTATTCATGCAGAAGATAGCCGAGCACAAGCTGGATATGAAGCCTATCGACATCGACTGCACCTTTGACGGAAGCAAGATACTGTTTTATTTCACGGCGGAGAACAGAGTCGATTTCAGAGAGCTTGTAAAGGATCTTGCGGCAATATACCGCACAAGGATAGAGCTTAGACAGATAGGAGTAAGAGACGAGGCAAAGATGCTGGGCGGGCTTGGTATCTGCGGCAGGCCGTTCTGCTGTTCGACCTTCCTCGGTGAATTTCAGCCTGTGTCGATAAAGATGGCAAAGGAGCAGTCGCTGTCACTCAATCCCACCAAGATATCCGGCACTTGCGGCAGACTTATGTGCTGTCTTAAATATGAGCAGAACTGCTATGAAGAGCTTCTCAGCA
Source organism: uncultured Clostridia bacterium (assembly GCA_945921515.1). Lineage (GTDB taxonomy): Bacteria > Bacillota > Clostridia > Oscillospirales > Ruminococcaceae > Ruminiclostridium_E. The sequence continues at coordinate 172 of CAMEKR010000099.1, read as the reverse complement.
TTACGCCTAAGGTAGGCGCACTTGTTGATACCGCAGAGGGACGGGGAATCGTAGAGGACGCAAATCTGCTCACGGGCGTGCTTAAAGTCAAGCTCGACAAGAATCCCGATGCACCTGCCGTTTCTTTCTCAAGAGATGATGTAAAGCTCCTTCGTGACGGCAAGATACGCAT
>CAMEKR010000098.1 GCA_945921515.1 uncultured Clostridia bacterium | reverse complement strand
CTATGTTAGCTATAATTAACCTTTTTCTCATTTCACGCCGTCTCACAATCAAATCCTTTCAGCTATTCCTCCCACCCCTCCCACAAATACTCATTCTCCTCCCTCAAAAGCACCTCAATCATCTCCCTCTGCTCCTCACTGAACCCATACTCCTCCGCCATTTCATCGGCCGTCTTATGTGTCACGGTGATATACAAATATGTTTTCGTCACAGTAATTTCCGTCCTCACCACATTCCCATTCCCGTCATCACTTTCAGTCACAACTATTTCCTCTTTGCTTTCCGTCCGAGAGGATATGCTGTTCATCTCCCAAAAAATATCTTTAAGAAGCTGGCTTTTGCCCTCGTCCATAGTGACAACCTCCTGTGGGTTGTCAGTATCAGTATTGACTTTAACTGAATACACGGTGAGTACCTCTTTCCACTCCGCCTTGCTTCCGCTCATTTCAATAGCATCATAAGTATTGCTGTCCTTTATCTCTGACAACCTGTTTTCATACTCCGCGTCTATTTCCTGCATGACGGTCTGTATTGACATTCCGCTACTTTTATCCTCTCCCGAAAAGAAGATTCCGAACACCGAGCTGAGGATCAGTGCTAACAAACAAACGATGAGAATTATCAATACCGCAATCCATCCTCCCGCCGCTATAGCGGCGGCAAGGGCTTTTATGCCTGCGATTACCGCCTTTGTAGCTGTGACGGTGGCTTTTACCGTAACCTTTGCAGATTCCGCAGCTGCCTTTGCCGTTGCTTTGGCAATTTGTGTGGCTTTCTGTGTAGCTTTTGCGGCAGCCTTCGCGGTTTGCTGTGCCGCTTTAGCCGCCTGCTGTGAGGTTTTGATTGCGGTCTTTGCGGTTTGCTCGGCGGTTTTGACTGACTTCTGAACTGCATTTGCCGAGCCTTTTCCGACCGTTTTAATCGTCTTATTTCCTGCTGAACGGGCGGACTGCTTTATGGTTTTCTCGGCAGATTTTTTGTCAGTCATGAGCGTTTTGCCACCGATATTCTGCGTCTGCGTATACAAAGCATTTTCACTCTGTTTTACCTTGAAATTACGAACAGCGTCATTCGCCTTGTGTATACTTTCCTTTGTGGCATCAATGCCTTTCCGTCCGGCTCTGTCAATCAGGTGGACGCTTTCATGGACAGCGGTATCAACTCCTTGCTCAAATCTGTCCGAAGCATATTCATCAGCCGAGTTTTCGTCAGAATATGTGCTGTGTTCGGCTTTATCCTTTGTGGAAATATATGCGCGTTTCATGTGCTGCCCCGCAACATAGGCTTTATCAATGGTTTTAATCGTACCTCTGAGCCTGTCTCTTGTTTTAATATCTGCCATTATGCACACTCCTTCTTCAAATGGCGAGGAGAGAGCTAAACGCTCTCTCCCGGCTTTGTAGTCATCAGCTTATACAGCTTCGTATTCTTCGGAAATTTGTTTGCAAAAGGCACAAGTGAGCTTCCCACCTTTATCAGTCCGTGTCCTGCTTCGACATCGGTTATATACGACATCTGACGGTCGGAGATGTTAAGCAGCTCCGCAAGTCGCATTCTGTCAGTCGAAGCCTGGCTCAACATTATGATAAATTCCGAGTTTGCAAGCATCGTCCTCGCCGTGTGGCTCTGCAACAGGTCGTCTACATTCTGCGTAATACCGGTCGCATAAGCGCCGTACTTTCTTACTCGCTTCCAAAGGGTAAAGAGGAAGTTTGCACTGTATTCATGCCGGAAAAGCAAGTAAATCTCATCAATAAAGATATAGGTGTTCTTGCCCTTCGCCCTGTTCTGCGTTATGCGGTTTAGTATCGAGTCGAGTACAACAAGCATACCGATAGGCATAAGCTGCTTGCCGAGGTCGAGTATATCGTAGCAGATAAGGCGGTTATCCGTGTCCACATTGGTCGGCTTTGCAAAGGTGTTGAGCGAACCGTTTGTAAACAGCTCAATCGCAAGTGCAATCTCTCGTGCCTCCGGCTCGTCCTGCCTGAGAAGCTCCTCACGGAAGTCCCGAAGGGTCGGAACCGTACCCGTGTAGCCGCTCTGCTGATATACACGGTAAACGCTTGCGGTACAGCGGTCGATAATCGACTTCTGCTTTGCGCCGAGGTTCTCACCTCCGATAAGCTGTTCGCACAGCGACATAATGAACTCGGATTTTAATATGACGGGGTTCGCACCGTCACCGTATTCCTTGTTCATATCCATAGCGTTGATATGGCTTTTTGAAGTAGCCGAGATGTTGATAATCTCGCCGCCCAGCGCTTTCACAAGTGCTGAATATTCCCGCTCCGGGTCTATGATGATTACATCAGCTTCTGATGCTAGAATCTGATTGATTATCTCTCCCTTTGCCGCAAAGGACTTACCACCGCCCGACACGCCTAAGATAAACGCATTTCCGTTCAGGAGCAACCTGCGGTCGGCGATAATCATATTCTTGCTGATTACATTCTGCCCGTAGTAAATCCCGTTTTCGTGGTAGATGTCCTGAACACGGAACGGAATAAACACCGCCAACGACTCGGTGGTAAGAGTGCGGAACGTATCAATCTTTCGTATGCCGAATGGCATAACCGTATTAAGTCCGTCAAGCTGCTGAAATTTCAGCACACCAAACTGGCAAAGGTGCTTTCTTGCTACGGTAAGCAGCGCCTCGGTGTCCTGGTCGAGCTGTGCTTTGCTATCTGCCGTATGCACAAAGGTAATCACGGCAAACATCATGCGCTGGTCTCTTGTAGTCAAGTCGTCAAGAAATTCCTTCATCTCCTTGCGCTGCTGTTCCATATCGTAAGGCACGGCGGCGGAAAAATTGTTGTTCTGATTTTGCTTCCTCTGCCAGTTTGTGATGTTCGTCTCCACGCCGAGCAGTCTGCTCTCCGCTTCACGCACCGCTTCGTCGGTGGGAACAGGAATAACATCAATCGACATCATCAGATTGCGGTTAAGGTCAGTAAGCTCTGCCACCATATCGTCCTTGATAAACGACGCATACTCGCGCAGGAAAAGCACCCTTGCGTAGCGGTCGCCGATTTTCAGATAGTCCTTTTCAAACTCCATCGAGTCGGGGCAGATATAGTCCTTGAAATCGTGCCCCTTCCTGCGGGTTTCCCTGATGTCAAAACGGAAAGAGCTTTCCTCGCCGACCCGATAAAAGTCATGGAAAACTCTCAGGCGTTCATCGGTTTCAAGCTCGGTGCATTTACTTCCGAGCCTGCCGAAGTGGGCAATCAGGTCTGCGCCGACGCGGGAAAAATAACTTCTTGCTTCCTCAATATTTTTCTTGCTGACCGAGATAGTAATATACTTGTCCTGCACAATGGCGTTTGCTCCGGTGGCTTTTTCGAGCAGCATTTTATTGTACTCCTCGCGGTACACATCAAGCTCGTCACCTTTAAGCGGAAGAAGAATGGTTTCCTCAAAATCAATGCGGTTAAGCCGGCGGTTATTGATTGTGATTTTGGTTGTCGCTCCGCTGTCAAATGAATTGAGCAGCTCGGAGTATTCAAGGAACATTGCTTCCTTGTCCTCACGGCTTGCTACCGCATAATTTATATCCGTAAACTTAAAGGACTTAGAGAATTTGTCTTTTCCGACCTTGAAAATACCGTCGTCATAGATAGCCTTGATAGGAATGACGTCCTGTACGCCCTTTGGCACTACGAACTTCTCCTTTTCCTGTTTAAATAGTTTTGCAAGTGTCTTAATCATGTGTTTTAAGTGCCTCCTTGTTTTTCTGTTCGATACCCGGCTTCATCAGCTCAAGGTAAGTGTTTGTTGGACGGAACACGAGCTTTTTCGGTATAAGGAACTCGCTCTTAATCCACGTCCACAGAAATTTTTCTGCGGTCATTCCGTTGTACTTAACAAAGCCGAGCGCCGCGAAAGGGGCGGCGGCTAAAATGCACATCCACGAAACGGTCTCGGTGCCGACATACGGACTGAGCAGAAAATATATGACCACCGCAACAGCACAAGCCAGGGCAGAAAAAATGAACTGCCGAAGCGACAGTCCAAAGAACATAGACTCTGTGTAGTTGCGGATTTCTCTGTTTATTTTTACTTCCAAATTAAATCCTCCTTTCAGATATAAAAAATCGCCATCCTTTTCAGATGACGATTTTTTCATGCTTATTTCAGTTTACAATTCAAGAGATTTTTCATTCAGCAAGAACTCATAAAGTCCGAGATGAAGGATTCCGTCTTCATCTGTCCAAGGCTTCATTGAGGTTTTGCTGATAATAATCTTTTTGAAGAAATCTTTGGTATTCTTCAAAGGTCTGAGTTCAGTTTCAAGCTTTGACGGTTCTGCAACATTCAGTGCAGACTGAATATAGTATTTTTTTGAACCCTTATTAACTACAAAATCTATCTCACACTGTTTTTTCAATCTTTTTCCGGCGCCGGTTTCCACAATTTCTACAACGCCGACATCAACGGAATACTCACGATGCAGAAGCTCATTATATATAATGTTCTCCATTATGTGAGTTTCTTCCTGCTGCCTGAAATTGAGCCTTGCGTTGCGAAGTCCGATGTCGGTACAGTAATACTTTGACGGATACTCAAAATACTTCTTTCCTTTTACATCATAGCGCTTCGCGTTGCTGAACAGAAACGACTCAATCAGATAATTCAGATAGTTTGAAACGGTTGTGCCTGAAACCTTAATGTTTTTAACCGTCTGCAAGGTATTTGCGATTTTACTTGCATTGGTAAGCGAACCAACGGAAGAACAAAGGTCATCCGTTAATTCACTGAGCACATCGGGCAATTCAATGTCATAACGCTCCACAATGTCTTTGAAATATACCTCTGTGAAAAGAGTCTGCAAATAGTTCATCTTATCTGCGTCGCTCTTTTTTGTTAAAACGAGTGGCATTCCTCCGTACAGAGCGTATTCTTCATAAGCGTCGGATTTATCTCCGCCCACAAAGGAATAATACTCTCTGAAAGAAATGGGATAGACCTTTACCTCGTCACCTCTGCCGCGGAAAGCAGTCAATACATCTTTAGTGAGCATTTTTGAATTGCTTCCGGTTACATATATATCAACATTGCGAAGCCGCATAAGGCCGTTGAGCACATTGTAAAGCCTGATGTTATCAGGATTTTTAAGTTCATCTTTTGTGATTGCGTACTGCACCTCGTCAATGAGAATGTAGTACATATCCGAGTTCACAATCTTCCCGCGAATATATTTTGACAGTTCATCAGGATCACGGTACTTTACAAAAGTATCGTCATCTAAGGCAATAGCAATAATCTGTTCTTCTTTTACTCCGCTTTCAATCAGATAATCATAAAACAGATTGAACAGGAGAAAGCTCTTTCCGCATCTTCTTATGCCTGTAATAACCTTAATCAGTCCGTTTTCCTTTCTGTCAATAATTCTGCCAAGATATTCGTCGCGCTTAATAATGTTCTGCATTGCAAGCCTCCGTCTCTTAAAACTTACGGGTATTTTACCCTAACTTTCAAGTATAGTATACCACCGTTTTTGCAAAATATCAAGCGATTATTTGAAACTTAGGTGCATTTTACCCTAAGTTTTAATTACAACCCCATCATTTCCTTTATCACGCGGTCGCTCATTTTCACCGAGCCTACAAGCACAAGCATATTAAATACAATCTCGCTTATATACGACCACACCTGATTTATTGCGGCGGCACTCCCGTTAATCTCCGGCGGTGATGAAGCGAACACCGAGAAGATGATACAGGCAAGCACGATTACCGCGCCTTCAAGCAAAACGGCGCAGTAGCTCTTTAAAAATGACTTGCCGATATTCTGCGTTGGTTCGCCTGCAAAAGCCGAAAGGGGAATAGGGGCAAGCGCCGTGAACATATACAGCTTAAAGAAGCGACCGTAAACGCTCATAATCATAATAAAGGACAAAACCGTGATAAAAAAGCCGCCGATAAGGGTTACCGCCCAGATCGGTATGCTTTCAAAAAAGTTACAGCTTTCGATTGTCGATACCATACCATCGGGGAGCGTAGTCATATCCGCCGAAGAAAATCCGGCTGAATTCATAATCACAGAAATCGTACCCTGAACAATATCGAACAGCGCGAGCATAAGCTCCATTCCGTAGGTTATCACTCCTTTGGCGAGGGCAAACCGTACGAAAAGTTTCAGCGCGTGCTCCGGCTTTTTCACATCGGAAAACGAGCCGCAGGTTTTTACCATACCCGTAACGAAAAACAAGACGAGCAGGGCAAAGCCGATAGCCTGAACCGCACCGTATATGGCAACTATCACGTTCCATATATCGCCGCCTTTAAAGTCCTGCGGAGAAGCGGTGATAAGCGACCATATTTCGGTAAGCTTCTGATTCCAGACGCCCAGAGCAACGACAAGATTCTGTACAACCCAGTTATCACTCATTTATATAACCATCCTTTCCTATTGAGGTATTACCTCAATATATTTTCGGGGCGCACCCGAAGCGGATACGCCCCGTTTATGCCGCTTAATTTATCCCGTGATAAGGTCAAGAATTTCCTTCGCAAAGGTGATGATTACACCGCCCGCAAGGGTCAGGAAACCGTTCGCTCTCTGAGATGGGTCGTGCGATTTAAGTGAAAGACCAATCTGCACTATGCCGAAGCCGAGCAGGATAAGGCCTATCGCACGGATAAGCCCGAAAATAAAGTCCGACAGATTGCTGATTACATTAAGCGGACTTCCTGCGGCGGCACTTTCGCCCTCAGCAAAAGCTGTTACCGTAATACATACAACGATAGCCAAAGCAATAACTACAGCACAGTAAGTACGGAATCCCTTTCTTACTTTTCCGGTTATAGGCAGTTTTCTCGTTTCCTTGTTATTGATTTTCTTAATAATGTTCATTGTGTTTACCTCCAAAATTTACTAGGTTTCAAAGTCCTCATCAGAGAGGAGCTCATAATTTGTTTCTGATGTCTGTGTTTCGGGAGCCTTGTATTTGTCAAAGCTCAGAAGCTCGATGGCAGCGACATCGGACTTCACTTCGCCGTGCCTGTAAGCTCCGGCTTTACCGTCTGCAGTCAGCGCCACATTCGGGTGTTTTAGTATATCGTATTTCAAATCAAGCACCGGACGCTCACCACGGATAAAAAGAATTGCGTATCTGTTATCCAGCATACGCACTTCATCAGGGGTCAGCAGCTCTCTGCCGCTTATCTGGTAGTTGGTCGAATAGCTTCCGCTTTTACCCTCGCTCTTGCCGTAGGTGTTTGTATCAATCGTGGACTTGCCGAGCAGTTCGCTCACATATTTGTGGGTGGACTGTTCGTTGCCGCCAAGGTACAAAAACTCGTCGCAGTTGCCGACAATGCTTTCCCACTGCTTTTCAAACAGGGCTTTAAGTTGTGCTAAGTTCTGCAATATGATACTTACCGAAACCCCACGGGAGCGCATAACGGATAGTATCTTGTCAAAGTCATCCGGCAGACTGACATTAGCAAACTCGTCCATCAGAAAGTGAACGGGGACAGGCAGACTGCCGCCGTGTATGTGGTCAGCGGAATAAAAAAGCTGCTGAAAAAGCTGTGTGTAAAGAATAGATACCAAAAAATTGAAGCTCGTATCGTTATCGGGTATCAGGGCAAATAGTGCCGTTTTCCGGTCGCCGAGTGTATTCAACTTCAACTCATCGGTTGATGTGAGCGAGGCAAGGCTTTCAAGGTTAAACTTTTCAAGTCTTGCGGCAAGAGTAATCTGAATAGATTTCAGCGTCTTTGCCGAGCCCGAATGGTACGAATGATAATACTTGACTGCGATATGGTCGGGACTTTCGTATTCCAGTTCCGAAAACAGGTTATCGAGAGGTGAGGGTCTTGGTTCTTCCTCGTCATCTATCGCTCCTGCACGAAGCATTTCCATTACCATAGCAAAGTTCTGTTCATCGGGCGGCGCTTCATAGTGCAGATAGAACACAAGCGCAAGCAGAAGCATTGACGCCGCCGTGTCCCAGAACGGGTCGTTGCTTT
>CAMEKR010000097.1 GCA_945921515.1 uncultured Clostridia bacterium | reverse complement strand
CGTGTGTTTCTCGAAGTCTGACAGCTTGTCGAAAAATACTTTTTCGACAAGCTGACCGCACAAAGAAAAGATCTTTGTGCGGCATTTTGAATTTTCCGCTAAAAAAAATTTCATATTGTTAATACTTGCACTTGATTTTTAATTATAAAAGTAGTAAAATCATATTGAGAAACTGTATGCAGGAGAATTTATGCCCTGTGATAAATTATTAATCAGAGGAAACGCACAATGACAATAAAAACTTACTTTCTTAACGAAGATAAAACCGTATACCTAAAAGCTTATATGCTGGACAATGTAGAAGGACTTCCGTTTTGTGAAAAACGCCCCGCCATACTTATTCTGCCCGGCGGAGGATATGAGTACTGCTCCGCAAGAGAGGGCGAGCCTATAGCTATGCACTATCTGTCGGAAGGCTACAACGCCTTTGTACTGATATACAGCTGTAATGCAAAGCACCCTGCTCCGCTTCTGAACGCTTCATACGCTATCCTCAAATTAAGACAGCGCTGTGAAGAGTTCGGCATAGATCCCGATAAACTTGCGGTATGGGGAGCAAGCGCAGGCGGACATCTTGCCGCCTGCACGGCTACTATGTGGCAGGATCCTTCAATATATAAGGCGCTCGGATGCAAGCCCGAAGATATCCGACCGAATGCCGCTATACTGAGCTACCCTGTTGTCAGCGGTACAACAAATCCTCATAAAGGCTCGTTTGATGTTCTGCTCGGAAAAGACGCATCGAGAGACGAGCTTTCAAAGCTGTCCATAGAAAACAGAGTTACGCCCAAAACTCCGCCTGTGTTCATCTGGTGCACCGCAAACGACGACTGCGTTCCTGCACAGAATAGTCTTGTGCTGGCAAAGGCTTGTGTTTCAAATAAAGTACCGGTTGAACTGCATATGTTTGACGAAGGTCCTCACGGTCTTTCCACCTGCGATAAGGTAACGGGCTGGAACGAGTATTTTTACCGTGACAACTGCAAGCAATGGATAAATATGTCGCTTAAATTCCTTGAAAAATATATGAAAGTCTGACAGACACAGAAAAATCAACTATTTCAGATGGTTACTTATTCGATACAGTTTACCATCGGATAAAATAAAACCGTATTTACGGCAAAAAACAATAAGAAAGAGGCAATAAGATGAGCAAGACACCGTTTGTAACAAAAGAAAAGTTAGAGGAGATCGCCGCAGAGATACCCACCCCTTTTCACATCTACGATGAAAAAGGCATAAGAGAAACAGCAAGGAAGCTGTACGACGCATTTTCATGGAATAAGGGCTTCAGAGAATATTTTGCGGTAAAAGCTACCCCCAATCCTTTTATAATGGAGATACTTAAGGAAGAGGGCTGCGGTTTTGACTGCTCAAGCTACACCGAGCTTATGCTCTCTGACAGAGTCGGTGCAAAACAGCACGATATTATGTTCAGCTCAAACGCAACACCCGACGAGGACTTTGAGCTTGCATACAAGCTCGGCGCAATCATCAACCTTGACGACTTTACACATATAGACGTTCTCGATAAGCTGACAGGTATCCCCGAGACTATCTGCTGCCGTTACAATCCCGGCGGAGAATTTAAGACAAGCGAAAAAGGCAATGTTATGGATACTCCCAAGGACGCAAAGTACGGTATGACTCACGAGCAGATAATCGAGGCGTACAGGATTCTTAAAGAAAAGGGCGCAAAGCGCTTTGGTATGCACGCATTCCTCGCAAGCAACACTCTCACAAACGATTACTACCCTGTTCTTGCAGGAATACTGTTCAGAACCGCCGTTGAAATAAAGGAAAAGACAGGCGTTCAGCTTAGCTTTATCAATCTTTCGGGCGGCGTAGGCGTTCCTTACAAGCCCGACCAGCCCGCAAACGATATAAAGGTTATAGGCGAAGGCGTACGCAAGGCGTATGAAGAGATACTCGTTCCTGCAGGAATGGGCGATGTTGCAATATTCACAGAGCTTGGCAGATATATGCTTGCACCTAACGGCGCTCTTGTAGCAAAGGCTATCCGTGAAAAGCACATATATAAAGAGTACATCGGTCTTGACGCTTGTGCGGCAAACCTCATGCGCCCTGCTATCTATGGTGCTTATCATCATATTACGGTTATGGGCAAGGAAAATCAGCCCTGCGACCACAAGTATGATATAACCGGCGGTCTTTGCGAAAACTGCGATAAATTCGCAGTTGACCGTATGCTGCCGAAAATTGACATCGGCGACCTTATCTACATTCACGATACAGGCGCACACGGTTTTTCGATGGGCTACAACTACAACGGCAAGCTGAGAAGTGCAGAGGTTCTTCTTAAAGAAGACGGCTCATATAAGCTTATCCGCCGTGCTGAAAAGCCTTCGGACTATTTTGCTACATTTGACTTTACCGAGAAGTACAACTTTTCAAAGTAAAGGGTAAGAATAAGGCTAAAGGCTCGGTTTTTCCGAGCCTTCAGCTTGTCGAAAAAGTCTATATTTTAATTAATAGGTTAAGTTCTATAACCCCATCCCCAACCCCTTCCCCTTGGGAAGGGGCTTATTATCGGGGGCTGCCGCCCCTGCGACCAAGCAAGGATGCTTGATAGCGTTCGCACAGAGGTTTTGCACGATGCAAAACCCACAAACGAACGCAAACTTGCATTGGGGCTTCGCCCCAAACCCCATTTTTATAAAATAATAGGTTTATCGACAGTCTAAAGGCTCGGAGAAAACCGAGCCTTTATTTTGTAAGTTTAATTTCCCGTAATTTCTGCCGATTAAATAAGAAAGGGAGAATACCCGACAAGCACAATGGCAGTATTGGGAGTGATAATATGAATGTAAACTTCAAACCCGAAAATATATATTATCCGGCACAGAACGGTTTTTCAAAGTCCGCACAGAAGTCCGACAAATCGGCACAAAACAAAAAAGAAACGCAATCCGATGAAAACCTACATTCCGAGAAAAAGTCACGCCTTGAGCAGCTCAGACAGCAAAAACAGCAGGAATACGAGCAGGCTATGCAGCGGCTTCAGAAAATGCGTGAAGATGAGCAAAAAGCCGAAAAAGAAGGCAGGAACGATAAATTCACCGACTACGGCAAACTGCTTAAGATAGCTATGCGGATAATGAACGGCGATAAAGTACCGACAAGCGATATGAAAAAGCTTGCTAAAGAACTGCCCGATTTATATAAGCAGGCTATCCTTATGCGTAATGCTTCTAACGATAATCCTAAGAAATACAAAAAAGAATTTGAAGATGAAAAGGACAAGACGGTTGTCGAGAGAATGCTCGATGACAGCGAAGGCTCGGATGTGATATCCGAAGCGGTAGCTTCACTTGATATACAGGCGTAGCACTAAAGGCTGACCACACAAATAAAAGGCATAACTTAAGCCGGGATTTCCGAAATCGGAAAACCCCGGCTTTTCTGTTATCTTATTCTCGGCGTGCTGTTAACTAATTATCTCAACAGCAGAACCGTTCAGCGTTGCACTCTTGATTTTGACACCGTTCTTGGCAATAATACGACAGCCAAAATAACAAGTACCACCATTCGATATAATATTGTTATAGGATTCATTAGTGACAGTAATTTTGTTTCCGTTTGTTGTAAAAATACCATTCCATTTATCAATAACACTATCAAGACCATCAATTTCAATAACAAGCTTCCAACCATCAATAGTGCTTCCTGAGTTATTATTAACAGCAAAATTAACAGTATATTCATCACCCCAACCACCATCAGCATTATATGAAATCGAATAAAGCTTTCTAACAGGTGCAGGCGGATCGGGCTGCGGCTTTTTGGTAGTCGTAGTCGTTGTTGTCTGCGGCTTTTTGGTAGTCGTAGTCGTTGTAGTTGTTGTAGTCGTTGTAATCTGCGGCTTTACCGTAGTAGTCTGCGTTGTGGTACTCGAATGCGGAGTTGTGGAGCTCTGCGAAGTTGACGACTGCGGTCTCACCGTTATCACAGGAGCTGTTGAGCTTGAGAATATCGACGAAGACGGCTTATCAGAAGAAACGGGAACTGATGAAGCAGGCGACGAAGAAGGAGTTTTAGTGGTCACCGAAGACGGCAAAGTCTGATTGTTATGCCATGTGGTCTGCATAGCCTGTCCCGATTGAGTTTTTGTAGTAGTCGTGGATGAAGCGGAAGAACTGCTCTGACCGCTTTCTACGGGTTTTTCGCTTACACTCTGCTCGCTGCTTGACGGCACAGAGCTTTCATTAGTTGCATCGGTTTCTTCGTTTGAGCTGCCGTTTGAAGCATCAACATTGCCCGAAACCGATGACGAGCCGTTTGAAGTACCGCCGTTATTGTTATCTCTCGGCTTAGATGTAAGAAGACCTATTATACAGCCTGCAAGCGCAATAACGCATATTGCGAGTATGGCAAAATATATGATGATCTTCGGATTTTCTTTGGATGTATCTTCCGGCTCTTCCTGTACATGTTCTTCCTCAGGCTTCTTTTCTACGGGTTTATGCGTGGCATAGTACTTTCGTGCCTCATCCGCAGTAAGCGGTCTGCCTGTGCTCTTCTGAAGCGTAGGAGCGTCGGGATACATTGAAAAAGCGTCAGCCACTACAGGTGCTTTTTTGTTCTTTGTGGATTTGCGGGCAGCAAGAAATGCGCTGTCCTCCTGCAAATTATGTAAATCCTCCTGCGGCGGCTGTTCGTTGCTGTCATCAGCTATACCGCCGTTATTATCGGGTGTAAAATCGGACTGAGCAGAAATACCTGGCATTGAAGTATCGGCAGCAGCTTCGCATATCGGTGCAAAAGCTCCCACCGTATTTGCCGTATTATCAGAAGCCGTTTTAACAGGTGATATCGAGTCCATCTGCGACGGCTCGGGTGCAGATACTATAACAGGCTGTCCTTGCGGAGCGGCACTAATACTCGGCATATCGGAACTTACTTCACAATATGCCATCATAGCCTCGTTTTCGGGCAGAGCTTTTACCTCCGTAACTTCCGAAATATCGGCAGGAATGCCGTTATCTGTATTGTTTATACCGTTATTCTCTATGTAATCCAAGATGATTCCTCCTGTTGTTGCTGACCTTAATTGTAACATATTGTTATAATATTTGCAACAAAATTGAGATATTTTGTAGAAATTGAAAAAATATTTGTGCATTTTTACCGAGTAAGAACGCTGAACTATTGCAGAATGAAAGAATAATTCAATAGTTTCTCACTTGTTACATTTATTAATTTACGCTGTAAGTTCGGCGACTCCCTACCACACTTAAACCACACCGATTATTTGTGCAATGTGAAATAAATCCGATATACTTTTTTGTAACATCCCACAAAATTCGAAACAGCTATTGACTTAGAGTAAACTCCAGGGTGTATAATCTGTTCAAGGAGGCGGCTTTATATGACGATAAAAGAGGTTTGCGAAAAATACAACGTTACTGCCGATACCCTCAGATATTATGAGCGAGTGGGAGTTATCCCCGAAGTACGCCGTACTGCGGGAGGTATTCGTGATTACAGCGAGGAAGATATCAAATGGGTAGAGACAGCAATATGCTTTCGCAGTGCAAGGATGCCTATTGACCTGCTGATTGAATATGTTCGGCTTTACCGCAAAGGCGACGATACGCTTCGTGACAGGCTGGAGCTACTCATTGAGGCGAAGAAGCACATTCTTGACGAGCGCAAAAAATATGACGATGCGCTTGCAAAGCTTGATTACAAGATTTCAAAGTACGATGAAGCCGTAAAAACAGGCGTTCTTAAATGGGACGATGACAACGGCTGTAAATAAAGGAGTAAAAAATATGTATATTGAAAAAATCAATTCACCTGCGGACATTAAAGGATTATCAGTAAATGAGCTTACAGTTCTCGCTTCGGAAATCAGAAGCGGTCTTATGAACCGCCTGTCAAAAAGAGGCGGTCACTTTGGTCCCAACTTCGGTTTTGTAGAAGCGACTATAGCTCTGCATTATGTTTTTGATTCGCCTAAGGACAAGATCGTTTATGACGTATCACATCAGAGCTATGTTCATAAAATGCTCACAGGGCGCAAGGACGCATTCCTTTACGACGAGCATTTCAACGATATATCGGGCTACACAAATCCCGAAGAAAGCGAACACGATTTCTTTAATGTGGGACATACTTCCACCGCTGTCAGCCTTGCCTGCGGACTTGCAAAAGCCCGTGACTTAAAAGGCGACAAAGAAAACATAATCGCAGTAGTAGGTGACGGCTCACTCAGCGGCGGCGAGGCTCTTGAAGGACTTGACTTTGCCTCTGAGCTTGAGAGCAATTTCATTATAGTTGTCAATGACAACGATATGTCAATAGCCGAGAATCACGGCGGTCTTTACAAAAACCTTGAAGCGCTCCGCAAATCAGACGGAAAATGCGAGTGCAACCTTTTCAAAGCGATGGGACTTGACTATATCTATGTTGACAAAGGCAATGATATCTCCGCACTGATAAGCGCTTTTTCGAAGGTTAAGGACTGCGACCACCCTATCGCAGTGCATATAAATACCCTAAAGGGCAAAGGCTATGCTCCTGCCGAAGAAAACAAAGAAAACTGGCATTGGCATATGCCTTTTGATGAAAAAACAGGCGAAAGCATATACTATGGCGACGGCGAAAGCTACGACAGCCTTACCTGCGAATATCTTATGAAAAAGATGAAAGCGGATAAGCGTGTAGTAACCGTTGTTGCAGCTGTGCCTACCAATATAGGATTCACCGAAGACAAGAGAAAAGAGGCAGGCAAACAGTTTGTTGATGTTGGAATTGCCGAAGAACACGCCGTTGCTATGGTTTCGGGAATAGCTAAAAACGGCGGAAAGCCCGTTTTTGCAACGCACTCGAGCTTTTTCCAGAGAACATACGATCAGATTTCTCAGGACTTATGCATTAACAAAAATCCTGCTACCCTGCTTGTAAATACCGCTTCGGTTTACGGAATGGGCGATGTTACCCATCTCGGAATATTCGATATCCCGATGATGTCCAATATTCCCGAGCTTGTTTATCTTGCTCCTACAAACTGTGAAGAATATTTTGCTATGCTCGACTGGAGCATTGAGCAGAACAAATTCCCCGTAGCAATAAGGATTCCCTGCAACGGCGTAATTCACACAAATTGCGACATTGAAACAGATTACAGCGATATTAACAAATATAAAATTACCGTGCAAGGAAAAGACATAGCAATAATAGCACTCGGCGATTTCTTCAATATAGGCGAAGCGCTTGCAAAGCTTATAACGGATAAAACCGGAGCTGCTCCGACGCTTATCAACCCACGCTACATCACAGGAATAGACACGGATATGCTGAATGATCTGAAAAAGGAACACTCAAAGGTAGTAACGCTCGAGGACGGTATTCTTGACGGCGGCTTCGGCGAGAAAATTGCTCGTTTCTACGGCGCCGATGAAATGAAAGTTTATAACTACGGTCTTAAAAAGGAGTTTATTGACAGATACTCCGTAGAGGAGATTCTGAGAGAAAATCATCTTACACCGGAACAGATATTTGAGGATATTGTGGGGTAAGGAGTGATATACCCTGCGGTGATGATATACCAAGCCTGCAGCTTGGATAAAAAAGAACCAGCTTTTGATAAACAAAAGTTGGTTCTTTTCTGCCAAAGAGTAACCAAACGGAGCAAAATCGAGATAAAAGTAAGTAAAAGTAGTGCAGCAATCAAAAATACCTCAGATTCTATTTGTTTTCAATGAAATCGCGCAAGGCGCGATGAAATCCTCACTCCGCTCGGATGAAATCTGCTTCGCAGATGAAATTAAATCCGTCCTTATCTCCCGACGAAGTCGGATTTCATCACGAAGTGATTTCATCCCACGAAAGTGGGATTTATCCCGTCCGCAAGGACGGATTTAGTTGAAAAGAACCCACATTTGTCTAAGACAAATGTGGGTTCTTTTCTGGTCGGAGTGACAGGGTTCGAACCTGCGGCCTCAACATCCCAAATGTCGCGCGCTAC
>CAMEKR010000096.1 GCA_945921515.1 uncultured Clostridia bacterium | reverse complement strand
GCCCCTCATCCCTGTCGGGGGCTGCCGCCCCTGCGACCCTGTGAACGCTCTGTGGTGCGGCATCCGTACCGCACTTTGGGCGTTCACTTTTAGGCAGAATCGCACCCTAAACCCAATTTAGAATATAGTGTTTATCAACAGTATGACGGGGCATATGCCCTGTCAGCCTCATATAATCAACCGAATAACGAAAGGAAAGTAAAGATGAAAAAGCATATACTGCGTATTGCGGCGGCTGCGACAGTCTGCGCAATGGCGTGCTGCGCATCCGGCTGCTACTTTTTCCCCGAAGAAGAGGAGCTGCTTGAGCCGCCCGTACTTAAAGTCGAGGATGTAACCTATTCTACCTACAAGGCGGTAAAAAAGACTATAATAAACAAGGCGAGCGCCGTAGGCTACTGCGTGTCCGAGCTTCAGCAGGACTGCTCCTTTACCGAGCGTGACGGCACGCTGAAAACGATATATGTAAAAGCCGGCGACACCGTAAAAAAGGGCGACCTTATCGCAGAATACAGCACAGGCGAGCTTGAATATGAGCTTCGCACGCAGGAGCTTGTGGTTCAGCAGGCTGAGAACAAATACAACTCAAGCGGCGCAGAGAATGACCGCCTCCAGCTTGAGATAGAGAAGAACAAGCTGGCGCAGTATCAAAATGAGCTTGACGGCTCAAAGCTGTACGCACCCTGCGACGGACTTGTCAGCTTTGCAGAGAGGATAAAGCCCGGCTCAAAGGTTCAGGCGTACAAGGTGATAGCTACCATAATTGATCCTACAAAGATATATGTAAAGGCAAGCGTCAATGAAGACCGCAAGTTCAAAGTCGGACAGGAAGTTACCATCACCATTGACGAAGAAGAGTTCAAGGGTACTGTTGTAAAGACTCCCATTGAAGCAAAGGAACAGGGCGACGAGGATACCTCGTCCGTCTACGCCGAGTTTACAGGCGATCTGCCGAGCTTTACGAAGGTCGGAACCGTTGCGGATATCTCGTATATCAAAGAGCAGGCGGAAAACGCAATAGTGATACCCAAATATCTTGTCAAAACTCTTTCGGGACAGACTTATGTTCAGGTCTACAAGGACGGCGTCAAGACAGAAGTCAACATAGAAACCGGAATAAGCAACGCCACCGAGATACAGATTTTGTCCGGTCTTTCAGAAGGCGACGAAGTCGTAGTGAAATAACACGGATAAAATTTACCATTCAACTTATCGCCGGAAGGAATAATTACGATGTTTACTCTGTTATGGCGCAAAATGCGCAACACAAAATGGATGGTTCTGTGCCTGTTTATCGGCTTTTTGCTTGCGGCAGGCATGATGAGTACCATACCTATATATATGGACGCCTCCTTACAGCGTATGCTGATAAAGGATATGGAACAGTACCAGCTTGACAACGGCAAATTTCCCGGTCTTTACTCCGTACAGAAGACAAATCAGATAGGCATGGATATAAGCTCCCAGCAGGCTCTTATAGACAAGCTCGTCAGCGACTCGGATTCGAGGATCGGCGCTATCGGCATTGCAAGCGAAAATACAAAGACAACGCTTATCGACGACTGCCTTTATATCATAAACGGCGAGAAAAACGGCGCCGAGCTGTCTACAAGACTTAAGCTCATCGGAATGACCGACAGCCTTGACCATATGAAGATAGTAAGAGGCTCTCTTCCGTCAAGCAGTCCCGTTGACGGCGTATACGAGGGAGTAGCGTCGGAAGACGCACTCAAGACGCTCGCTATCAATATCGGCACTACATACAAGGTAGTATCTCTCGCACCCGGCGTTGAGCCTTACTATGTAAGGATAACCGGCGTATATGAGCAAAAGACCGATAACGACACCTACTGGGCAGAAACGCTCGACAGCTATCTTAATGCGATATTCATAAACTACGATACGGTAAGAAACGACCTTATACCAAACGGCAGATTCAACGCAATAACCGTATCAAGACGCTATTCGCTCGACTATCACACCCTCGATATGAACAGGATAGCCTCTGTCACCGCAGAGCTTGAAAAAGATGATGAGTTCTACAAAGAAGCGGGCTATGAGCATGAGTTCAACGTTGCGGATATTATCGGCAACTATACCGAGCGTGCCGAAAAGCTGACAAGGATACTGTGGATACTGCAGATACCTGCGATGGTTATGCTCGCATTCTATCTGTTCATGGTTTCACAGCTTAATGTAGACAGAGAGAGAAACGAGATAGCGGTATTCAAGAGCAGAGGCGCAAGCTCTCTGCAGATATTCGGTATGTATGCCGCACAGTCGGCGGTGCTCGGACTTGCCACGCTTATAATTGCGCCGTTCATAGGACTTGCGCTGTGCCAGTTCTTAGGCGTGTCCAACGGCTTCCTTGAGTTTGTCAACCGCACGGGCATTGCCGCTAAGATCACGGGAGTAAGCATACTGTACGCACTTCTTGCGGTGGTAGTATTCTTCCTTACGACAATGATACCGATTATACCTGCGTCAAAGCTCACTATAGTACAGTACAAGCAGAGCCGCACCAAAGTCGTCAAGATGTCGCTGTGGGAAAAATGCGGCGTGGATATCCTACTCCTCGCCTGCTCTTTCGGCTTCTTATACTTCTACACCACAAAGCTCACCGACTCAATAGCGGAAGGAACATTTGAAGCAACAGGCGAGCTTGACCCTCTGCTGTTCATATTCTCCACGCTTATGATACTCGGCTTCGGTCTGCTGTTCATAAGAGTGTATCCTTATCTGTTAAGGCTGGTATACTATGTATTAAGACCGGTTTGGTCGCCCTCGCAGTATATGGCTATCACTACTGTATGCCGTTCACAAGGCGGAAAGGAACGCTTCCTTATGCTGTTCCTCGTTATGACCTTCTCATTCGGTCTGTTCTCCGCAAATACCGCAAGAGCTATAAACAACAACATCAGCGACAGGATATATTACGAAAACGGCGCAGATGTAGTGCTGACTGAATATTCGCTCTCCACCTCCGAAGACGGCGGTACAAGCGAATTTATCGAAACCGATTTCTCACGCTATGAAAACCTCGCAGGCGTTGACATTGCTACAAAGGTGCTTGTCAACGATACCGTAAAGATAAGAAACGGAAAGAACGGCAATACAAAGCTCACGCTTATGGCTATCGAGCCGGACAAATTCGCACAGACTGCGTGGTTCAGAAACGACCTTCTGCCGATACACTGGTGGAACTACTGCAACGCTCTTGTTGAGAGCCGTTCGGGCGTTATCATCTCAAGCGGTCTTGCAAAGGACGCAGGAGTAAAGCAGGGTGATGTAATCACGCTCAAATGGGGCGGTAACGATAACCTTGACACAACGGTAATGGCGATAGTCGATTACTGGCCGGGACTCAATCCCAACACCTGCGACTTTGCCGTTATGAACTATAACTATGTCCGTGCAAGAACAGAGCTTGAGCCGTATCAGATATGGCTCAAGATGGCTGACGGCGCAACAAGCGAGGCGCTGTACCAAAGCATTGAGGACTCTATGCTTCCTCTTGAGAGCATAAAGGACAGCTCGCAGATGCTGATAGCCGAAAAGACCGATCCGTCTTTACAGGGTATGAACGGTGCGCTGACTCTCGGCTTTGTCATCATAATGGTAATGACTATTATCGGCTTCCTTATCTACTGGATACTCTCTATAAAGGGCAGAACGCTCCAGTTCGGTATCCTTCGTGCAATGGGCGTATCCTTTAAGGAAATCATCGGCATACTGGGCTATGAACAGCTGCTGGTATCGGGCGTTTCGATAATATTTGCGTTTATAATAGGCGGCATAACGAGCGACCTGTTCGTTCCGCTGTTCCAGTATATGTATGATGTCAACGACCAGATACCTCCGTACAGAGTAGCGGCAATGCAGGCGGACTACATAAAGATGTATGTACTCATCGCACTTATGCTGCTTGGCGGCTTTGCGATACTCGGCGCTATCATACGCAAGATAAACATAAACAAGGCGCTGAAACTGGGCGAAGACTGATAGGAGGACTAATTTGGAGCTTGCTCTGGCAATATTCAAGAAATCGAGATTGTTTTTTGCGGCAATTGCAATAGCTGCGGCTGTCATCGGAATAGCTATGAACAATGATACCGCATATATCGTGTGCATTATAGCGATAGTGCTGACTATAGCCGCCGATGCGACGGTTATGGTGCTTAGCAGAAAGCTCGGCATACAGATAAAGTATCACGAGAATATGTACAAGTTCAAAAAGCGGGACAAGAAATAATATGCAGAAGATAATGGGATATGTCCGCAGAGCCGTACAGGAGTTCGGACTTATTGACGAGGGCGATAAGATAGCCGTAGGCATATCGGGCGGCAAGGACAGCCTTGTACTGCTGTCTGCGCTTGCGGGTATGAGGAGATTTGAGGCATTTAGCTATGACATTGTCGCAGTTACTATCGATCCCGGCTTTAACGGCGTCCCCAATAACTATGATGCGGTCGCAAGGCTCTGCGACAGGCTTCAGGTGCCGTTCAGCCTTGTTCATACGCAGATAGGCGAGATAGTATTCGATATAAGAAAAGAGCCTAATCCCTGCTCGCTGTGCGCTAATATGCGGCGTGGTGCGCTTCACGATGCGGCAAAAGCCGCCGGCTGTAACAAGCTTGCGCTGGGGCATCATAACGACGATGTTATAGAAACATTTATGATGAATCTTACAAAAGAAGGGCGCATAGGCTGTTTTTCGCCGAAAACGCACCTTGACCGCAAGGATATAACGGTAATAAGACCGCTTGTGTTCGCTCCCGAATCACAGGTGTCAGCCGCCTGCAAAAGAAACGATCTTGAAGTGGTAAAGTCGGTCTGCCCTGCGGATAAGACTACCGTAAGACAGCAGACAAAAGAATTTTTAGCCGATATGGAGAGCCGTGACAGAGGCGTAAAGCAAAGGATATTCTCCGCTCTGAGAAAAAGCGGAATCGACGGCTGGGGATACCCCGACAGGCAATAAAATATAAGAGGTGACCTGCTTTGGCTGTAAAAAGTCAGAAGCTGAATATACCCGAGCAGGCTTTGCAGGTGCTCCGTCTGCTTGAGAAGGCCGGCAACAAGGCATACTTTGTCGGACAATGCGTAGCCGAGCTGCTTAGAGGCGACTCGCCGATGGATTATGATATAATCACCGACGCAGACTTTTCGGAGATGCTGTATGTTTTCCGTGAGATGAGGATGGTATCGCAAAACGAGGAGCTTTGCTCGGTCATGGTGTCTTCGCTGGGACTTGTTATCCAGGTATCCTGCTATTGCAGTGAGATAAAGGACGGAAAGGCTGTATATACCGACAACTATCTGTTCGACCTTGCTCGCCGTGACTTTTCGGTAAACGCTATAGCCTACCACCCGAGAAAAGGCTTCAGAGACCCATTTGACGGGATGGAATGTATAAAAGACGGAGTGACAACGCTTAAAGCTATCGGCGAATACCCCGTAGTGCTGTGGCACGAAAACGACCTTGACGGAAATGAGCTTACGCTGAAGCTGAGCCCTAAGTCGAGCATCGTTACTAATCCTATGAACATTCTTACTGCGCTGACGCTGTTTGGCACGGAGAATTACGAGATAGACGGCATAACTGCCGATTCGATAAAAGCAAACGCAAACCTGCTGTCCGCTCTGCCCGAAAGAGAGGTTTACCGTGCGTTTACCAAATTGCTCCTTACAAGGAATATATCAAAGGTAATGATACGCTTCCCCGAGGTGTTCTCGGCACTTTCTCCCGAGCTAACAAAGGCACAGCAGTATAAAGACAGATATTTTGACGGCACTCTGTGGGAGCATATAGCAAAGAGCGTTGAGTTTGCTCCGCCTGTGCCGCAGGTGAGATATGCCGCATTGTTCCACAACAGCGGTATACCCGACTGCAAATGCCTTGACTCGCACGGAAGTATATCCTACGGCGGTCACGCAGAGCTTGGCAGAATTACAGCCGTAAATTTTCTTTGCAGATACCACTCGGAGCAGTCGGTGAAAAGCGATACCGATATGCTTATTGAATATCACGATATCAGCTTTGCCGAAGACAGAGTCGCACTCAAGCGGCTGTTCGGGGAGCTTTCCTACGATGAGCTGAAAAAGCTGATAAAACTGAGGATAGCCGACGATATGGCAAAGCCGTCTGTTCATGAGGGACAGGTGGCTATGTACCGACGGATATCCGCCTTACTCGACGATATAGCCGCATCGGGCGAGTGCTGCTGTAAAGAACAGCTTGCGGTAAAAGAAAAGGACCTTGTTGCCCGCCGTCTTGTAGCAAACAAGGCGCAGGCGACTGCGGTAATAAATTCACTGTTCGAGGCGGTGCTTGCAGATCCAAAGCTGAATGTAGCTCCGGTACTGCTCGATATGGTTAGAAAAAGCGTTAGGCACTGAGCCTACGCTGACGGAAGGATTTGATTCAATGAAAAACTGCTGTCTTTGGATAGGAGGAGAAAAGGTATCCGACCTTGAGGGCATCAAGAAGAACTTCTGCATCACGGATGTGAAGGGATACTATCTCGGAGGCAGACTGGCAGACTGGCTGAGAGCTCACGGCGCCGAAAGAGAAGCTCAGCTTGTTGAAGCTATAGATAAAAACGGAGAGGTTGATTCTGCGCTTGAAGATATCTTCAAGGATAAGCCTGCGGAGGATAAATTCACAGCGTACCTGTTCAACAATGTTACTCCCCCGTTCCTTTCAAACGGTAACGGTGCAGGACTTTCACCAAACGGCTCATTCGGCTCATTCGGCTCATTCAGAGCAGGCTCATTCGGCGTCGGCTCATTCAGGGTTGGCTCATACAGGCACAGCCACGAGTATGAATATGAATTTCAGAACGGCTCATACAAAAAGACGAGCTTTACGGCGACTTCCTTCGGATACGGCAGTTTCGGCTTTGGCAGTTTTAATTTAAGCAGTTTTATCTTCGGCAGTTTTTCTTATGAGGATCTGTGCGAGGGCGGAAGCTTCACGCCTGCGGCGCTGATGCTGTTCTTCTCGTCCGAGCCGCTAAACAGATTCGGATACGGTATACATCTGATATGAGGGGATTTCATTCTTTTTCAGCTGCGGCATTTTTCGCAAAACATCCGGGCGAGAAGCTCACTATGAGCCTGCCCGATATATATTGTATGATAATCTCGGCTTTGCAATGGCGCAAAAACGGCAATACTATAAGTATGCTTACAGACAGCGCAGGCGCAGAGCTTTTTTCATCGCTCGGGATAAACGATATCTGGGACGAGATAAAAGTCGTTATACCCGACGATCTTGACGGTATAGACCCAATAATGTTCTGGGCAGGTGGCAAACTGCTTGCGCTTCAGCAGTTCCCTGCTCCGTGTGCCATGATAGACACGGATTTTATCGTGTGGGAAAATCCCGACTTTGCGGATAAGATAATTGCGGCGCACGAAGAGGAGCTTATGCCGTCTGTTTATCCGGATATATCTACATTCCGTCTTAAGGGCAAGGTGCTTGACGACGGTCTTGACTATACTACATTACCGCTGAATACGGCTTTTTTATATATTCCCGATGAGGACTTCAAGCAATATTACACCTCAAGAGCGATAGCGTTTATGAAATCTGCCGTTTACGGCGGCGACTATCTGACTTATATGGTGTTTGCCGAGCAAAGACTTCTGCCAATGCTCGCAAAGCGGTGCGGCGTGCCATATACCACGCTTCTTGACAAGGACACTCTGTTTTTGCCGCAGAACAAATACACACACCTGTGGGGCGCAAAGCAACAAATGCGTGACGATCCCGAGCAGCAGGAGCTGTTCTGCAAGCGGTGCAGGGAGAGAATTACAAATTCATTCCCTGAGTTTAATCTACCCGGCGTGCCGCCGTACTCAGTTCCGCCTTTGGATAAGTAGTATCTTTGCGGAGATAACGGAACGGCGTGTTGAACGGTAGTGTTTGGGGAGCAAACTAAAAGTTTTCGTCCACCTTTTACAAAAGGTGGCAGGGCTTCGGGACAGAGTCCCGAATCGCCCTCCGCAGAGGGCGAAATTTCTTAGACAAAACGATCTTTTGAAGGGTT
>CAMEKR010000095.1 GCA_945921515.1 uncultured Clostridia bacterium | reverse complement strand
CCCCTCTCCCCTTTAGTTTTCTCCCTCGAGGCTTATGCAAGGATGCATAAATGCGGCGCACAAAGGCTCTGCACGATGCAGAGCCACAAAACGCCGCAAATCCCTCTTCCTAATCCTCTCTCCGAGCGAGTGCCACTTAGCGATAGCGTTTACTATAGTCACCTTTTGCGTTTGCTATCGCAGTTTTAACCCTCGACATATTGCTTTCTGCTTACGCAGAAAGTAGGTTGGGATAGTGCCTCAAGCTATAGGTTTACTTAAAGTCGTATTTCGTAGTTTGTGATAGCATCTTTGGAGAAGCACTACAAAACCGCAAAAGTTGGTAGTGATTAGCAGTTATTGTTCTAAAGCTTGCTCTATTTTTCAATAATTGACTTTTTCGACAGTCTAACACCGTGTGCCAGTAATGGTACACGGTGTTTTGTTTTGAATAAGCGGCAAATAATCAGACAAAATATGGCATAGCAACCGTGAAAATTTGCTTGACAAACCCCTTTCTTTATGCTACAATAAGTATCCACACGGGGCCGTAAAGGTTTCGACGGGGGCTGTGAACCCTGCTAAGCACGCAGAGATCGCCTTATCTCTTTAAACGGGGCACTTTAAAATTAAACGCAGATAATAGATCTGAATTAGTAGCTGCCTAAGTGCGCTACCGTCCTTGTAAAGAGCGCTGTGGCTTTATAAAGGGCGTCGACTAACAGCCAATGTTTTCGGTGAGAGTCCTGTAGCCGTTAACACATCAAAGGACTACCGAGTGCCGATCCTGTGAGCCGGAGCGGTATAAGGGAAACAACAAAGACTTCACTAAGCGTGTAGAAAGGCCGGCGGATCGGTTTTCGGACAGGAGTTCGATTCTCCTCGGCTCCACCACGACCATGTGACACGGTAGATTTGATACAATTTGCCGTTTGTCACTTTTTACCATCAAAGCAAATGGCTCAACTAAGCCATTTGCTGAACATCAACCATAAAATGCCACAGCATCAGAGCTGTGGCATTTTTGTGCTACTTAAAGCCAACTGAAACATGGACGATGAGGTGATTGCTGAATTTTTAGAGCAATCGTTAAATAATGGGTAATCGTTAAAAAGTGGGGGTAATCGTTAAAAAATCACAGAAACAGTCGTTAAAAAGTCGGATAATCGTTAAATACTTGTATAAATCGTTAAAAAGTCGAGTAATCGTTAAATAATTTGGTAATCGTTAAATATTGGGTGGAAAACACTCACGAAGCTAAACATCCAAGAATGGAGGAGCTTTATGAAGCTGCAGTAATTTCCTTCTGAATTCAGAGATTTGATATCAATAGTTGCCAAAGATAAGCACTTGCCCGATTCTGCAATTGAACGGGATTATTATATAGTTTTACTTCTGAAAAATCTGGCGGATAGCGTACCTATATTCAGTCGGCATACGCTCTACCGGATGATGAAAAGACATAAACCGAAAACAAGCCATTCCAGTTAACCGGGGATTCCTTCCCCAAAATAATCGTCCGTCACGATATACGCAAGCGTTGGTATGACGATAACGGCATTAATGACTTTCTGCTTGATGATAATATTATGTAACATGGTCTTATTGAAACTGTATTGATTTCTTAAAGAAGTTTTCAACGGAGTTTTGCTCAATGTATACACCCGCCATCAAAAAGATGGCGGGTGTGCGCATATTAGTTATAATTATAATCCAACAATAGAATTTCCTGGCGATCTCCTTAGAAAACGCACGCCACTGCGTAACATATAAGAAAGCATACCATACGCATGGTGGTGGTTAAGGTGAGGTATAGTGGTAGATAGCGTATCAATAGCCGCCTGAACGAGCTTACGCGTGTTAATACCATAGGGGCAATGAGCGATCATTTTATACATAGTTACGAAGAGTTCGTATTTTTGTCTATAGGTCAGCATTTTTCGGTTCACCTCCTTATACAATTTTTCTTGCAATTATTATATCAAATTTCTGGAGGCTTGTCAATAGCTATTTGCATAAAATTTTATTGATATTATTTTCATGCCGTTTATAAATCACGGTAAAACCGAACTTATCGAGGAAAACTCTCAAAGCGAGCGAATATTTCTTTATAATCACTATTGACATTTATTTTTCGTTATGATATACTTTATAGCAGAAAGGAAGGTGCAATCATTTATGTACATTTATAGTGTGAAACTAACTCTCTCTAATCCCAAAACCAGTATAGACTTTTCCGCCAAAAAAGAACTCTTATCCTCTACCTTTGATGCCTATAATGAAAATTCCGCTTTTATGGCGAATCGCAAAACGCTGTCCAATATGAAAATTGCCAAAAACGAAATTGTAATTGAGTTGACTTCACAGCATCGCCTGACAACTGTCGGCAGAGCTATGAGAAGTTTTACTTCTCTTCTGATGGGACAAGATGACAAAGACTTTTCCTCAGCCATAACAGCAAGCGGCGCGCTATTTACCTACACAGTATTAAATGAAATCGCCGTAGACGAGCAACCACAAGACCTAATTTCCAAAATAACCGATGCTGACCTTCTCAAGGCGCTTATCGATTATGTTTGCTCTAATCGAGAGACGAGTTCTTCATTGTACAAGAAAAAACGCGATTGTATACAGGAGATGAAGCGATTAGCTGTCGCATCCGGTATTATATCCATTAGCGAGAACAACAACTGTGGTAAAGCAGGCGATGATAATAATAAACATTAAAACAAAATCAGAGAAACAACAGTTGTTGCTAACGTATTTACACCTAAAAAGAGAGGCCGGAGTAAAATGAGAAATCGCAAACCCAAAACCGTAAGAGATAGATACCAAGAATACACTTCATCAACGATAAGATTATCGGAAGATGGGATTGTATACGAATTTCTGCTTGATAAGTATATTTCTTATATGGAAAAACTTTTCAGAAGTATGCCATATAAAGATAAAACCAAATATAACGATCAAATGGATGCTTTTCTCAACAAACTTAATTTGAAGTTCCATACTGAAGGTAAATTAGAGGATAGATTAGCACCAGGTTGCTGTTCATACAAAACTTTTGAGAGACACTTTGATAAGGTTATTAAAAGGGAAAATGAACCAATATCTGCTGAAGACGAAAAATATTTCATACATATTATAAAAGACATATCAGTATTAGACCCTATACATAAAAAGTATTAAAATGCTTTTATGAAGAATTTTCTTGCAGATTTCCGTCGTACGGGCGACTTGTTCTTGAGGTATGGCGGAAAATCCGCTGGAAAAAACTAGCGGAAGGAAAGGACGGAATGCATTATGATTATAACAATGGCTCAGGTTAAAGCTAAAGCCCAAACGAGAGAATATCTAAAGCGAAATTTTATTAAATTTACAGAAAGTAATTATAACGGAACAGAGAGAATAATGATGGTATTCAGAGGTTGGAAAAAGTGCCCATTAGAGGGATGTATTTACTTCTGCGAAAAATATATGGACTGTAGAGTCTATTACTCGCGAATGGCCGCTGAACTTTGCGGTAAAAGCAATCACATATCGGAATTTATGCGTTTGCTGAATTATATAAATGCAAGTGTCTGGCCCAGTGTTAATGAAAACTTTTCAGGAGAAATATATTCACCTACAAGTCTATACACTCCTCGAATATATATGACAGAGGATGGCTTTCATGATATAACTCTGACAGCTCACATCGCATATGAAATTTTCGAGCTTGCGCCTCTTGAAACTTTAGATTTTATTACTGCTTCCTGTCCCGAACTAATGGATGAGCTCAGCACTCCCATCTTTATGCTGTTATTGGGAAATCTCCCTTTAGACGATGCAATTGAATACATAAAAATAAATATACTTAATATGAATACGGAGGATTAAGACAGAGGTTTCGTTTCCGGATGTTAAAAATGCTTGGGAAGTTCTGACGGCAGTTTCGTTCGGTAATTTCAATGAGTGCCCTGCTACCGATGTTATTGTTGTAAAGACTAAATATTGGTATGAAAAATACGGAGCAGAAATTACAGAAATAAGCCACGATTCAATTAAGTATTCTATCCCTGATTCGTTAGATTTACAAAAAGCTAATGAACTTAAAGATGAGATACTGCAATTTGCACCCGACAGCATCTCTTTTAACGAATCAGAAACAGAATTTGCAAAAAATATAATTAAATATAAATATTTTTATCTATGGTGGGACTGAGAGTGTTTACGGAAAAAATGCTCCCGGCAATTCAAAATGCTCCCATAATACAGCTTGGGTGCATTTGTATTAAAATAAGAGATTTGTTCCATTGAAAAAAGCACTTGTTTCGGCAAGTGCTTTTTTCAATGATATCCGCTTTCAGCGGATGATATATGCCTGTGGCATATGAAATGAAGAGTAATGCTTCGTTCAAATTATAGGTAAAAATCATCAAAAATTATACACTTTTTCACTATACTTATTTACATTATGCTTAAAATGTGTTAAAATAGGTATAAGAAAATCGGTCACTATGTCTTTTTTGGGGAAAACGGAATCGGGGGGCGGATTATGTTACAATACGGCAACAACCCGGCGGCAAACGGTCTTTCGGAAGGACTGAAGACTTCCGACGAGGAAACTCTGTTCTTCCCGTCGCTGCTCAGAGTGAAAACCGGTGAAAAGATAGCGGTAAGATTCAAAACTTTCAGGTTAGGGCGCTGTGAGAGAGTCTGCGACTATGCCTTAAAGAACGACCGCACCATAAGCCGTCAGCACGCAGATATCATATTGAAAGGCGATTGCTATTACATAATGGACAAGCATTCCACAAACAAGACATATCTTAACGGCAAGGAGCTTTCGCCGATGATCGAGTATGCTCTTAAAGACGGCGACAGGATAATGCTGGCAAACGAGGAATTTATCTTCGGCTACGGCGGATGATTATTAGGAGGAACGCAATCGTATCTTTGCCACAGCGTACCTGACATATAATTCAAACATAGTAAAAGGCGGAACTGCCAGCCGGTGCAACCGGCGAGGCACTCGACCGGCGGGGGCAGAACGAAGCGGAAAATAGGATGTGTTTTTATGGAAAATATATGGACTGAAATGTACGAAGCGGCAGAAGCCGTGTTGAATGCACGCAGGGTATCCGAGTATGTAACCTGCGGAGAGGTGTCTGCCGCAGTGCTGTCAAAATCGGGGAAAATATATACCGGCATTTGCATCGATACCTGCTCTACGCTTGGTATCTGCGCAGAGAGAAACGCCATCTTTAATATGCTGACAAACGGCGAGCATGAGATAGATAAGGTGCTGTGTCTGCTCCCCGATGGCTCAAGCGGTGCGCCTTGTGGAGCTTGCCGTGAGCTTATGGTGCAGCTTATGGCAGGAAAATATCACGATATCGAAATAATGCTCGACTACTCTACGGGGCGTGTTGTAAAGCTGGGCGAGCTGACTCCCGAGTGGTGGATAAAGTAAAAAGGAATGAGTACTCGGCTAAGGGCATTTGATGGTAAAATTCCAATATTTCAGTCAGACCAAAGCAGGCTTTGAAAAGCTAAAGAATGAGATTTAAGGCTGTAAATTCGAGAGGAGAAAACGAAAATGGTAAATGTTAACGGAAGATGGGCGCTTATCACAGGTGCGGCAAGGGGGATAGGCTATCTTACCGCAAAGCTGATGGCTGAACACGGCTGTAACCTTATTCTTCACGGCAGAACAAAAGAGCATTGCGACAAGATACTTTCGGAAGTTAAGGCAATGGGCGTGGAGGCTTATGCCGTAGCCGCCGAGCTGTCCGAGCTTGACGCAGTACAGCGTATGCTTGACGAGATAGACGCTAAGGGAACAAAGGTTGATATCGTTTTGAACAACGCAGGAATGCAGATAGCGTACCGCACGGATTATTTCAGCACTCCTGTTTCGGATTACACCGAAAGCTTCAAGATAAATACGATCGCTCCTGCTATGATATGCTATCACTTTTTACCCAAGATGATAGACAGAGGCTTTGGCAGAATCGTAAATACTACCAGCGGTATCCGTCTTGAGCCTGAGCAGGCAGGCTATTCTGCAAGCAAGGCGGCACTTGATAAGATAACTATCGATCTCGGCTCAAAGCTTGAAGGCACAGATGTCATGATAAACCTGACCGATCCGGGCTGGTGCAGGACCGATCTCGGCGGTCCGAATGCTCCCAACTCACCCGAAAGCGCTATCCCGGGTATAGCAGTCGGTGCATTCGTGGATGATAAAAAATCGGGCAGATACCTTAACGCTCCCTACTTCACCGGTCTATCTCTTGAAGAAGCTGTGGCAAAGGCTGAAAGAGAATTCGACAGCCCCTACGGAAAATAAAAGCTCCGGTATCTATTTGTATAATATCAACGGATATAAAGCGATTTTCACTTATGGGTAGACAAGCGCACCTGATTTGAGTATAATTAAGGTAAAGGGAATATCGTAAATATGAAAAGCCGCAAATAAACCGGGTGCAGATGGCTTTGTGACATTTACGATGGGAGTATTTGTGAGTAATATAACAAAAAAAAACAAAAAAGACCAAACAATAATAACAAACAAGCTTACAGACGGCGAGCAGATAAACAGCCATATGCTTAAAGCTATCGCAGGCGGATGTGTTGAAGGACTTATCCCTGTAAGCGAGTATTCGGGCTTTGGCGGTACAAGGCTTGAGTGCTGTGTAAATGGCAAGGCTTTGCTGACAGAAAAGTATCGGGGCATAGTGCCAAAGAAGGTATTTCTCTCGGCGGTGCTGGATATTATCGGCATAATAAAGCGCTGTGAGAACTATGATAGCAAGGCGTACGATAATTTTTATCTGACGGCGGATTCGGTTTTTATTGATGACGCAAAGAAGATAAGCCTTGTGTACTGGCCTCTTTTAAGCAATCGCAACATCTGTCCCGTGACCGACTTTTTAGGAGAACTGCCGGTGCTGTTTACTCTCGATCCCAACGAGGACAAGGGGTATATAGACAGATATATGTCTTTTTTCTCGGGAAGAGAGTCGTTTGACATCGACCGCTTTGAAGCGGCTGTAAAAGCCGAAAAGGACGGCGATAACGAAGCACAGCAGACCACGCTGTTACAGCAGGACAGCTCTACTTCAACGGGCTTGCTAAGATTCGGTGGCAGCGGTACGGTGCTTCTGTCGGGAGATAACACGGATAACAGGCAGATAGATTATTCGGAATATGACACGGCAACCGTTGTGCTGTCAAACGAAAGCGGAGCGGCAAGCCACAGATATCTTGTCCGTCTGAAAAGCGGAGAGAGGATCGGCTTAACTTCGGAGCCATTCCTTATCGGCAAGGATATGCGATACTGCGACTATACCGTGACGGATAATTCCGCTGTCAGCCGCAAGCACGCAAAGATAATAAGAGAAGATGACTGCGATTATGTAGTTGACCTCAATTCTACCAACAAGACCTATGTCAACGGTCAGCAGATACCTGTGGAGCGACAGGTGCAGATATTCTCGGGAGCAAGGCTCAGATTTGCAAATGAGGAGTTTATCTTCTATGCGGAGGATTAAGGGGTTTGCCGTAATTAAATGATAAGTGAATAATAAGAAACGCCTGTGGAATACACGGGCGTTTCAGACTGTAGATAAACCTATTATTTTATAAAAATGGGGTTTGGGGCGAAGCCCCAAGCAAGGTCGCAGGGGCGGCAGCCCCCGGTAATAAGCCCCTTCCCGAGGGGAAGGGGCTTGGGGTTAGGGATAGAGAATTTGCTCTACTTATTAAAAAATAGACTTTTTCTACAAACTGAAACGCCTGTGGAATACACAGGCGTTTTTGTGTTTTTAGGTGATTTTTGGCGGTTTTGTACTGCTTCCGCAAATATGTCACCGGCATATTTGCGGAGATAAAAAAGCATTTCGACCAAAGTTAAAGGGAACTTTTCTTCGTGAGAAAAGTTCCCCTAACCCTTCAAAAGATCGTTTTGTCTAAGAGATTTCGCTCTCTGCGGAGAGCGACCAAAGGCGCCGCCTTTGGAATCCGCCACCTTTTGTAAAAGGTGGACGAAAACTTTTCATTTTACTCTCCTTAATCAATCGTTAATATCCCCCTTTACGCACTATATAATCCATAATACACAAGCGCGTCTATCATAAAATGCTCCGTT
>CAMEKR010000094.1 GCA_945921515.1 uncultured Clostridia bacterium | reverse complement strand
GCCGATTATTATATCTATTTTTCACAGGGAGGAAAATCATGAAAAAAAGACTGATCGCCATTATTCTGGCGGCAGCTTGCGCATTATCCGCAGCACTCACAGGCTGTTCAAGCGCAAGCACAAGCTCAACCGGTACCGATGCAAGCTCAACAGGTACTAACACAAGCTCGGCAACAAGCAACAACGAAAACTCAAGCAGTGAGGGTAACACTGTAGTAGCAGGCTTCGTTTATATCGGAAAGATCACCGACGGAGGCTACACACAGGCTCATGACGCAGGCAGACTTGCAGTTGAGGCTATGGGTGTAAAGACTCATTACATCGAAGATGTACCCGAGACCGTTGCAGACACAAAGGAAGCTATCCAGACTCTTATTGACGAAGGCTGCAACCTTATCTACACCAACTCCTTCGGCTTTATGGAAGGTACAGACCAGATGGCTAAGGAGCATCCCGAGGTTAAGTTTGCTCACTGCTCAGGCTACATGAGAGAAGACAATATGTCCACCTACTTCGGTAAGGTATACCAGGCTCGTTACCTTGCAGGTATCGTTGCAGGTATGAAGACCGAGAAGAATTACATCGGCTATGTAGCCGCTAAGGGCATACCCGAAGTTATCCGCGGTATCAACGCATTCACACTCGGTGTACAGTCAGTTAACCCCGAAGCTAAGGTCGAAGTAGTATTCACAGACACATGGTACGATCCTACAGTTGAAAAGCAGGCAGCTCTTGAGCTTCTCAACAAGGGCGTTGATGTTATCGCACAGCACCAGGATACAACTGCTCCTCAGGTTGCCGCTGAAGAAAAGGGCGCATACTGCATAGGCTACAACTTCCCCACACCCGACGCAGCTCCCAAGGCATACCTCACAGCAGCTTGCTTTGACTGGAAGACATTCTACACCGATGACGTTAAGAGAGCTATCGACGGCACATGGACTTCACGCGCATACTGGGAAGGTCTTGCTTCAGATATGACATATCTTGACGAGCTGTCATCACTCTGCGCAGAAGGCACACAGGCTAAGGTTGACGAAGCTCAGACAGCTATCATCAACGGCACTCTCGAACCCTTCACAGGTCCTCTCTACGATCAGAACGGCGAGCTCAAGGTAGCAGACGGCGTTAAGATGACCGACGACGAAATCTGGAACATGAGCTGGTTTGTTAAGGGTGTAGTAGGTACTATCCCCGCATAAGTAAAAACAAGGACAATACGAGCAGTCGCAAAGGCGGCTGCCCGATTTGTCTTTTTAAAGCACCGGAGTCTTTTCTGCGACGCTTTAAAAAGACTTATCAAAGTAAGGAGGCAATATGTCACAACCTTATATTACGCTAAACAACATTACCAAGTCCTTTGACTCGGTCTATGCCAACAAGGATATCTCGATAGATGTCTGCAAGGGCGAGATACTCGCTCTGCTTGGCGAAAACGGCTCGGGCAAGAGTACGCTTGTAAATATGCTCAGCGGTATCTACAAGCCCGACAGCGGCACTATTACCATTGACGGTAAGGAAATGTCGTTTTCTTCTCCGGCAGACGCTATCAAAGCCGGCATTGGTATGGTGCATCAGCACTTCAAGCTGGTAGATGTCATGACTGCGTCGGAGAATATCGTACTGGGACATATCAAGCATCTCACCACATCAAAAAAGCGTATGGCTCACCATGTCGAGAAGCTCAATAAGAAGTACGGTCTTAATGTTGAGCCCGACAAGAAGATATACAATATGTCCGTCAGCGAAAAGCAGGCGGTAGAGATAATGAAGGTCTTCTACAGAGGCGCAAACGTACTTATTCTTGACGAGCCTACCGCAGTACTTACGCCGCAAGAGATAACCGCTCTGTTTGATATCCTCCGCAAGATGAAGCAGCAGGGTTGTACCATAATCATCATCACTCACAAGATGGCGGAGGTAATGGAGATTTCCGACCGTGTAACCGTACTTCGCAAGGGCGAATGTATCGGTACGGTAAAAACTTCCGAAACTACCCCTCAGCAGCTTACCGAAATGATGGTCGGCAAAGCGGTCGAGCTTGAGATAGAGCGTCCGAAATGCTGTGATTACACAAGCAAGCCCTTGCTCACGGTAAACAGCATCACAAAGACAAACACGGACGGAGTGAATGTACTTAACAATGTCAGCTTCAACCTTTACGGCGGCGAGATACTCGGCGTTGCAGGCATAGCAGGCAGCGGTCAGAAGGAGCTGTGTGAGATAATCGCAGGACTTGTCAAAGCAACAACCGGCAGCATCACCTTTGACGGCGAGGTAATAACGGGACTAAGTCCCAGAGCCATAATCAAAAAGGGCATCAGCATGAGCTTTGTTCCCGAGGACAGACTCGGTATGGGACTTGTATCGGGAATGAGCATTACCAATAATGTCATACTTAAATCCTATAACAGAAACCCCGGCCCGTTCATCGACAGCAAGTTTGCAAAGAAGCTTGCGGAGCAGATAGTAAACGACTTCAATATATATACCCCGTCGGTAAACTACACGGTTAAAAAGCTGTCGGGAGGAAATATTCAGAAGGTACTTCTCGGCCGTGAGATATGGCTGTCCCCTAAGGTACTGATAACCGCATATCCCGTAAGAGGCCTTGACATAGGCGCATCCTACAATATATACCATCTGCTTAACGAACAGAAGAAAAAGGGCGTTGCGGTGCTGTTTATCGGTGAAGACCTTGATGTACTGAAGAGTATATCCGACCGCCTTATGGTAATACACGACGGCGAAATAGTCGATATCGTTGATCCGGACAGCGTTACTAAGGAAGATATCGGACTTATGATGGTCGGAGAGCATATAAGAAAGGAGAGCGCACAATGAGTCGTATCAGCATATCAAAGCGCAAACGCAGTGCCTCTGCGGTTGCGGACGTACTTATAAGAATAGGCGCAATTGTCGGTGCACTTCTCTTTATCGGCATTGTACTTGCGATTATGGGATACGATCCGATCAATGTATACGGAAAGATAATCCAGACTCCGTTCAAGCGTTTTGGCGGCGTAATGAACTACACGATAATGCTGACTACCCTGTCGCTCGGTATTGCGATTGCATTCAGAATGAAGTTCTGGAACATCGGCGCAGAAGGTCAGTTCTATATGGGCGCATTCGGTGCGGCGGCAGTTGCGCTTTCTATGGGCGATCTGCCCCCGATAGTACTGCTTCCTCTTATGTTCATTGCAGGCTTTATCTGCGGCGGAATATGGGCAGTGATCCCTGCGCTTATAAAAGCTAAATTTCAAGCAAGCGAAACGCTCGTAACGCTGATGATGAACTACATCGCGATAGCCTTTATCAGCTATCTTCAGTACGGTCCCTGGAAAGATCCTGCCGCACTCGGCGCCGCTAAGGTACCGAACTTCTCTGAAAATGCGGTGCTTCCCGAAGTGCTCGGAGTACACTCCGGTTGGATAATAATGCTTGTGCTGGTAGTAATAATGACTATCGTGCTTAAATACACAAAGTTCGGCTATCAGGTAGATGTTATCGGAGAGAGCGAAACCACCGCAAAATATGCAGGTATGAACACGGTAAAGATAATGATTATAGCAGTTATCATATCGGGCGGTCTTTGCGGACTTGCAGGCTTTATGCAGGCAAGCGCAGTAGAAAAGTCGATAACCGACTCGATGTCTGCGGGACTCGGCTTTACAGCGGTAATCACGGCATGGCTTGCAAAGCTGAAGCCGCCGGTTATACTCGTTGCCTCATTCGGCTTCTCTATCCTGTTGCAAAGCGGAAATTCGCTCCAGCTTATGAAGATACCCTCGTCTATTACCGAAATAATGCAGGGTGTAATAATCTTCTTCGTGCTTGCAAGCGAGTTCTTTATCAATTATAAGATAACCTGGCACGGTAAAAACAGCGGTGCAAAGGAGGCGGCATAATGGATATCATCGAACAGATAGGACTGTTTTTGCAATCAGCCGTTCAGACCGGTACCCCTATACTCTTTGCCATTGTCGGCGGTATACTTTGTGAAAAAGTCGGACATATGAACCTCGGCGTTGAGGGTATGATGCTTATGGGTGCGGCGCTCGGCTTTACGGTCGCCTGTGCAACGGGAAATCCCCTGCTTGCTATGCTTGCGGCAGGCGGTGCAGGTGCGGCAGGCGCACTTATCTACGCATTCATTACCGTTACGCTGAGAGGAAATCAGGTAGTAACGGGACTTGTTCTTACAATATTCGGCACGGGCGTTTCGGGACTTATCGGCAGCTTTGTATCGGACAAGCAGATACCCCAGACGGTGAGGGAGGCTTTCTCTCCGATGGAGATACCTCTGCTGTCGGATATACCGATACTGGGCGACGCACTTTTCAGCCAGGATATATATGTTTGGCTCGGACTTATCATTGCCATTCTCGCTTACTTCTATCTTAACAAGACCAAGCTCGGTCTGTATGTAAGAGCTATCGGAGAAAATCCCGGTGCGGCAGACGCCTCCGGCATAAATGTCACAATGCACAAGTATATAAACATACTTATCGGCGGATTTTTATGCGGACTTGGCGGCGCATACCTCTCTACAGCATTCCTTACCACCTGGCAGGATAATGTCACTGCAGGAGCAGGCTGGATAGCCGTTGCACTTATTATATTCAGTACATGGAATCCCCTCAAGGCTATTTTTGCCGCATACCTGTTCGGTATGCTCAGAGGACTTAACTATAAGATGCAGGGCTGGGAGATACAGATACCTTCTCAGCTGCTGACTATGCTTCCTTACATTGCTACAATAGTGGTGCTTATCTTCATAGCTATGCGAAAGAAGAAAGAAAACCAGCCTCCAAAGGCGCTCGGAGAGTCTTACTTCAGAGAAGAAAGATAGCGTAATAAAGCCGTCGGGACATCATTTCCGACGGCACAAATCTGCGCCATTATGCATACATTAGAACACACCTTCGTAAAATTAAAAAAATTTTGGATAAAATACAGTATACCTATTGACAAAGTAGGTTTTAAGTGGTATAATGTGTTCATCGGCACAAAACCGATGAAAAACATAAACTTACGGAGGAACACAATGTACGCTTATATCAATTCAGGATACAACAGAATAATGTGTTGCTGTATCAGCTCCCGGACAAGAGAAATGGCATATGGGTGCAGCGGCATTGTTGTGATAAAGCCGTAAGCCTGCGGCAGACAGCCATTTGTCCGGGAGCATAATTGCCCCGGCTTTTTATTTGCCGGCGGTTACATGAAAGGATGTGACGGTATGGACGGCGAGGTCATAATGTCTTACCTCCCGCTTTACGGAGAAGCGGCGCTGCTTACCGTAAAGCTCGGCGTTATCGGTATCGTTTTTGCAATAATAGTCGGACTCTTCTGTTCGATGATTCAATACTACAAAGTACCCGTAGTGCGCCGCATAGTTTCCGTCTACATTGAGATAAGCCGCAACACACCGCTGCTTGTGCAGCTGTTCTTCATCTTCTACGGACTGCCCAGACTCGGCATACCTACAGACGCAGAGACCTGCGGAATAGCAGGACTTGCTTTTCTGGGAGGCAGCTATATGGCTGAGGCGTTCAGAAGCGGACTTGAATCTGTAGACAAAATACAGACAGAGAGTGCATATTCGCTCGGTATGAACCGATTGCAGACAATGCGCTATGTTATATTGCCCCAGGCGATGTCGGTAAGTATTCCGGCGTTTGTGGCAAATGTAATATTTCTCCTCAAGGAGACAAGCGTATTCAGCGCAATCAGCCTGATGGACCTTATGTTCACCGCAAAGGACCTGATGGGTATGGATCACAACACCGTTGAATGCCTTTTCCTGCTCGTATCATTCTATCTTCTTATCCTGCTTCCGATATCCATTGTCGGAACTGTTGTAGAAAGGAGGATGCGCCGTGCCGGATTTGGTAACTGAGCTTGGTATTGATGTACTTTTCAAAGGTACAAACTTCTTACGACTGCTTGGCGGCCTGTGGTCAGCACTTTCCATAAGTCTTATCGCCGTTGCGATAAGCATACCTCTCGGTATAATAATGGGCGTGCTGATGACTTCAAAGAGCAGGATAATAAAAGCTATCCTGAGGGTATATCTTGAGATTATCAGAATAATGCCTCAGCTCGTACTTCTTTTCCTGATGTTCTTCGGAACGACAAGAGCGTTTGGCTGGGATATCTCCGGAGAAACTGCATCAATAATAGTATTCGCACTGTGGGGTACGGCAGAGATGGGCGACCTTGTAAGAGGCGCACTTATCTCGATACCGAAGCACCAGTACGAAAGCAGTGAAGCACTCGGTATGACTTCGGCGCAGACCTATCTTTATATAATCATACCGCAGACAGTAAGACGCCTTATTCCCCTGTCGATAAACCTTATCACGAGAATGATAAAAACCACCAGCCTCGTGCTTATGATAGGCGTTGTTGAAGTGCTTAAGGTGGCTCAGCAGATAATAGAAGCAAACAGAATGACAAGTCCGAATGTGGCATTCGGCATATACCTCACCGTGTTTGTTCTGTACTTCCTCGCTTGCTGGCCTATCAGCCTGCTTGCCAAATATCTCGAAAAGAAATGGAGCTAAAGCGTATGTCAGATGAATTATTAAAGATAGACAATCTTGTCAAGAGCTTCGACGGCAATACGATCCTCGACGGTGTGAGCCTGTCCGTTAAAAAGAGCGAAGTCGTAGTTATAATCGGACCGAGCGGCTGCGGAAAGTCAACGCTTCTCCGCTGTATAAACGCTCTTGAGCCGATACAGAGCGGCAGTATAACGCTTGACGGAGAAGTAATCGAAAGAAACAGCAAGACTCTCCCTGCACTAAGACAGCGTATAGGAATGGTGTTCCAGAGCTACGACCTGTTCCCTCACCTTTCTGTACTTGATAATATTGTTCTTGCTCCCTGCAAGGTGCAGAAAAGGAACAGGGATGAAGCAAAACAGGAGGCTATGGCTCTGCTTGAAAGAGTGGGACTTAGCGAAAAGGCAAAGAGCTACCCCAGAGAGCTGTCCGGCGGTCAAAAGCAGAGAGTCGCTATTGTCCGTGCGCTTTGTATGCACCCCGAGATACTTCTGTTTGACGAAGTTACGGCGGCGCTCGATCCCGAAATGGTGCGTGAAGTGCTTGATGTTATGCTCGACCTTGCAAAGCAGGGACGGACAATGCTCATAGTAACTCACGAAATGCAGTTTGCAAGAGCTATCGCAGACCGCATAATCTTCCTCGACAACGGAAAGATCGTTGAAGAGGCGAAGCCCGACGAATTCTTCGATAATCCGAAGACGGAAAGGGCAAAGCAATTTTTGAATATGTTTGAGTTCGATTCTGTAAAAGCAAGAGACGGACTTGATAAATAAAAACAAAAGGAGATAATCACAATGAAAAAGTTAAACCTCAAAAAACTGTTAGCACTCGGTCTTGCGGCTGTTGCCGCTGTAGCTTCGCTTACAGCGTGCAGCTCGGGCACTTCGGGCTCGGGAGAATCCGGCAAGGTATACCGCACACTTGACGAGATAAAGGCAAGCGGCAAAATCAACATCGGCGTTTTCTCAGACAAGAACCCTTTCGGTTATGTTGATGAGAACGGCACATATCAGGGCTACGACATCTACTTCGGCAACAGACTTGCAAAGGATCTGGGCGTTGAGATAAACTATGTTTCGACCGAAGCCGCAAACCGTGTCGAATACCTTGAAACAGGCAAGGTAGATATCATCCTTGCTAACTTCACAGTTACAGAAGAAAGAGCAGAAAAGGTTGACTTCGCTCTTCCTTATATGAATGTCGCACTCGGCGTAGTATCTCCCGACAGCAAGGTAATTACATCGCTTGACGACTGGAATGCAGATGACAAGATGATAGTAATTTCCGGTACAACAGCAGAGCTTTACCTCACAAAGAACTACCCCGATATAAAGCTCCAGAAGTATGACACCTACGCTACGGCAAAGAGCGCAATGGAAAACGGCAACGGCGCCGCATGGGCTAACGACAACACCGAAGTTATCGCATTCGCTAAGCAGAACGCAGGATATACGGTAGGTATCGATTCTCTTGGCAGTCAGGATACGATAGCTCCCGCAGTAACAAAAGGCAACGAAACTCTGCTCAACTGGATCAATGACGAAATCAAGGCTCTGGGCAAAGAGAACTTCTTCCATGCCGACTATGACGCAACACTCGTAGACACCTACGGTGCAGACTACAAGGAAACTCTTGTTGTTGAAGGCGGAGAAGTAAAGAACAGCTAATCAAAAAGCTATAATATAATAACATTATGGGGAGCTTACCGCTCCTCATAAAATTTATAAAGCGCAGGTGATAAAATGAAAAGGATACTCTGCTTCGGAGATTCCAAC
>CAMEKR010000093.1 GCA_945921515.1 uncultured Clostridia bacterium | reverse complement strand
CCTTTTTGGCGGTCGTTTTTTCTTGACATATTATGTCGAAAATTGTATAATTACCTTGTATTACGGCTTATAAGCCGAAAGGGGTATTATTATGAATTTAGGTGTGCAGATAGTATCATTTTTCGTGATTCTCACGATATGCTTTATTTATTTTTCCAATAAGCATATAAAATTGCTGTCAACGAAGATATACACCGTCTATCTGTCGGTGTCCGTGATTTACAGCGTTTTTGAATTGTTCTCGCTTTATACTTTGTACAATTTGAATGTTGACGATCCGCTTAACCGGCTCAGTCATCAGCTGTTTGTAGGTTCGCTCATACTCGTTCTGATGTTCTTGTTTATATATGTAGATATATTGTCAAGAAAGCAGAAGAGATATAAGCCTCTTGAGCTTGCCGTGCGCATACTTCCTTGCGTGCTTGCCTATATTATGGTAATATTCGGCAAATTTGAGTATCATATAGGCGCTGACGGAAGATATTCCTATGGACCTGTAATATTCGCACTTTACCTGTGTCTTGCAGTTTATGCGGCATGGACTATAGTTACCGTTATAAGACGGCGCAAGTCATTCAATCCTAATACTGCGCTTCCAATACTGTTCGGTGTTACCGGCTGGATAAC
This sequence comes from uncultured Clostridia bacterium, assembly GCA_945921515.1. Classification (GTDB taxonomy): domain Bacteria; phylum Bacillota; class Clostridia; order Oscillospirales; family Ruminococcaceae; genus Ruminiclostridium_E. Next base: position 7,732 of record CAMEKR010000093.1, on the reverse strand, counting down.
TATAGGCATAGTCCAGTCGCTTAACCCTGCTTGGCTTATTGAGTCTATGGGTGTATCTCTAATGCAGCTGTTTATCTTCCTTTCTATAGAGAATCCCAGAGAGTATAATGACTCGGATGTCAGAGGCGCACTTAACAGACACGCATTTGAACAGATGCTAAATGAGCGCTGTGAAAACGGTAAGAGCTTTTACATTGTTACCTTTACGCTTACCAATTCGGAGCTGCTCAAAAATTCAGTCGGAGTTGACGAGGTTTATCGTATTCTCGCAATTGCCGCAGAACACCTTTCAAAAAGCCTTCATTCAGACTTCTATCATACTGCGGATAATAGTATCAGCTTTATCGAAAAGCACAAGAAATGCTGCGAAGAGCTGATAAGCTCCGATTTTGAAAAGCTTGAGTTTTCTACCTCATCGGGTATGATTGTTAATACCTCATTCAGACTTTCGTTTATTGAATGTCCCAAGTATGCCGACAGCCTTGACAAGATAACCGATCTTATGACTCATGTCAGAAGTGCCGACAACAACAGCGCAAGGTCTATAGTAGTAGTCAGCGAAGCTGTTATAGATGAGCTGAATTATCTCTCGGGTGTCGAAAGATTGCTTCAGAAAGCCGTTAAGAACAACGGGCTTGAAGTATATTATCAGCCTATTTATTCAACAAAGAAGAAAAAGTTCGTATCGGCTGAGGCGCTTGTAAGACTTAAAGATAAGGAAACGCTCGGCTTTATCTCTCCCGAGGTATTTGTTCCTATGGCGGAGCGTATGGGACTTATTGCTGAGCTCGGAGCTACTGTTTTTGAAAGCGTGTGCAGTTTTGCTAAAAAGTATAATGTCAGACAATACGGAGTAGAGTATATCGAGGTAAATATTTCGGCTGTTCAGAGCGTTGATATTTATCTGCCCGATTATCTGCTTCAATGTATGGGCAAGTACGGTATCTCTTCCGATTTCTTTAATTTTGAGATCACCGAAACCGCCGCTGTACAGGCAGGCGAACTGCTTGACCTTAATATGTCACGGCTGAAAGCTATGGGCTGTGGCTTTTCTATGGATGACTTCGGTACGGGATATTCCAACCTTTCTCAGATGGCTAATACAGGTTTTGATATAATCAAGCTTGACAAGAGTCTTATATGGCCTTGCTTTGACGAGGACAGCGCTCACGCAAGGACTATACTTGACAGCTGTATTGCGATGATAAACGGTCTTGGCATATCAATAGTTGCGGAAGGTGTTGAAACCAAAGAACAGGTAGATATGCTCACCGAAAACGGCGTTGAGTATCTTCAGGGCTACTATTTTGCTAAGCCTATGAATGAGCAGGATTACTTGAAATTCCTGCAGGAGAACTGTAAATAATGTAATATCAAAAGGATAATATTCTCTTTATCCGAAAAACCGCTTGTGTAATTAATAATATCACTTACGAGTTTATTTTTTCAGCCGGTTATGTATATAATTAAATTATAATATGGCTATTTTTTCACATTATAAGAAAATTAATGTGTTTTTTAAGAAAAATTCAATAAATGTTGTTGACAAATCTTTTTTACTGTGCGATAATATGCTTATATAAGGAGGTAGATTTACCATGATGGGAATTAAAGAAAATTTTAAAAGAGGAACTCTTGAAATGCTTATACTGCATCTTCTTAAGGGAGAAGAGATGTACGGATATCAGCTTACTCAGGAGATCTGCGTAAGGAGCAACGGCACTTTCAAAATAACCGAGGGTTCTATGTATCCTACACTTTACAGGTTACTTGATAAGGAACTTATCTCCGATCGTCTGGAGCTTGTCGGCAGAAGACGCACCAGAGTATATTATCGCATCGAGCCTAAGGGCGTTGAATATCTTGAAAAGCTCACAAGAGAGTACGAGATAACAAGCGCAGGTATCGATGCTATTATGAATTATGTTCCCGAAGAAGAGAAATAATAAAATTTCGCTTCTATACCGACGGCGGCGTATCGTGTGGATATGCCGCCGTTTTATAGCATTTTATAAACCGGAGGTTATGCTATGTCTCTCGATACAAAATATATTATAGACAGCCACGCTCATATTTTCCCCGATAAGATAGCTCAGAAGGCCTCAGACAATATCGGAAGCTTCTACGATCTGTTTATGAACTATGACGGTACGGTCGATACTCTGATAAACGAAGGAAACAAGTGCGGCATAACGAAATATGTGGTACAGTCGGTCGCTACTGTTGTGCATCAGGTTCAGCGTATAAACGATTTTATTGTATCAGCTGTTAATAAATTTCCCGATAAGCTTGTCGGCTTCGGCTCGCTTCATCCCGATATGGAAGACGCAGAAGAAGAAACGGACAGACTTATTTCAAACGGACTTCTCGGAATAAAACTTCATCCCGATTTTCAGAAGTTTGCCATTAATGATGAGAAAGCGTTGAGATTATACGAGACAGCGGGTGAGAAGCTTCCTTTTCTTATTCATACAGGTGATAAGCGTTACAAATATTCAAACCCCTCGCTTATGGCTGACGCCGCAAGAAGATTTCCTCATGTACGATTTATCGCAGCACATTTCGGCGGCTGGTCGGAGTGGGACGATGCCGAGCGTGAGCTTGCGGGACTGGATAATATCTTCGTTGACACCAGCAGTTCATTCTATTCCATGAATCCGGAGAAAGCGGCTGAGCTAATAAGCAGCTTCGGCAGCGACAGAGTATTCTTTGGCACAGATTATCCCATGTGGAGAGCAAAGGATGATTTAAAGTTCCTCGAGCAAGTGCCGGTAAGCGATGATGTAAAAGAAAAGGTACTATGGAAAAATATAAACAGTTTTCTCGGTCTTGGTCTTGTATGATGAATAAACCGTTATTATTTTTATCTCCGATAAAAAAGAAGTCGGAATGTAAGTCCGGTTATCACCGGTATTCTCACAGGTGCGGTATAGCGCTTCTCAAAAAGGCTTTTTCGCATATTGGAAAAGAAATATCAGAGAACGATATACTGATGAGCGAAAAAGGCAAGCCGTATATTGACGGCAGTAAAATCTTTTTCAATATTTCTCATTGTGACGGTCTTGCGGTTTGCGTTTTATCTGATAAGCCTGTAGGAGTTGACTGTGAAAGCGTGAGAAAAGCAAGCACAGCTGTTATGAAAAAATGCTTCGGAAGTATTGAAGCCGATTATGTTTATAACAGCGAGGACAAGAATATCGCTTTCACTCGGATATGGACGCTGAAAGAAAGCTATGTCAAGATGACCGGTGACGGTGTATCCTCATCGCTTACCGATATATGCTTTGATATTGGCGAAGGCAGAGCGCTTTTTGAAAGCGGAGCCGAGTTTATTCATTACGATTTCCTGTTAGACGAAGAACAATACTTTATCAGCGTATCGTTCGTTACTGATGATAAAAAAAGAGGAAATTCTATTGAAAAGCCATTTTTTGACATTGACAACGAACATATTTTGTTGTACAATGTATCAGACAACTGAAATAAGCGAACGGGAGCTTGTATAACAGGCTGAGAGGGAAATGTTATTTCCGACCGATAACTTGATTTGGGTAATGCCAACGGAAGGACTGAGCGTATACGGTGTTACCCGTATGCGCTTTTTTATTTTGAAAGGAACGAATATTATGAATATTACTCCTCGGCAGATGCTCTTGTACGCAGTAAGCGACAGAGCGTGGAGCCGTGACGATGAAGAGTTTATCGCTCAGGTACGGCAGGCGGTAATCAGCGGAGTTACCATATTTCAGCTCAGGGAAAAGCAGACTGATTATGAGCAGTTTAAAAAAATCGCACTAAGGATAAAGCCGATTTGCAAAGAATACGGTGTTCCGCTTATAATAAACGATAATGTAAAGCTTGCAAAGGAGATAGACGCTGACGGTGTTCATCTCGGTCAGGATGACCTTGATATCACATCGGCAAGAGCATATCTTGGACAAGATAAGATAATAGGCGTGTCTGCTCATAGCGTCGCAGAAGCGCTTGCGGCACAGCAGGGCGGCGCTGACTATCTCGGAAGCGGTGCGGCGTTTGTAACATCGACCAAAACCGACGCAGGGGCGATAGACCGACAGGTGCTTGCAGATATAGCACATACGGTAAAAATCCCTGTTGTAGCGATAGGCGGTATCAATGCGGATAATATCACTCAGCTTCAGAATCTCGGTCTTGACGGCGTAGCGGTTGTATCTGCAATATTTGCCGCACAGGATATACCATCGGCAGTAATAGAATTAAAAGCAAAAGCTGAGCTTGTAGCAAAAAGCTCGGAAAAGCAGAAAGGGTAAACTATGAAAAAGATTCTTACAATAGCAGGTTCGGATTGCAGCGGCGGAGCCGGAATACAGGCTGATATCAAAACCATAACAATGCACAATATGTACGCTATGAGCGCAATAACGGCGCTTACAGCACAGAACACTACAGGCGTATACGGCATTATGAACAGCTCGGCAGATTTTCTTAAAAATCAGATAGACTGTATTTTCAGCGATATCCGTCCCGATGCAGTAAAGATAGGAATGGTGAGCGAAATCGGGATAATAGAGGCTATTGCCGAAAAGCTGAAAGAATATAAAGCTGTCAATATCGTTGCCGATCCCGTAATGGTAGCAACAAGCGGCAGCAGGCTGATAAGCGAGGATGCAACTCAGGCGCTCATGACAAAGCTCCTTCCTCTTGCCGATATAATCACTCCCAATCTTGCAGAAGCAGAAGTTCTCACCGGTATGAGCATCACAGACAGAGCCGGAATGGAAGAGGCAGCGAGAAAGCTTTCGGACAAGCTCCCCTCAAGCGTAGGAATTGTTATTAAGGGCGGACATCTTGATGATACGGCTGACGATTTGCTTTATGTCAACAGAGAAATGCACTGGATATACGGCAAGCGCATAGATAACCCCAATACTCACGGCACAGGCTGTACATTCTCGTCTGCCATTGCGTGCAATCTTGCGCTGACCGACGACAAGGTTCAGGCAGTAACAAACGCAAAGAGGTATCTCGCAGGCGCTATTGAGGCAAAGCTTGACCTTGGACACGGAAGCGGTCCGCTTTACCACAACTACCGCTTATCCGGCAAGGAATTATAATATGCCTTTAGTAGAGTTTAACGATGTAACTTTCGGCTACAAAGAGGATGATTATCTTCTGCTCCGGAATCTTTCGTTTACGGTTGAGAAAAACGATATAATAACCGTTATCGGTGCGTCGGGATGCGGAAAGAGCACTCTTTTCAGACTTATGACCTGTCTTGAAAAAGACTACACGGGCAGTATATCGATAAACGGCAAATCTCCCGAAACTGCTTCGGGTACAGCCGCATTTATGCCGCAGAAGGATCTTCTTATGCCGTGGAGAAATATCCTTAAGAATGTTACTCTGCCGCTTGAAGTATTGCCGATATCAAAATCAGAGCGAATCGAGATTGCAAAAGAGGCGCTGTCAAAGGTCGGCTTATCCGATTGTGAGAAAAAGCGTCCGTCGGAGTTATCGGGCGGTATGCGACAGCGTGTATCGTTTGCAAGAACGCTTGTTCAGCTTTGGCAGGGAAGAGAGCTTTTACTGCTTGACGAACCGTTTTCTGCGCTTGATTCGCTTACACGGATATCAATGCAGGACTGGCTTATAGGTCAGGTGAATGACCTTAATGCAACGGTAATGATGGTAACCCACGATGTCGAGGAAGCTATGCTTATCGGAAACAAGATATTCCTGCTGTCAGGCAGACCTGTAAAGGACATCAGCATAATAGATGTCAGCGGGATAAAATGCCGTGACGACTTATATCTGCCGCAATCGGTAAAACTTAAAAATCGGCTTGTTTCGGCTTTTCTTACCGATAATGCTGACAAAGAGGAGAGGAGCGGCGTATGAAAAAACATCTGCCTGCCATACTCACGGGAGCAGGACTCCTGATATTGTGGCAGATCATCGCAATGTGTATCAATGCGGCATATATTCTGCCATCGCCTACACAAATTGCTGTAAAGATATGGGAGCTTAGAGATCCGCTGTTCACGGTACATACTCCTGCAACAATGCTTGTCACTCTTCTCGGACTTATGATATCGGTAGTTCTCGGCGTAGGTCTTGCCGTAATAATGGAAAAGTTTGAAACAGTCGAAAGGGCGCTGTATCCCGTTATCGTCACCACCCAGACGATTCCCGTTACCGCAATAGCTCCGCTGTTTGTGCTTTGGCTTGGCTACGGTATATGGAGCAAGGTTCTGGTTTCGGTGCTTATTACCTTCTTCCCGATAACGATATCGTTACATGACGGCCTTAAGTCAACAAAGAGAGAAAATGAAGAATTGCTGAAAACAATGGGTATGAGCAGTGCGGCTATATTTATCAAGCTTAAATTTCCTGCGGCATTACCCTCGTTCTTCTCGGCAATAAAGATGGCGATTCCGCTCAGTATACTCGGTGCGGCAATGGGCGAATGGCTCGGAGCGCAAAGCGGACTCGGTTATTTCAGCAAGAGAATGATGACTCAGCTTGACGGAGCAGGTGTTTTTGCTCCTGTTGTTGTGCTTGCTGTATGTGCAATGTTGGTTGTAGCTGTTATCAGTGCAATAGAAAGAAAACTAATCACCTGGAGAAAGGAAATCTGAAATGAAAATCAAAAGAATAGCAACTTTAGCTGCAGCAGCCGCAATGGCTTTAAGTATATGCGGATGCAGTAATAATGCAGAGTCGGCAAACGGCGACAGCACTTCGGGCAAACAGCTTGACGAGCTTACAATTGTACTTGACTGGTACCCAAACGGCTCTCATGTTTTCCTCTATGATGCAATAGAAGAGGGCTTTTACGAAGAAGAGGGACTTAAGATAAATGTTGAGTTTCCCTCAAACACAAACGACGCTATCTCAATGACTTCGGCAGGAAAAGCCGATATCGGTTTCTACTATATGCACGATGTTATCCAGGCAAATGCCAATCAGGATATTCCCGTTGTTTCAATAGGCGCAGTTGTGCAGAATCCCGTGAATGTGCTCATGTCGCTCGGCGATAAGAACATAAAGACAGTTGCCGACCTCAAGGGCAAGAAGATAGGCTACGGCGGTTCTGTGCTCAATGAGGCTTTTGTGAAAACTATGCTGAAGAACGCAGGCCTTAACGAAAATGACGCAGAGCTTATTGATGTAGGTTTTGAGCTTATGTCATCGATGACAACAGGACAGGTAGACGCCACTATAGGCGGATTTATCAGCCATGAGGTACCCGAGCTTGAAAATCAGGGCTTCACGGTAAACTATATCAAGCCCACCGAGAACGGCGTTCCCGATTATACAGAGCTTGTATTTGTTACTTCAAAGGATAATGCCGAGAAGAATGCTGACAAGCTCACACGCTTCCTTCGCGCAACAAAGAAAGGTTTTGAAGCGGTTAAAGCCGATCCCACAAAAGGCGTTGAGAATCTGCTGAAGAATCAGAACACCGAAAACTTCCCGCTTAATAAAGATGTTGAAACAAAGAGTGTAAATACTATTCTTTCTCTTGCCGAAAAGGACGGCGCACCGTTCTTATCGCAGAGCGAGGAAACATGGAACAACAATATAAAGTGGATGCATGATTTAGGAATAATCACTAAGTCGGTAGAAGCTAAGGATATGATTGTTAAGCTGGTTGACTGATAATAAAACAGTTCGAGCTGTGTTTGCACGGCTCGTCAGTTTGTCGATAAACCTATTTACAATCAAAAAAGTATTGTGGCGATTCTATCTG
>CAMEKR010000092.1 GCA_945921515.1 uncultured Clostridia bacterium | reverse complement strand
GGAACCAAGGTGTTTAATTTGCCGTGTGAATAAACGGGTTGATTGCCGCCGCAACCGCCGAAGCAGGCATTGTCTGAAGCCAAATTCTACCCGGTCCCGTTACCTTCGTGTTGAAGAAGCCTTCGCCGCCGAACAGCTTATTTCCGAGTCCCTTGACCGATTCAACATCAATGCTTACAGTAGGCTGCATTGCCGCTAAATGTCCCGTATCTAAAAGCATTGACTGACCGGGCTGAAGGTCATATGTAATAACCGAGCCGTCTATCTCAAGAAATACCATTCCCACGCCTTCAAAGCGCTGCATGATAAAGCCTTCGCCGCCGAAGAAACCGCTTCCGAGCTTCTTCTGGAAATGTATGCTCATATTAACGCTCATCTCTGCCGCAAGGAAAGCTGTCTTCTGCGCTACTATGCCTCCCTGAGATACATCGATTGCGAGTATCTCGCCGGGAAAGCTTGAAGCAAAAGCTATCTGTCCCGGTCCGCCCTGAGCTTTGTATATATTCTGAAACATAGACTCGCCGGAGAACATTCTGGACATTGCCTTACCAAAACTGCCGCCTGCGTTTGTGGACATTTCAAGGTTGGGCGTCATCCAGCTCATTCCGCCTTTTTCGGTGCAAATAGCCTCGCCTTCTGCCAGGTTGCAAATTACAACGGGAAGGGGTGTGCCTTTAATCTGATATTCCATAGTTACCTCCGTTAAACAAATAAATCCTTTGAAATAAAGGGTAGCACATTTTGACAATAAAGTCAATAGCTTTTGGTTATAATGTAAACTTTTTTACCACAAATTTGATAAATTTAAACATATTTGTCATATTTCTATTGCTATCATCCGCTTAATGTGATATAATCCTTATATAAAAACGGTATAATAAAAGTATAACCGTATATGAGGAGTTTGCCATGAACATTAAAATAACCGCCGACAGCACCTGCGATCTTTCAAAAGAGCTGGTAGAAAAATACGATATCTCCATAGTACCTCTTTATATCATAAAAGACGGAAAAGAATACAAGGATTCACTTGAGATTACTCCGAAAGATATATTCGACCATGTTGCCGCAGGCGGCGCTATCACTTCGACGGCGGCTGTAAATTCGGCCGACTACTCGCAGATATTCTCGCAGTTAAGCAAAGAATACGACGCCGTAATACACATAAATATAAGCGCAGAGTTTTCAAGCTGTTATCAGAATGCCTGCATTGCGGCGGAAGAATTTGATAATGTATATGTAGTTGACAGCAGAAACCTCTCGACAGGAAGCGGACTTATCGTGCTTCGTGCCGCAGAAATGGCAAAAGACGGCGTTTCTCCAAAAGAGATAGTGGATTCTCTTAACAAGCTGACATCAAAAGTCGAGGCAAGCTTTGTAGTAGAAAAACTGGACTATCTCAGAAAAGGCGGCCGTTGCTCTGCTCTTGCCGCACTGGGAGCAAATCTGCTTTCGCTTCGTCCCTGTATAGAAGTAAAGGACGGCAAAATGGGCGTTGGCAAGAAGTACAGAGGAAAATACTCCGCCTGCATTGAAAAGTATGTTATCGAGCGTCTTTCCGGCAGAGATGACATTGATACATCACGCATATTTATAACACATTCTCCCAGCGACAAGGAGATAATAGATATAGCTCACAAAGCATTAAAGAAATGCGGAAAATTTGACGAGATACTCGAAACCGAAGCGGGCTGTACTGTATGCAGTCACTGCGGACCAAATACACTTGGGGTATTGTTTATAAGGAAGTAAGATATTGACCGTGAACTTAAAGGTTCACGGCTCTGCTTGTCGAAAAAGTCAATTATTGAAAAACAGAGCAAGCTTTAGAACACTAACCGCTAATCACTAACAACTTTTGCGGTTTTGTAGTGCTTTTCCAAAGATGCTATCACAAACTAAGAAGCAGAACTTTATGCTAACCTTTAGTATGAGGCACTATCCCAACCTACTTTCTGCGTAAGCAGAAAGCAATATGTCGAGGGTTAAAACTGCGATAACAAACGCAAAAGGTGACTATAGTAAACGCTATCGCTAAGTGGCACTCGGACGGAGAGGGGATTAGGAAGAGGGAGCCTCGAGGGAGAAACCTAAAGGGGAGAGGGGGCACCGCACCCTCTCTCCCCTTAGGTGTCTCCCGCGATACAGACACTAAGTCAAAAATACGGATAGCGAACCCGAGGTGTAGTTCCTTGGAGTTAGCAGTTAATCAGATAGAATCGCCACAATTCCTTTTTGATTGTAAATAGGTTTATCGATAGTCTGGACCGTGAACTTAAAGGTTCACGGCTTTTTCTTTTCCGCTGATGAACCAAAAAATTTAACTACAGTACAAAATCAGCAGATAAATAATAAACTTAACAAATTTATTGCTTTTTGCGCCGATATGTGATAAAATAAATTTTATAGAACTTCATTGAGGAGTGTTGAAATTGGAGAACAACAATAACCATAAAAACAATAAGCCGTCAAAGGACAACAGACCGTCATTTCCGAAAAGAGCGGTAATAACCGGCGGTATGCCCTACGGCAACAAACAGCTTCACTTCGGCCATGTCGGAGGCGTGTTTGTTTTTGCGGATACCTACGCAAGATTTCTGCGTGACCGCATAGGCAAGGATAATGTAATATTCGTATCCGGTACGGACTGCTACGGCTCTCCCATTGCGGAAAGCTACCGAAAGCTGAAAGAAAGCGGCGAGTTTGACGGTACGATAGAGGACTTTGTAAGGAAAAATCACGAGAGTCAGGAAAAGACGCTAAGAGATTATGATATAAGCCTTAACCTTTTCGGTGCAAGCGCACTTGACGAGCCTGCCGAGATTCACAACGAGGTATCGGATAAATTTATAAGAAGGCTGTATGAGAACGGTCAGCTTGAAAAGATAACCACTTCTCAGTTTTATGACGAAAAAGCCGGAGTATTCTTAAACGGCAGACAGGTTATAGGAAAATGCCCCGTGCTCGGCTGTCAGTCGGAAAAAGGCTATGCCGATGAGTGCGATCTCGGTCATCAGTATATGCCGTCAAGCCTTATTGACCCCAAGAGCACGCTGACAGGCGAAACTCCCGTTATGCGTGATGTAGTCAACTGGTATTTCAAGCTGACGGAATACACAAAGCTGCTCAGCGAATATGTTGACAGAATAAAGAAAATGCCTAATGTCCGTCCGCTTGTTTCAAAGACAATAGGCGAATTTCTTGAGCCGCCCGTAGTTCATATCAAGAAAGAACTGCGTGAGGACTACGAAAAGATAAAGAATGAGCTTGCACACCACACGCTGACCGACGACCCTAAGAAGCCATCGTTCACCATCTGCTTTGACTCGCTTGACGAGCGTGATAAGGCAACCGAGATAATGGCACATCACGGTCTGCGCTTCAGAACAGGCAAGACGCTCGTTCCGTTCAGACTTACAGGTAATATAGAGTGGGGCGTAAAGGCTCCCGAACTTGAAGATGAAAAAGATCTTACGGTCTGGGTATGGCCGGAATCGCTGTGGGCGCCCATCTCCTTCACCTGCGCTTATCTTAAGAGCAAGGGCATAGATACCGAGCATTACAAGGATTACTGGTGCTCAAAGGACGCACAGGTATATCAGTTTATCGGCTCGGATAACATCTACTTCTACGGCGTTGCAGAAATGGCTATGTTTATGGCATTAAAGCAGGGCGAGATAACCTCTGACCCTGAAGACGGAGAGATGCAGCTGCCTATTCTGGTGGCAAACAACCATATATTGTTCCTTGATAAAAAGGCAAGCAGCAGCGGTTCGATAAAGCCGCCTATGGCTGCCGACCTGCTGAACTACTATACAGCAGAACAGCTCCGTATGCACTGGCTGGGACTGGGACTCGGTGCAAGGAGCGTAAGCTTCCAGCCTAAGCCCTACAACCCTGACGCAAAGCCCGAAGATAACGACCCTGTAGTAAAAGAGGGATTCCTGCTGTCAAATGTATTCAACAGAGTGATTCGTTCCTGCTTCTACTACGCTCAGAAATATTTTGACGGAAAGATGCCCTTAGGCACTCCCGACGCCGATGTTGTTGCCGAGTGCGAAAAGGCAATTCTTGAATATGAGCGCTATATGTATAAGTTCGAGTTCCACCAGGTGACCTACGTTCTTGACTCGCTGATAAGAAAGTCAAGCAAGGTATGGGCAAAGCTCAGCCGTGAGGCTGACAACGCTGACGACAACGAGCTTCGCAGAAAAACTCTTATCAATGTATTCCACTATATAAGAGTTGCTTCTCTTCTGCTTCATCCGCTTGCGCCGCAGGGAACAGAAATGGTGAGAGAATATCTCGGATTCGGCGAGGACTTCTGGAGCTGGGATAATGTCTTTGAAGGAATGGACTATTTCTGCAAGGGCGAAAGCGAGCATCAGCTTAAATTCCTTGAGCCGAGAGTGGACTTCTTCAAAAAGCATCCGTCACAGCTTGAAGGTGCAGAAGATAAATAATCAAAACCGCCGCTTTGCATTGCATGGCGGCGATTTCTTGAACACGGAGGGATACTTTGGAAATCACCGATAAAAAAATCGACAACGGCAAAGCTTTTGACTGGGGCAGAACATCGGGAGATTATGCCGCATACCGTGATATCTATCCCGAAGAGTTCTATAAAAAGCTCACCGACAGAGGCTTATGCATAAAGGGACAATCGGCTCTTGATACAGGCACGGGAACGGGAGTTCTTCCGAGAAATATGCACCGCTTCGGTGCAAAGTGGACAGGTTCGGATATTTCGCCACAGCAGATAGAAAAAGCAAAGGAACTTTCTTTTGGTACGGATATTGAGTATATCGTATCCTCCGCAGAAAAGCTTGCTTTCCCTGACAATTCATTTGATGTTATTACAGCCTGCCAATGCTTCTGGTATTTTGACCATATCAAAGTTGCTCCTGTTTTCAGCCGTATGCTTAAACCCGGGGGAAGCCTCGTTTTTCTATGTATGGCGTGGCTTCCGTATGAAGATAGAATAGCAAAAGCGAGCGAGGAGCTTGTGCTGAAATATAATCCTAACTGGAATGGCGCAGGCGAAACAATGCATCGGATACATATCCCCGATGAGTACAACAAATATTTTGAATGTATCTATCACGAAGAATATCCTCTTAAGGTGCATTTTACAAGAGAAAGCTGGCACGGCAGGATGAAAGCGTGCAGAGGAACGGGCGCATCGCTCGGCGAACAGGAAATGTTTTGCTGGGAAGAAGAGCATATAAAGCTCCTTTCCGATATTGCACCCGAAGAATTTGCTATTGCTCATTACGGTGCAATAGCACAGCTAAGAGTAAAGAAATAGAGGTACTATGGAAAAGTTGGCTTTAGCCATGAGCGGAGGCGTTGACAGCTCAGCGGCGCTTTTGCTGTTAAAGGATAAATACGATGTCAGCGGCTTTACGCTGAAGCTTCACGACAGAAAGGTCGGTGACGATACCGGCCTGTGCGGTTCTGCAAGCGATATAAAAGACGCCAAAGCGATAGCGGAGAAATACGGGATACCGCATTATCTGCTTGATATGAGAGAGCTGTTCTCGAATACGGTACAGAAGAGCTTTGTATCAAGCTACCTTACAGGCAAAACGCCCAATCCGTGCGTGGAATGCAACGAGTTTATTAAATTCGGCGCATTGCTTGACGCCGCAAAAGAAAAAGGCATTGAGCGTATTGCAACCGGACATTATGTCAGAAGCTGTTATGACGAAAAAAGCGGCAGATGGCTTTTGAAAAAGGCAATAAACAGCGGCGGAGGCAGTAACGCCAAAGACCAGTCATATGTGCTGTACAGGCTTTCTCAGCGGCAGCTTGCGGCGAGCGTTTTCCCGCTCGGAGAAATGACAAAGGAAGAAATACGCACTCTTGCCGCCGAGAACGGACTTATCAACAGCGACAAGCCAGACAGCCAGGATATCTGTTTTGTTCCCGACGGAGATTATGCGGCATTTATCGAAGAATACACAGGCAAAGAATATCCCTGCGGTAATTTTACCGATATAGACGGAAATGTAATAGGACAGCACAAGGGCGTAATATATTACACTATCGGTCAGCGCAGAGGTATCGGCGTAGGTTTTGGAAAACCGATGTATGTTATCGGAAAAAATGCCGATAATAATACCGTAACGCTTGGCACAAACGAGCTTTTATTCACCGACACGCTGTATGCGGATGATCTCAATTGGATAGCCTTCGATAAGCCTCGTGACAAGTTCAGATGCAAAGCCAAAACCCGTTACAGACAGGTCGAACAGCCGTGTACAGTATACCCCGAAAGTGATAAAGTAAAGGTCGTTTTTGATGAAAAGATAAGAGCATTAACACCCGGACAGCATATCGTTTTCTATGAAGATGATATTGTTGTCGGAGGCGGAGTAATAATGTAGAATTGTGTAACATCAACAATAAAGCGTTTTAATTTTCATCTAATTTACACAAAACTATTCTTTTACTTTCACGAACGGACAGTATTATATAGACAGTCAGCAAGGACAAGTGCTGAAAAACAAATTTGCTATCTTCGATTTTCATATATATTTCCCCAAAGCAAAGGACTCCGGTGTAAAAACCGGAGTTCTTTGTTTTGGGCTTTTATCAGCATACAAAAAGCTCTCCCTTTCGGGAGAGCCTTCTTTCGTTTTCTTTAAAACAGCATTCGTAATTATAATCAGAATATTGAAAAATGTACGAAACTTCTCTTAATAGCCTGACTGAAACTCGAAATCAAATAAAAAGCTAATTAAAGTTAACGATCGTTTCTCTTTGCAAAGCATTCGCTGCAGTAAACAGGTCTGTCATCACGGGGCTGGAAAGGAACCTTAGCCTCGCCGCCGCAACCTGCACATACAGCTGTGAACATTTCACGCTTAGCGCCACCGTTCTTCTTGGCGTCACGGCAAGCCTTGCATCTCTTAGGCTCGTTTGTGAAGCCGTTCTGAGCGTAAAATTCTTGCTCGCCGGCTGTGAATACGAAATCTGCACCACAGTCTTTGCACTTGAGAGTCTTGTCTTCGTACATAATAATATACCTCTAAATTTTCTCACGCACTAAGCGTGTAATAATATGAAAAAGACCTTAAGTCTTATTTCCCCATAGACTTTTTTACCTTTGATTTTGCTCGCTGTAATGCATTATCAACGGATTTTTCGCTTGTGGACAGCTCCCTTGCTATTTGGTGGTAGGTGTAATGCATAAGGTACATACTCAGCACCTTAAGCTCTGTCTGAGAGAGAATGCCCGAGAGCTTTTTCATCAGCGCACCGCCCGTTTCACGCTCTATCACGACATCTTCTGTAAGGCGTGACTCGTCTTCAAGCAAATCAAAATCAAAATCGTCGTACTTTACGAGCGGCTGTTCTCTTACAGCTTTTGCAACGCAAGTCTTCATTGCTCTGTCTGTACACAGATTTGCAAAAGTAGCAAACGACGCACCTTTATTCTTATCGTAATATCTGACCGCTTTAAGAAGTCCCATAAGGCCTTCGGAAAAAAGGTCGTCACGGTCTGCCGACGGACAACGTTCAGCCATTTTTGCCGCTTTTATGCCGACCGAACCGATATATCTCGCTATAAGCTCATTGGCAACGCTGTCGTTGTTCTGCGTCCTTATGAGATCGGCAAGCTGCTCGTCGGTCATATCAGAAATGCATCGATCTTCCCCCATATGACCTCCGAAAACAGTAGTGATAGTTAAACTGTATATCTATATGCATTTTATCATAATATACGAAATTTGTCAATAGGAAATTCTGCAAATTGTTTACATTTTTTCATAGCTGTTGTTTCCGATTGTTTTACAGTAAAGATAAGCAAACCCGATAAAATACAAATCCCGACAAAAAGACACAGTATACGGCAAAACCGCACTGCAAGGCAAATGGCTTACAATGCGGTTTTTCTATTAGTTTCGATAAACGATTCTTCATGAGTAGCACAAAATAATCAAGCCCGACTTGCAATCGGGCTTTTTGTGTGCCGATATTCTCGGCTGGAGCTGGAAACGTGACTCGAACACGCGACCTGCGCATTACGAATGCGCTTTACACTTGCGGTGCCCGAAAAATCCTTCGCTATGGCTCGTATTTTTCGACCGCTGCGCCATTTTTCCCGTCCTTCTTCCGCCACAGGCGGCGGACGGCAAAAATGCTACCAACTGAGCTATTCCGGCATATTAAATTTTAGTTTTTAAATAACAAAAACTGCCCTGCTTGCCAAATGGCTTAACAATGCGGTTTTACTATTGGTTTCGATAAACGATTCTTCAGGAGTAGCACAAAATAATCAAGCCCGACTTGCAATCGGGCTTCAGCTTGTCGAAAAAGTATTTTTCG
This sequence comes from uncultured Clostridia bacterium, assembly GCA_945921515.1. Taxonomy (GTDB): domain Bacteria; phylum Bacillota; class Clostridia; order Oscillospirales; family Ruminococcaceae; genus Ruminiclostridium_E. Next base: position 64 of record CAMEKR010000092.1, on the reverse strand, counting down.
ACAAGCTGACAGACTTCGAGAAACACACGCAGACGAGGAAAAAGCCTCCGTCGGCGTACAAAGG
>CAMEKR010000091.1 GCA_945921515.1 uncultured Clostridia bacterium | reverse complement strand
AAGCGGCGACCTGCACAGCTACAGGCACACAGACACGCAAATGCTCCTGCGGTGCCTCCGAAACAAAGACTGTTTCGGCACTCGGTCACAGCTATTCTGCTAAGGTTGTAGCGCCCACTTGCACAGAACAGGGATATACTCTGCACACCTGCTCAAGATGCAGTACATCGTATAAAGACACAAACACCAGTGCCAAAGGCCACAGCTACGGCGCATGGACAACAACAAAAGCGGCGACCTGCACAGCTACAGGCACACAGACACGCAAATGCTCCTGCGGTGCTTACGAAACAAAAACTATTTCGGCACTCGGTCACAACTATGTAACCTCCGTAGTAAAACCCACCTACACAGCCAAAGGCTACACCCTTCACAAATGCTCAAGGTGCGGTAACAGCTACAAGGATACCTACACAGCAAAGCTCGTTGTGCCTACGGTATCGGGACTTAAATGCTCGTCAAAGACGAATGTTGCAGTAACGCTCCGGTGGACAAAAAACAGCGTTGCAGACGGATATATCCTTGACCGCTATGACAGTGCAAACTCAAAGTGGGTAACGGTAAAGAAGATAACGAGCAATGCAACAACAAGCTACAAGGTAACGGGACTCAGAGCTTCAACTACAAATAAGTTCCGCATAAAAGCGTATAAGAGTACCGCTTCAAGCAAATTTACATATCTTAATGTGAATACAAGACCGTATACAACGACAGGTCTTTCGGTATCCTCAAAGACTAATGTTGCTATAACGCTCAAGTGGAATAAGAATATATCCGCAGACGGCTATGTGCTTGATAAATACGACGGTACAAAGTGGGTAACGGTAAAGAAGATAACAAGCAATGCAACCACAAGCTATACCGTTACAGGGCTGAAAGCAAGCACCACTTACAAGTTCAGATTAAAGGCATATAAGATGTACGGCACGGCTTATGAATCAAGCGCATTCAGCTATATCAATGTCAACACAAGACCGTACACAACTACCGGTTTCAAGATAAGCTCGACCAAGAAAACCTCGATAAAAATGCAGTGGAATAAGAACATATCCGCATCGGGCTATTGCATTGAAAAGTGGGATGGCTCAAAGTGGGTGCAGATAAAGCGCTTCACATCAAACGCAAATGTGTCTTACACCGTGGTAAGCGGACTTAAAACCAACACTTCGTACAAGTTCAGACTGAGAGCCTATAAGACTATAGGAACGGTCAACGAGTACAGCGCATACACGCAGACTCTGACAGCAAAGACAAAGGCATAAAATCGGCATAAAAATTAACGGGCACGGATATGGGTGTTTCCTTAAAGCAGTTTCCGCCCCGCCGAGCAAATCATCTGTTGCAAAGATGAAGTGTTAGCGAGGCGGAATTGCCAAAAGGGGCACCCTTTTCCGATGCCCGTTTAAGTTATCTTCTGATTATACTTTTATGAAAAAAGTAAACGTTACGCCTGCTATTCCGAACCTTCTGTCCCCGTCAAGATAAGACAAGGGAAAGTCCGATTCGAGTGCCTGGCTTCTCGGAAATTCGGAATAGTTCCAGGTTATTTCAACTTTTGCAAAATCGAATGTTATATCCTCATTCTCGCAGTTAAGCGTGATAGTTCTGCTTATGCTGTCGTCAAACATATAGGTTATATCCAGCGGCGGATCGAAGACGCCGTTTTTGTATTGGATAAGTATTTCTTCTGCGTGAGCTTCGGCATAGGCGTTTACCTTTTCCATCACAGGCTCTATCACTTCTTCCCCGATCTGCAAGGTGTTTGCCTGCAGTTTTGTAAGCTCCTGCGGCATATCGGTGGTTACTATAGAGGCGGATTCATTCGGTTCGGAGCCGATGTAAAGATTATACTCTAACGGTGCGGCTGTCTTGTATTCGGCTGTAGGTGTATAATACCGGGAGAATATCATCTGTATCTCGTATCTTTCCGTGTCCGCCAAAGAAATCTCTTCGCTGTTTACGCTTGATGTCGGGATATCACTTGCACTATTGTCTATTATAAGCTGTCCGCCTTGTTCGATTAGTTCTGTTTTTCCCGAATATTCAGCCTCTACAGTTCCTTCAAACACCTCTATCACGGTCTGCCCTGTAGTTATATCATACCACACGGAAAAGCGAGTGCCCCGCACGCTCATAACGGCGTTTGGAGTGGTTACTTTGAAGGAGGAATTTTCGTTTAACTTATTGTCGATAGTAAACAGAGCTTTTCCGTACAACAGCTCAATAGTAATGTTGCCGCTGTCGCTTGTGCCCGACGATTTCAGCACAAAGCCCGTGTTTTCTTCTGCGGCTATGTGCTTGTCGCTGTCGGCTAAAAGCTCAAGGAAGGATTCTTGTCCGACCTGCACATTATCCTGCGATATCAGCTGCATACCGCCGAATGCGTCAATAACGCCTTTGTCGCTTCGCTGTACTGTTACTTTGCCTTCAAAGCTGTTTACCTTAATTACACGGTAGCTGTCCTTTGATGCCGAAGATAAAGCTATTACCGCAATTACTGCGCCGATAATAAGCACCGCCGCAATTATTACTGGAATTGCGATTTTCTTAATATTATTGCTTTTCCTGCCCGAATTCACAGTTTTGCCTCCTTTAATTTCCTCAAAATTTACTCAGTTTGAGCTTTTTTACCTGCAAGATATCTGATTGCGCTGTGAAGTGCCGTATTACCCTCACCTATCGCCTTTGCTATCTGATAAGGTGCGCCGGTGCAGTCACCTGCCGCAAAACAGCCTTTTACGCTTGTTGACATATCCCTGCCGACCGCTATACTGCCGTTATCCATTTCAAGACCGTTCAGTAAAACATCGGCAGATACCGACTGCCTGAGGAAAAATACACCGTCAACGGCAATTTCCGAGCCGTCTTTAAGCGAAACGGCGTCGGCGTGCTTTTCTCCCTTTACGCTCACAACAGGCGAGCTGAGAGTCACGACATTGTTTCGACTGAAATCGGTTTTATATGACGGGCTGAAGTAAACCTTTTCGGCAAGCCCTGCGAGAAAATCGACTTCTTCTTCAGCTTCTTTATAGTCGCAGATGACCGCTATGGTTTTGCCTTTGTAAAAGTTGCCGTCACAGGTGGCGCAGTAGCTGACGCCTTTGCCGAGAAGCTCTCTTTCGCCCGGGAGTTCCTTTACCGTGCGTGCGCCGGTAGCGATTATGACCGTATCTGCTTTGTATTCATTCTCCCCTGCTAGAAGCATGAAGTAACCGCCGATATCATATATACCGTTTATGCGTTCTTCGGCAACGGAAATATTCATACGGCGCATATGCTCTGCCAGCTTTTCGTTAAGCTCCCTGCCGCTTATATCGGGGAAGCCGGGGTAGTTTTGTATCAGGTGCGAACATCTGACCTTTTCGCTGAGCGACTTGTTGCCGAAAAGTATAAACGATTTTTTTCGCACTTTCGCATTGATTGCCGCAGATATTCCTGCAGGTCCCGAACCGATTATCGCTATTTCGTATTCTTCCATATTTCTACGGGCGCTTAGTCCCTGTCCTTTCGTGTGATGATAATATTATTATACCGCCGAATGAGGATTTTTTCAAGATGAGCGGCTAACGATTCTTTTCGGGCTATCGGTTGTTTTCGGCACTGACCTTGCTTTTGCTTAGCAGGGTAGATATCAAAGCGGTTATGCAGCCCGATGCAAGAATAATTATCAGATCTATAGGTGCGCAAACAATAACTGGCAAGCTGTCAAATAAAATGCCTGAGCCAAAGCTGTACAAATGTCCGTTCAGCAGAATCATTTCACCTATGTACATAAGCAAAGTGAACGCAGAGGCAACAATCGACGGAATCCAAACCGAAACGAGCTTATGTTTTCCCAAAAGGAAAGAGCCGACAAATACACCGACAGTTACACCTAAAACTATAAAGAACGCAGACATCAATATTGCCGATAAGGCAGACACTTGAATGCTGCCGTCTCTCCAAAATGCCGTAAAGCAAGCGAGAATACAGAGTCCAAGGAATGTTAGAGAACAAACCGATTGCAAAATCAGAGATTTAAGACGCTTCTTTTCGCCGCTCTTAATCATTTGTCCGAAGCCGTAAAAGCAGTTCAGAAGGGTAATTATCAAAACGACGGAAATAATGTAAAAATGCAGCTTGAACGCAGGTTCATACTCTCCCATCAAGATATCGACTGCTGTCTGTGTTTTGTATGTAGTAACTGTTTCGCCAAAGCTCTCAGGTGGGATATAACACATAAACATCTGCCAATCTTCAAGCTTTGTAACCGTTTCGGCTGTTGATACAACAACTTTTTGCTCAAACAGCAATTCGGCAACAAAGAAAACGGCTGTTGAAAAGCAAGCGCCGATAGCAAGGGCAAACTTCTTAAATAGCTTGATACACAAAGGCATTAAGAGAACGCCGACAATGACAGCTATGCTTATCGGAGTGTAGGGGATAATGTATTTAGGATAGTCTTCTTTCATTACATTCCCATTAACAATCATATCGGTAATTACCCGCACACCCATTGACAAAGGGTAATACGAAGCAATAAGAACACCGACGCAAGACAGCAGATAATAAAGATTAAACGATTTGTATTTCATATTCATACTCCTTTCATCCTGCATTTGTCAGCAGTACATAGAAAATTACGCTTATCAATGCAACGAATACCATGAACGAAAACCAAGTCAGTTTCTTAAAGGACAGTATATTTTTAATTCGTGTGCGTATTTTTGCACCGCCGAAAGCTGAAACGAATACGGTTGCTCCTTGTCTGCTTTCCAGCAATGATGATGCATATTCTTTTGCACGATCGGCGCCCAGTTTTGCAAGGACACGCTCATCGCAGGACAACTCAAGATCCGCAAGAAATATCTTTAAGAACAGCCAGCAAAGCGGATTGAACCAATGCACTGCAGCGATTACAAACGCTATTATTCTCCATAGGTTATCAAGACTGCGAATATGTGTGTTTTCGTGCAGAATAACAAGATCGGCATCTTTATCTTTATAAGATGCAGGCAAAATAATTTTCGGCTTAATAATGCCATAAACCGCAGGTGATACAATCTTCTCCGAGAGATAAATATTATCTTTCAAGTGTGCTGAATCTTTGATTTCATAAATTGCGGTAAAATAGGTTACAGCCAGCATTAGAAGAATGGATAGCAAAACAATTATCCATACCACCGAAGCTACAGCGAATATATCTTCGAGGATGTTTACTTTATAGGTTATCGGGAAATATGTTTCTGCAGCCATAACACTATTCGTCATCGAAAAAGCTAAATCTTCGGTCGGCTGATACACAATGATAGTTTTTGTGGTGATTTTGGATAATAATGACATCAGACTATAGGGACTGTTTAATCCAAAAGGAATCGTCATTCTCAAAAAAGGAATCAGCCAAAGAAAAACGGACAGCCTTCTGGGAATCTTTTTTATCTGTCTGACGAGCAGAACAAGCACACCGGTTACGGCGGCAGTTATGCTCATATTGAATATCCAATAGAATATTTCCTGCAGCATAATCGTTACCTATTATCAATCAGCTTACGCAATTCATTTATCTCATCTTCGGACAAAGGCTCATCTTCAAGCAAAGCGGAAAATAAGGCTTTACGGGAGCCGCCAAACACTTTCTTTATAAGACAAGCGGCTTCTGCCTTTTGCATTTGATTTTGTGATACAAGAGGAATGCAAATAAAGCCGGGATCTTCACGCCGAATAAATCCTTTTGCTTCAAGTTTTTTTATGACTGTATAGGTGGTGTTTTTGTTCCATCCGATCGTCCCGGCGGCAATTAAACTGATTTCTTTTGCGGAAATCGGACTTTTCTCCCATATAATTTGCATTACCTTTGCTTCGCTGTCAAAAAGCTTTTCTTTCATTCGAATCCCTCCTTTGGACTACCGCTATAGTCTATACTATCACAATAGTCTGAACTTGTCAATAGGATTTGAGAGAAAATTATTATGAACGCTATGTTGGATTTGAATCGGATGAAATAAAATTCATTCCTTCATATGCGGAGCATATTTCATACGCAAAGCGTATTTCATATTGCGTAGCAATATTTCACTCGTTCCGTCAGGAACGAATTTCATTGAAAGAGGATTTTTTCAAGATGAGAGGCTAATGCTTCTTTTCGGGCTATCGGTTGTTTTCGGCACTAACCTTGCTTTTGCTTAGCAGAGCAAATATCAAAGCGGTTATGCAGCCCGATGCAAGAATAATTATCAGATCTATAGGTGCGCAAACAATAACGGGTAAACTGTCAAATAAAATGCCCGAGCCAAAACTGCGAAAGCTATTACCACTTACTCACCTATATAACAAGCCGAAATATTTTTTCAAACCGCTTCCAAAATATATTGACATTTCTTATATGTATGTTATAATGCAGATGGACAAAGGGAAACGATACATTTTTCAACAATACGATTTATAGGTAACATAAAAGGGTGTCCAAATGACAGCGTATAAAATCGAAAAGAATTGCACGGAATGTTGCAATTTCTATCAGGAAGATTCGTGTTGCGAATGCGACGCAGAAGAATCCTTATTTGGTTCGGATATTTGCGATTGTTGCATTTATCATATAGTGGAAACAGACTACAATGACAGAATGAAGCCTTATTGGGAAATAACTTATTTTGGGGATTTTGAGTCTGCTTCTGTAAAACTCAGCGAATTGATGGGAATAAACTGAGATTATACTTCCAATCCACTGGATAGGAAGTGGGATAAGCAATAGAAAGGAGAGATATGTATGAAAAAGACTCGTAAAGAACTTGTTGCTACTATCCTTGCAGTCATAGTAGTTTTTGCGTGTGGCTGTACAGAAGGCGATAGCGGCAAGACTGGTACATCGTCCGATAGTGGTGGTACAAGTGCGGTAACTACTACTGTTACAACTCTTGCAACTTCTGAAACGACTCCCTCTGCTACAAGCAAAGAGAGTACGCCGAAGCCTGTAGAGTCCACTACACCCGTCGAGACATCAGTTAAACCGCCTACCGAAGAAACTACAGTGGCAACTACTACGGTAGCAGAAACAACTACGGTAACAACTACAGCGGTGGCAACGACTACGGTAGCTACTACTACTGCAAAACCTGTTCCTGCTTGGACGGAAACAAAGATAAGCAACGCCACAAAGTATGTAAATACAAGTTGTTACAGCAGAAAGAAGGCTGTACTCGGTGCTGAGACGGTAGCTGTTTACAATGTAAACGACAAGGTTACTGTTGTAGCAAAGACTGACACGGGTTACTTTAAGCTCAAGGACGGTACTTTTATTCACGGCGACTACCTGAGCGACAGCAAGGTGGTTATACAGACTACAACCACAACAACGGCTACTACAACTACCAACTACCAGTATCCACAAAGACCTGACTACACTAATGTTGAGCCTGAAGCTTGGACAGAAGACGATGTATGGTATGTGCTTAACACCGTAAAGGAATACGCAGAAAGTAAGGGGTATTACGGTTGCGATTTTCCTACGGAAGTTACGCACTTTGATGAAAGTTTGGGCGAGTGGTCTTTCGGCGGTTGGGGGGGATATGACATCGCAGGTAAGGTTTGGGCTAACGGACTTAAGAGCAGACCTCTTTACTATAGTCACGATAAACAGCTTAATATTGAATGGTTTATCGGTTACTTAGAAAAAAGTGTTGATAGTGCTATAAACCATACTTTTCCTGATTGGGAAACCTTTAAAATCACTATTACTACGGGAAAAGATATGCTCAAATATTATGAATACTGTGGTTGGCAAGACTACGAGGACGATGAAATCTACAACTGTAATGTAGATACAGCGTATGTCTTCATATTCAACCACTAAAAGATTACAAGTTGTTTAATTAAGCAAACAACTTTTTATATAAAGGGTAAGCAAAATAGAAAATAACTTTTAAATGGGGATAGATTGTACCTAAGTATGTCAGAACAAGCTACGCTCTCGCTATCGGATTTTGCGGTTATTGTGCTTGCCCTCGATGTTTGCATAGAATAAGTGTATCGGCGGTGCTGTTTCAGTACCGCTTTTTCTTTTCCGACTTTTTGCGATTGTCGTGTACTTTTAAAATGTTTGCTAAACTTTCAATTCTGCTCCCACTAAAGCTATCGTTAATCACGCCGTTTCGATTCCTGCGTAAATATACTGCTTATCCAAAGGCGGAATTGTCAGCGCCGACTCGGCGCCCGCCGTCACGCAAACCTCCGCTACGCACTGCATATCCAAAGGCGGAATTGTCAGCGCCGACTCGGCGCCCGCCGTTTCGATTCCTACGCAAATATACTACTTATCCAAAGGCGGAATTGGGTGGCGGCGACTCTCCGCCTCGCCGCCTTTCGCCAAAATTTCACATTATTCCTGTTGCAATTGCGCAAAAACTATGGTATAATAAACGTATATGTAATTTGGAGAGAATAACATGAGTATTGCAGTTGCTATAGACGGTCC
>CAMEKR010000090.1 GCA_945921515.1 uncultured Clostridia bacterium | reverse complement strand
TGACGATACGGCAATAACAGGTTGAATTTATCTTGCTGTCGGTGTATAATAAATAAAGAATATGAAAATATTCTGCAATGACATAAGCACGCTAATCTATATAACAGAAACCAATCGGGTTTTTGGAAATAATTCATAGCTTAGTTTTTATAGCAAAGGAGTTTTATTATGAGCGAAATTATCTGCCCTCACTGCAATAAGGCGTTCACCATTGACGAAAGCGATTATGCAAAGCTTATCGCTCAGGTAAGAACGGCGGAATTTGATAAAGAGATACACGAAAAGCTGCAAGCCCAATCCGATAAGCAAAAAGCTTCATATGACCTTGATAAACAGGATATCAGGATGAAGCATCAGGCGGATATTGCCGAAAAGGACAAGCTCATCGAAAGCCTGAAGTCACAGCTTGAAAAGGCGCAGACGGAAAAACAGCTTGCGGTTACTCAGGCGGTAACGGAAAAGGATAACGAGATATCCGACTTAAAATCGCAGATAAAAACCGCCGAAAGCGAAAAAGAAATTGCAGTAAATCTGGCTGTTAAGGGCAAGAATGAGGAAATAAATAAGAAAAATGAGGAAATCGCAAGACTGCAAACCGAGATCGAGAATAAATCTACGGAAAAACAGCTTGCGGTTACTCAGGCGGTAACCGAAAAGGATAACGAGATATCCGACTTGAGATCGCGGATAAAATCCGCCGAAAGCGAAAAAGAAATTGCCGTTAACAATGCGGTAAAGAATAAAGATGATGAAATCAGCAAGAAGAATCAGGAAATCATCGAATTAAAATCCCTGATAAACAGTAAGGAAACCGAAAAACAGCTTGCCATTTCGCAGTTGGAGCAGAAAAAGGACAGCGAGATAGCAAGCAAGAATGCCGAGATACAGACTTTAAATTCTACAATAGAGTTAAAAGAGAGCGAGCGAAAAGCAAGCGAGCAGATAATCAAGAGCAACTATGAAGAACAGCTCAAAATGAAGGATGAGCAGATAGAAAAATATAAGGACTTCAAGCAGCGCCTTTCAACTAAGATGGTAGGCGAAACTCTTGAACAGCATTGCAGTATCCAGTTCAACCAGTTCAGGATGACAGCATTCCCGAATGCATATTTTGAAAAGGACAACGACTCCTCGTCGGGCAGTAAGGGCGACTTTATCTATAAAGATTTTTCGGATGACGGCACAGAGTACATTTCTATTATGTTTGAGATGAAAAATGAATCCGATACAACCGCTACCAAGCATAAGAACGAGGACTTTTTCAAGGAGCTGGATAAAGACAGAAATGAGAAAAAATGCGAATATGCAGTTCTTGTTTCAATGCTCGAATCCGACAACGAATTATATAATAACGGAATTGTAGATGTTTCATATAGGTATCCCAAGATGTATGTAATTCGTCCGCAGTTCTTTATTCCGCTTATCACGCTGCTGAGAAATGCTGCGCTGAATTCGCTGGAATACAGAAAACAGCTGATGATAGTTCAGAATCAACAGGCAGATCTCACAACCTTTGAAAGCAACCTGGAAACCTTCAAGAACAGCTTCCTGTATACATATGAGAATGCCACAAAGAAGCATAAAGAAGCGGTTGAAGGAATAGATAAGGCTATAGCGCAGCTAACGAAAATCAAAGAAGCTCTTCAGGCGTCGGATAAACATCTTAATGCCGCTAACAATAAGATTTCTTCCGACCTTACTATAAAACGCCTTACCAAAAATGCCGATTCGGTATACGAAAAACTGATTGAAATAAAGAATGCGGATAACAAGTGACAAGCAGGATTTATGTAGAGAGGAAAAATTAATAGCAAATGAAAAGAAGCTGCTGCGGTGTAATCCGCAACAGCTTCTCATAATTTATACGATTCTCTTTTGTTGTAATTAAAAACCGTTAAGCCTTTTTAAATACAAGCTTCTTACCGTCTTTTTCCATAGAAAGCTTGTCGCCGTCGATGGTATATTTTGCTTCTTCGCCGTTAGCAATTATAACGCCGGGCTTCCATTCTACCTTGTTGGAATCGTCATCGCCTAAAACGAGTTCGCCTGTTCCGTCTGCATTCAGCTGAAGATACATATCGGGGAAATCAAGGCCCATTCCTTCATACAGTTCCTTTAACTGATCTACAGTACGGGTTTCGCCGTTTTCTGTCATGGAATAAACATCATAACGACCTGCGTCGCTCTTGCCCTGGCAACCTGTGAGTACGAAAGATACGGTAATTGCCATTACCATTGCTAATACAGCTGATAAAATTCTGAGTTTTCTCATAATTTCTCTCCATTTCTTAAATTACGGTTTTGGTTGCGTAGTCATCATGATAACAACTACAGATAAATGATACCACATCGTTTCATATTTGTCAATATATATGCGATATATTCGGCATTTTTTTGCCCTCCTCGCAAGTGTGAAAGCGTATAACGGGGAGGGCAGTTATATTATAAGTGTTTTACGACAGAATTGCCGAATCAAATAACAATTTTCTGTTACTGCTGATTTAATGCGGCAAGCAGCTCTGTGCGGTTTGCACAGCCGGTCTTTTTTAAGATGTTGCGGACATGGAATTTGACCGTGTTTTCGGATATGAACAATTTAGCGGATATTTCGCCGTTGGAAGCGCCTTCTATAATAAGATTAAGAACTTCGGTTTCCCGTGAGGAAATTTCGTGCTTTTGGATAAATGCACTCAGCCGTTCTTCTTTAGTCTGCTGTGGCTGAGTCACAGGCATATACAGCTTGTTGTACAGCAGGAAGAAGATGATAAAAGTTGCGACAAAGCATACAGCGCTGATAGCTACAAGCAAAACCGTCTGACCGTTTAGCATAATGCCTGTCAGATTGCCGACTGCGTCGCCTACTCTGCCGAACATCAAGCCGAATCCTGCGACATACAGCAAATTGCTGTTTGTACGGGCGATATCCGAAAATAATACCACACGAAAAACAGAAAGGAATCCAAACAAGCAATATCCAAGAATCCACAAAACCACGCTGATGCCGACCTCGCTTGATAAAGCTATCATTGCAAAGGGGAAAAACAATGCCGCAAGACAGCTGACGGCTCCGTACTTTCTGCTTCTGTCCCCTACAATTCCGGCAAGGATAAGCCCTATTGCATAGAAGGCTCTTGAAAACTCAAGGCTGATTCCCGATGAAATATCTGCCATAGGGAAGAAGAAGCCTATTCCTCGTGTAAGGCTCACCAGAGCTACGGTCAGCCCTGCTAAAGCAATCGTACCTGCGGAAATGCTTTTACCCGTAAACGAAACGCTTTCCGTAGGGACAGTTTCTTTGCGTGCGATTATCAGCCCGATAGTAATGCAGACAAATATGCCGTATATGATAAGGGAATAGCCCGATTTCAGAAGATTTGAGCTGTTAAGCAGGGATAATAGCCATGAGGCGATGCTGGATGCGGCGTATGCACCGCCAAAAACGACAGAACGATATTTCTGCTCTACCTGCGTTGCGAGCAAGGAAAGGTAGAATCCTGCTACTATGCCGTGCAACAGATTCATAAGATATCCGAAAACCAGCGTCGCTGTAAGATCGTTTATCAAAACAGACGGTATAATAAATACAAAATCCGCCGCTATTGCGGCTACAAATGCCGACTTCTTTTCAAGAAATGCTGCTTTTCGTTTAACAAGCAGCCCGAATATCAGTATACCTGCCGCCTGAAACAAATAGCCGACAACCTCCGTGAGCCAGTCAACGCTTGAAGCTTCGGTAATATCCAGCAAGTGATACATCCAGGAGAGATATCCGGTCGAAGTCCATAGGAAGCATAGCGCAATAATTACACTACACTGCAGGTTAGTTTTAAGGGTAGTATGTGTTTTTATAAATGTATCCGGGTTTGCTGTAGGTTTCATTAGGTGTGGCTCCTCGCTTTTGGGTATAACCTTATTTTACAGCACAACAAGGAGATTTTCAATAGAAATTTTTTGGGTAGTATAGCGGTGTAGGGCTTACTACCCCAAAACTACCCCTATTGTTTTGCCGTTTCTTGCATATCTATCCTTTAGGGATATTGAAAAAGTGTCGTAATTAGATTTAAAATATAGAAAAATGTTGAAAAGTACGGAGGTACGAAATTATGATCAAGAAAAAAATACTATCACTATTCTTGGCGATATGTATGTTGGTATCCCTGATGCCTACCTTTGTTTTTGCTGAGGACAACTTTGTTCCGCCTTCGCCGAGCAACCCCGGCGAAATGCGCTTTGCTTGCATGAACGAGGCAATCACAGGCGGAAGCGTGTACTACAAGCTTGATAATACAGGCGACTTTATCAAAGCCAGCGAGGAAGGCAATCAGTATAATCCCATCACGCTTGGCAGTGCAACATTTATCACAATCAGAATGGCTGTAAACGACGGCTACGAGCTTGATACTGTGCGTGGCGTCAAGCTCAGCGTTAACGGCGGCGAAGCGTTTAGCAGTACAACCGAAAATGTTGCCGAGTTTGTTTCAGAACAAGGCTACACCTTTAACCTGTCAGAGCTTGCCGGCGACAGCTCTGTATCCGAGAGCAGTTTTGAATTAGAGTTCGGCTTTGGAGTTAAAAGCGACGATCCTGATCCGATAGGACCTGCACCGAGCGATCCCGGCGAAATGCGCTTTACTTGCATGAATGAGGCAATTATAGGCGGAAGCGTGTACTACAAGCTGGATAATACAGGCGACTTTATCAAAGTCAGCGAGGAAGGTAATCAGTATAACCCCATCACGCTTGGCAGTGCAACATCTATCACAATCAGACTGGTTGTAAACGATGGCTACGAGCTTGACACTGTGCGTGGCGTAAAACTCAGCGTTAACGGCGGCGAAGCGTTTAGCAGTACAACCGAAAATGTTGCCGAGTTTGTTTCAGAACAAGGCTACACCTTTAACCTGTCAGAGCTTGCCGGCGACAGCTCTGTGTCCGAGAGCAGTTTTGAATTAGAGTTCGGCTTTGGATCAAAGAATCCCGATCCCGAGAATCCCGATCCCGAGAACCCCGATCCCGAGAACCCCGCTCATCCCGGCTATGAAGGAGATGAGGTAATCTCAGATCTTGCCATTAGCGGAGATGCCGATTTCTACATAAACGATTCAAAAATGTTCAATGTAGCAGGCGGCGATAATGTGTCCGATACTGCGAAATACACCCACGACAGCAACGACGCAAATGTTGATTTCTATATATGCTGCTTTATCAATATGCGCTATACAAGCTTTAAGGTAAACGGAGAGGAATATATCGACCTGCTCCCGACACCCGATACAGAAGAAGGAAAAGAAGCTCTTCTTGATGCCTGCAAAGGACAGATTAATGAGTTTAAGATCACTGTTCCTTATTCTGACAGCTATGTGATAGAAGCTACGCAAAAGGCATTGGATGAAACAGACTCCGACTACATGGTGGTAGGCAACTTCCTTTGGACATATTTGGAAGAAAACAGCCAGAGCGACGATTATATAGACAACGGACGCATGGAACTGCTCAGTGCTACCTACAAGGGCGAGGATTATAATCCCGATTACAGCACAGGTATGGGCTGGAGCCAGTCGGAGAACGGCGGCGACGCAGTATTGCCTGTAGGAACAATTGTAACGGTTAAGCTTGTACCCGATTACGGTTATCAGCTGACCAGCTTTGGTGTAAACGGCGGTAACTTCGGAACAGGTGACGAGCAGTCGGTCTTCACCTTTGAGATAAAGCCCGGCAACTTCCATCTCGGCGCACATTTCACACCTGTTGCGGACAGAGTTATAAGCACCTCAGAGGCGGTAACCGAAGGAAATATAGAGCTTGGCGGCGGTCTTGAAGGCGGCTCGGCACAGCTTGAAATCAGCGACGCAACGCTTAGCGAGGACAAGGAAACAGGATTCGATTCCGTAACCCCCTCGGGCTATACTGTTACAGACTATCTGAATATAGATTTGTACAATGTATTCTACAAAGGTGTTGACGACCCCGATGATGTATGGGAAAATGCGATAGATACGCTTAGTGATAAGGCTACTATCCGTATACAGCTTACCGATTCCCAGCTTGAGGGTGTAGAAGACCTCTCTGACATTGTAATTCTTCACAATGTGCACGACGGTGATACATACGAGACGATTTCGGTTGATTCCTACGATCCGGAAACTAACACCATTTCGTTCAAGACAGACTCTTTCTCAGCCTACGCTATTGCTATCGGCAATAATTCGGGCGAAGCGATAGATCCCGGCGCAACCGAAGACCCCGGCGAGCCTGTTAACCCCGGCGAAAGCACCGATCCTACCGAAAAGCCCGGCAACCCCGATACCGGCGTTAACGGCAATTTTGCGGCTTTAGGTGCGCTGTTATGCGTTAGTGCCGCAGGAATTATTGGTACAAAGGTTTGCAGAAGAAAGAGAAAGTAAGCCCCAAAAGTATATAATTTAATGTATGAAAAATCCCGTATCTGATTTCAGGTACGGGATTTTTGTATAATAATACTCCCTATCGAAAAAGATAGGGAGCCAGACTGTCGATAAACCTCTTTGTAAAGATAAAATGGGGTTTGGGGCGAAGCCCCAAGCAAGGTCGCAGGGGCGGCAGCCCCCGATAATAAGCCCCTTCCCGAGGGGAAGGGGTTTGGGGTTAGGGATAGAGAAATTGCTTTACTTATTAAAAAAATAGACTTTTTCGACAAGCTGACTCCCTATCGAAAACGATAGGGAGCATTTTTTATAATGCGATTTCGAGCAGTTTTTGATTTATTCTGCTTGTTACTTCAATATAATATTTAGTTTCAGCGTCGTTCATTTCGCCGTCGTCAAGCGCTTCCATCTTGCTCATAGTATCGGTATATTGTGCAATATACTCCGCATACTGTGTGAGCAAGGTCAAATCATCGGGTGATTCGTTATACTTCTTCATAAATTCGCAGTATTCATCAAAGAAGGCTTCATAGCTGTCGATTGCTTCCTTGAACTCCGGTCGCATTCCGTCAACGAGATTTTCTGCAGGAGCTTCGGTCTCTTCGGATGTTACGCTCTCTGCTTCGTCGGGAGTATTCTCGCCTTCGGACGAAATCTCCTCATCAATGGATTCGTTTTCTGACGATTCATTGCTTTCTGACGATTCATCACTTTCCTTTGATTCTTCGGCTACGCTTGAATCCTCGGATGACGCTTCTTCGCTTACTGTAGGCTCGGATGAAACGCTTGATTTTTCATCCGAGGGCTTGCTGCCAGTCTCTTTGCCTCCGCAGGCAGTAACCGATATCAGCATTGCCGCTGTGCAAAGAATGGCTATAATTCTTCTTATTTTCATCATGATCTCTCCTTGAAATGTACTTACTGTGTAACTGCGGCGTTTTTCTTATCAATGATTTTCGTTACCAGCATAATTACAGCTCCGACAGCCGCAATTGCTATGCCGATAAAGCAGATAACTTGTGCGATACCCAAATCATATAAGTTGCTCGGTACAACTCCTCTGTCTTCAAAGTCAAATTTAAGGATAAGCATTACGACAAGGGAAATAATATCGAAGATTATTATCGCTATCGGTTTTCTTAAAATCGAAAACAATAAAGTAAGTACAGCAAAGACACCGTAAGCTATAATGACAATCATATTCACTAAAGTAGCGCCTTGCGATGTTCCTGCCGCCGCATCTATCTTGATAAATTCCAAAAGCGAGATATCGACAGCGTCGCCGCTTTTCATATCAGCTTCCTGCAAAAAAACCTCATCGGGATTTTTCAGCAATGCCTCTCTGTAGTCCCCTTTAGCCGAAGCAAAGGGAAGAAAGAATGTTATTATCAGCATTAATGCGCCGACAACAGCAATGATTAAAGGATAAAGCGACTTGATATTTTTCATAATTTTTTCCTCCTAAGAACTATAGTATGTTTGAATAGGAACTATTCTTCATATGATTATACTACTATACTTCCTATTTGTCAAGCAAAATAGGAAGTATAATTCATATATACATAGAATAGGAGGAACTTATATGCTTATTTTTGATTTCAGAACTATAGGTAACAAACTGCTTGCAATACGAAAAAAGGCAGGACTTACACAATATGAAGTAGCAGAAAAGGCAAACCTGTCCGATAGAACCTATGCCGATATAGAAAGAGGGACGGTTAATATGCGAATAGAAACCGTCCTCAAAATATGCGAAGCGCTGAATATAACACCGGGCGCCGTTCTGACCGAGGAAAACCCCAATCTTATAGCAAAGCAGTCCGAATTGCTTGCCGAGCTTGATAAATGCACCGACCGCCAAAAAGAAACAGCGCTTGAGCTTCTTGCGGTGTATCTGAGGTCTGTAAACAGTCCGGAGTGATTTTTTCAAGTGCCTACGGATTACACCTTTTGCAAGGAACATATCCTGCGGCAATAGCGCCGTCGTAATCCTCCGTATAGGATTTATTGGATTATTTCATGGTTTTGACCGATGAACAGTATGAATAATGTATCTTTTTGGTGTTTGTATTGAGAATATAGGTCGTGCCG
>CAMEKR010000089.1 GCA_945921515.1 uncultured Clostridia bacterium | reverse complement strand
TTTCTCTCAGGCTCATTTTATATGTTATTCATTATGCTCTTCACCAGCTGTTTTATTTCGGGCGATGAAGCGGCTTCATAAAGCTTTATACTGCAATGAAGTACGCCGTCTTTTCTGTACAGCATACCCAGACGGTGACAGCGCTCGTTGTTGTCCACCACCTGAACTATCGGAATTATATCGGGGCAGTCGTCAAGTATATCGGCTCTGCTGTGCGTTACGGCTGCATACCATTGCGGCGTAGTGTATTTTTCACAAGGGAAGTCGGACAGAAGCGCATCGTCCTTATCTATAAGAAGCCCCATAGTGCCTGCGGCAACTGGCTTGTTCATACTTTCGGAGATAACACGGAACATATGATAATTCCAGAAGTCTGCGCAATAAGCGTTTTCAATGGAGTTTTCACCGCCGGTAATTACCATTGCCTTTTTGCCTTTTGCGATAAGCTCTTTTGCCTGATTTACGCTGTCTGCGAACAATACTTCATCATCGGCTGAATATATTCCGCCGGCTGTTATTGTAATGTCGGTATTTGGATAAAGCCACAGCGTGTAGCTGTTGCAAAGTCCCTTAGCGCTTATATTAAGCTCTGCTTTCTGTGCCTTTGTAATATGGGAAAAATCTGCCGTAATTTTGCCGATACGGCTAACTCTTTCTTCGCCGCTCTCAAAATCAATACTGCCGCTAATATCCGTTTCTTCGCTCTTTATTGAGTAGCTGAGCGTACCGCTTTTTATTTTGTTCTTGCCATAGGAGGAAATCAAAAACTTTATCTCCGTTTTGTCCTCGGCAGAGCAGACATAGCTGTCAAACTCGGCAAGAACAACCGAGCTATCACAGAAGCTGCGCCATTTTTCAGGTGTGATAAAGCCTTTGGATTCCATCAGAGCGTTCAGTATTCCTACAAGCGATACACCCTGACCGTTGAAGTCCTGAAGATCGAGCAGCTGAAAACCGCTAAGCTCGGCTGAGCGCATTGCTGTTTCGGTTTCGTCCTTATAGCATTGCGTGCAGTGTGCGCCGACAGCCTCGTACATATCCCTCCACTGAGAGAAAAGGTTCTTTTCTTCCAGCCTTTCTCTGAAGATATCGAGATATCTCGGCTTCAGCGGGCCTGTGTAGAGCTTATCCTCGTCAAAGTCGGGGAAAAAGTCATACTGTCCCACTTCGTGCGAGATAACAGGCTTATGCGGAATATAACTGCCGTCTGCGGCGTTTACTTTTACGGTTTTTACTCCCGTTCCGTACTGTATCTGCATTGTAGCGCCTGCGCTGTTTTCCGAGCCGCTTTCACCCCTTATTGCCGCGTCGTAGTTATGCGATGTGCCGGGCTTGTCCGTCTGTATGTGACCGAGAGGTGCGTCGCACATAGCGTACGAGCCTCTTATAAGTCTGTCACGGGAGAGCCTTACGCCCGTGAAAAAGTCCTCTTCGGGTATCTCGGCAGGCCAGAACTGGAAGTTGTTCGAGCCGCTTGTGAAGAATATCGTGTGATTTTCACGGCGGAGGATATTTATTATCTCACCGAGCCTTTCACGGCTTCCCCAAAGCTCGTTGCCAAGCGACATCATTACAAATGACGGATGATGTGAAAACTCCTTTATTATGCGTATTCCTTCGCTGATAAGATATTGCTGTTCTTCCTCGTTGTAGCCCTCTTCGCCTTTTGCGGCTATCGTACCCCAGAAAGGAAGCTCGGGTTCCATATATATGCCAAGCTCGTCTGCCGCTGTAAATGCCGCATCGGGAGGACAGCAGGTATGAAAACGGTAGTGATTTATGCCGTAGCTCTTTGCTGTTTTCAGCCTGTCCTTCCACGCCTTTACATCACACGGAGAAAAGCCTGTCAGCGGCCAGATAAGACCGTCGTGCTTTCCTCTGAGGAAGCTTTCACAGCCGTTTACAAGCAGTTTTCTGCCTTCACTTGCGAAAGAAACGAAGCCGAACTTTGAGGTGTATGTATCTTCGCCGTATGCGAACTTTAGCGTATATATATTCTGCTCGAACTCATCCCATAGCTTTGCGCCGTTTATTTTAAACTCTGCTTCAAATAAGTCCTCATCTGCCGTTATCTGAGCCGCAAGTACTCTTATTCCATCGGGAGATATCACGCTCATATCTATTGTATCACATTCGGTGCGGCGGTTTACTTTGCCCTTTACCGAAAGCCTACCGTCAGCTTCTGCCGTGATACGCACATCCGATATGTAACTGTCGGGGTAGATATCTATAGCCATTCTGCCGGTTATTCCGAGCCAGTTTGTCTGCGTGTCGGGACTTGTCATATGTCCGCCGCCCGTCTTATAGCCGACATTTGCAACGCAGATAACCGCCTCGTGAACTCCTGCCGTCATATATTCAGAAATATCATAGCTGTGCGTACCGCAAAGGCTGTCACAAGTGCCTATTTTGTTTCCGTCTATATAAAGAGTGCTTATTCTGGTGCGCTCAAGCGTAAGAAACGCCCTGCGTCCTGCCGTATCTTCGCAAACGGTGATATTGCGCCTGAAAAAAGCATATCCCAAAAAAGAGTGCGTATCCGTCAGATATCCTTCTTCCTTGTTTTCGCAAACAGGCGTTTTTTCTGCGTGAGAAAGCGTATCGGGCAGAATAATACTGTCGCTGTAGTTATCGGGCAAAGCGTTTTGAGGCTCTTTACTGAAAAACAGCTCCCATTTTCCGCTTATATCGATTGTGTTTATCATTGCTTGTACCTCTCATACTATTTTGTGCTGTTTAAATCATACATTATAACAGATAAGAAGTCAAGGAAAAAAGAGCCGTTAATGAAGGCATTTTGTGCTGTAGTTACTATTATTGCAAGGAAAACGCTGTTTTTTCTTGACTATCCGTCATAATTGGTGTAAAATTAAACTAAGTATTTTTATTGTATGGGAAATGATCCGGAGGGTATAATTTATGCTTTTACATCAGGTAAAGCTGCCTCATCACAAGGCTTCTGCCGAGAGCAGTACCGTGTCACTGCCCCTGCCCGAAAAGGTAGTTATCAGTATGGCACAGCACCTCGGCGCACCGTGTACTCCTACTGTGAAGGTCGGAGACAAGGTGAAAATAGGCGATGTTATCGGCAGCAGTGAAGCGGCAATGTCCGCACCGGTACACAGCAGTATATCGGGCGAAGTGACCGGGATAATCGATGTGCTTCACATTTCGGGAAGAAATATGCAATCGGTCGTGATAGAAAACGACGGGCTTGAACAGATAAGCGACAGCGTTAAGCCTCCCAAGGTTGAAAACAGAGAACAGTTTCTTGCGGCGGTAAGAGCCAGCGGTTCTATAGGACTTGGCGGAGCAGGCTTTCCCACTTCGCTTAAACTCGGCTTCGATCCGAAAGAAAAACAGCCGGATTATCTAATCATAAACGGCGCTGAGTGCGAGCCTTACATAACATCCGATTACCGTTGTTTTATCGAGGAGGGCGAAGATATTCTTGAGGGAATACTCCTTATGCTCAAATACCTGTCAATACCGAAATGTATCATAGGTATTGAAAAAAACAAGCCTCTTGCTATAGAAAAGATGACAAAGCTGTGCGAAAAACACGATAATATAACCGTAAAGGCGCTGAAATCGAGCTATCCGCAGGGCGCAGAGAAAACGCTTATCTTCAGCACAACAGGCAGAGTGGTAAAAGAGGGAACGCTTCCTCTTACAAGCGGATGCATTGTAGTAAACTCGTCAACTGCGGCATTTATCGCACAGTATATTAAGACGGGTATGCCGCTTGTCCGCCGCCGTATCACCGTAGACGGCAATATCGTGAAAAAGCCGTCAAACTTCCTTGTGCCTGTCGGAATGTCAATTGGCGAGATCGTGTATTACGCTGAGCTTTCCGACCGCCCCGACAGAATAATTCTCGGCGGACCTATGATGGGTGCGTGTGCATTCGATCCCGACTATCCGCTTTCCAAAACCAACAACGCAGTGCTTATGTTTGCAGACAGCCCCGTGTACGAGCCGTCAGCCTGCATACGCTGCGGAAGATGCGTTAATGCCTGCAGTATGAATCTTCTGCCGACAGAGCTTGAACACGCATTTGACGCAAGAGACGCAAAAGAGCTTGAAAAGCTTAAGGTAAACCTTTGCGTCAACTGCGGAGCTTGCAGCTATGTCTGCCCGGCAAAACGCAACCTTGCCGAAAAGAACCAGCTTGCAAAGGCATTTTTGCGTGAGCAGGCAAACAAGAAAGGAAAGTAAGGGTAATATATGTCAAAACTGATAATAGAGCCGTCGCCGCACATAAAGTCGGGCGTTACGACTCAGAAGATAATGCTCAGCGTAATTATTGCGCTGTGTCCTGCTCTGATAGCTTCCGTGTGGATATTCGGACTGAGAGCGCTTATAATGACCGTGATATGCTGTACCTCCTGCGTAATTTTCGAATGGGTGTGCAGAAAGATAATGAAAAGAAGCAACACGATAAGCGATTTATCCGCTGTTGTAACGGGTATGTTGCTTGCATTCAACTTGCCTGTCACGCTTCCGTTCTATATGGCGATAATCGGCTGCTTTGTAGCAATAGTTATCGTAAAGCAGTTCTTCGGAGGGCTCGGACAGAACTTTGCAAACCCTGCAATAACGGGTAGAATCGTGCTTATGCTTTCGTTCACTTCTTATATGACTACATGGGCAGAGCCGTTCTATTATAAAAATGCGGGCGAGATAGTGACTACCTCCACACCGCTTGCAAGCGAAACGCCTGCACAGCTCTCCGACCTGTTCTTCGGAACGACGGGCGGCTGTATCGGTGAGACCTGCGCTCTTGCTCTGCTTATCGGCGGAGTGTTCCTTGTTGCTATCCGTGTTATTTCTCCCGTGACTCCTATAAGCTTTATCGGAACTGTATTTGTGCTATCTATATTCACAACGGGAAGCCTTGAGGGCGCTGTTGCGGCTATACTTTCGGGCGGACTTATGCTCGGCGCTATATTTATGGCTACCGATTATGCGACCACTCCCATAACCGCAAAGGGCAGAATAATTTTCGGTATCGGCTGCGGACTTGTTACCGTTCTGATACGTACCTTCGGCAGTATGCCCGAGGGCGTATCCTATTCGATACTGCTTATGAATATCCTCTCTCCGCTTATCGACCGCTTCACAGTACCGAAGGCATTCGGAGCGGCAAAAGAGAAGAAAGGCGGTAAGAAATGAGCGCACTGAAAAAGATAAAACCTATCCTTGTGCTGGCTGTTATCTGCACGCTTATCTGCGCACTGCTTATAGTGACTTATAACCTTACTTATGTTGATACGTCGGGCGTACTTACCGACGACCTGAGAGCAGGCTGTGTAAAGGCTGACGGCGAGGGCGATTATGCGCTTGTTACAGATAAGGCGGCGGCAGGACTTGACGGCGAAGAATACAAGGATATAGTTAAGATAGTAAAGAACAACACAAAAAACACCTTCCTTTTTGAAACGGTAGTTGACGGTTACGCCGCAGACGGTATCGACGCAGTTATTGCGATAAGCGCAGACGGCAAGGTCAGCGGAATAAGCATCATCGCTCTGGGCGAAACTCCGGGTCTTGGCTCAAAGATAAACGACGACGCTTTTCTCGGTAGGTTTGTCGGAGCTTCTTCGGATATTACGATAGTAAAGACCGAGCCTAAAAACGAGAACGAGGTACAGGGCGTTACCGGCTCAACGCTTTCGTCAAAGGGTATGGCAAAGGCTGTAAACCTTGCAATAAAAGCGTATTCGGCAATGAATAAGGAGGTGCAGACGGCATGAGTTATATGAAGGAATTTACCAAAGGACTTATAAAAGAAAATCCGAGCATGGTCATGCTGCTCGGTATGTGTCCTACCCTTGCAATAACAACAATGGCGTCAAACGGCGTCGGAATGGGACTTTCAACGACATTCGTGCTTGTATGCTCCAATATCGTTATATCGCTTTTAAAGAAGATAATTCCCGATACGGTAAGACTGCCTGCATATATCGTTATCGTCGCAGGCTTTGTTACCTTTGTCAGCCTGATGCTACAGGCATTTTTACCCGATATCTATTCAAGTCTCGGTATGTATCTGAGCTTAATTACGGTTAACTGTATCATTCTCGGCAGAGCAGAGATGTTCGCTTCAAAGAACAAGGTCATTCCGTCTATACTTGACGGACTTGGAATGGGACTCGGCTTCACGCTGACTCTTGTGCTTGTAGGCTCTCTGCGTGAGATATTCGGCTCGGGACAGTGGTTCGGCATTACGATAATGCCCGAATTTTTAGAGCCTATGACGTTGTTTATTCTCCCTGCAGGCGGATTTTTCGTGCTGGGCGTTGTTATTGCGGCAGTAAACCGCATTATGAAGAAAAAGCCGAGAGAAATCGGCTGTCACAACTGTCCCAATAAAGACGGCTGTCCCGGCGCTTGCGAGAAAGCGGAAAATAACGGAGGTGAGCAGTAATGGAAATTGCAAGAAACCTCATGATAATACTGCTGACCGGTATCCTTACCGAAAACTTTGTGCTTTCAAAGTTTCTCGGTATCTGTCCGTTCCTCGGAGTATCCAAAAAGCTTGACAGCTCTATAGGAATGGGTGCCGCCGTTACTTTCGTAATGGTATGTGCAAGCCTAGTTACTTATCCGATATACTACGGTATTCTTGTACCGCTTCACATCGAATATATGAACACGATAGCGTTCATACTTGTCATTGCGGTTTTCGTTCAGCTGGTCGAAATGGTGCTGAAAAAGTATATGCCGCCGCTGTACAAGTCGCTCGGCGTATATCTTCCGCTTATCACGACAAACTGCGCTGTGCTCGGCGTTACTCTGCTCAATCTGACTAAAGAGTACGATCTTCTCGAGTCTGTAATAAACTCGTTCGGCGCAGGTCTCGGATTTATGATAGCAATGGTGATATTTGCAGGAGTCCGTTCAAGACTTGAACGCTGTGATATCCCCAAGGCGCTCAGAGGCGCACCAATTACGCTTATGGCGGCTTCGATAGTGTCGCTTGCCTTTATCGGCTTCGGCGGCGTGGTTGACGGTATCTTCGGCGGATAAGCGAAAGGAAAGACGATGACAGAATATATTATACCTATACTTATATTTCTCGGTTTCGGAGCAGTATCCGGCATACTTCTGCTGATTGCGTCAAAGGTGCTTGCGGTAGAAACCGACGAGACGGAAGCTAAGATAACCGAGGCGCTCCCCGGAGCTAACTGCGGAGGCTGCGGCTATTCGGGCTGTGCGGGATATGCCGCCGCAGTAGCGCATGACGGCGCACCCTGCAATCTGTGTAAGCCGGGCGGAGCAGAGGTTATGAACAAGCTCAACGCCATCATGGGAAAAGAGGGCGGAGAGTTTGTCCGTGAGATAGCGTATGTGCGCTGTAACGGCTGTAAAGACGCCACCAAGGACAGATTCACTTATACAGGTACGCCTTCCTGCTCAGCCGTTGAGAAGTTCTACAACGGCAAGGGCGAGTGCAGATTCGGCTGTGACGGATACGGCGACTGCGTGGCTGTATGCGATAACGAAGCGATAAGCATAATAAACGGAGTCGCAGTTGTCGATCCTGCCAAGTGCGGAGGCTGCGGCAAGTGCGTTTCTGCTTGCCCCAATCATCTGATATTCTTAAGAAAAGAAACCGACACGGTAGCTCTGCGCTGTTCGTCAAAGGACAGCGGCAAGGTCACAAGAACCGTTTGCACAAACGGCTGTATCGGCTGTAAGATATGCGAGAAGAAGTGTCCCTCGGGCGCTGTGGCAGTATCGGACAATCATGCAATTATCGATTACGGCAAGTGTACCTCCTGCGGCACCTGCGTTGACGCCTGCCCCAGAAAGTGCCTTGTAAGAACGGACTGCATACACTTGGCTAAATGATAAAATGCGTTTTTCTGAAAGGAATATTAACACGGGATGTCTGATTCAAAAAGCAAAAAATCAATTACGCAAGCAGACCGAAGCGCAAGAATAAGAAGCGCAAAGCACCGCTTATATTCGTACCCTCTGCCGACTCTGTGGCTGAAGATATTCAAAACGGTGATAATCGTGCTTCAAGGAATAATATCGGGTTGTTCGGTAATTTCCTGCATAATGTCGGTAGTGTCATCAAACAGCGACGAAGTTAAAAAAGCGTTGCAAGGCGAGGTCGTAGCTACCGTTCTGCCGCTGTTCAATGTATACAATATTGTTATGGCGGTACTGCTTGCGGCGGTTGTGGCACTTTGCGTCATAACCTACAGAGAAATGGCGGAGCTTACTGCAAGGTCATACAAACGGCTGAAGCTGTTTATCGTTTTCACTTCCTGCGTAAACGCTGTCAGCACGGCGGCAGGCGAGCTGTTCAGATACTTTATATTCGTTAATACCGAATATAGCGTCGATGTGTCGAATATTCTTTTTGCCGCCTTTGCGGTGGTGATTATGGTTTTCTGGATGATACTGAACCTTCGGTATTTCAAGAAAAGAAAAGACCTTTTCACCGACTGAAAGGATGTAAAAAATGGACAAGGAAAACAGGGAAAAAGAGCGTGAATTAAGGCGTTATCATGTAAAGCACAGAATGGAATATTATCC
>CAMEKR010000088.1 GCA_945921515.1 uncultured Clostridia bacterium | reverse complement strand
CCTTGCCTTTTTATTTTTCTACCCCCTTGTGTCCAGTTTTAGTATAGCACTTCAGTTTCTCTACTTATTAAAAAATAGACTTTTTCGATAAACTGTTAGACTGCGAGAAACACACGCAGACGAGGAAAGAGTCACCGTCGGCGTACAAAGGTACGGT
Source organism: uncultured Clostridia bacterium (assembly GCA_945921515.1). Taxonomy (GTDB): domain Bacteria; phylum Bacillota; class Clostridia; order Oscillospirales; family Ruminococcaceae; genus Ruminiclostridium_E. The sequence goes on along the minus strand of CAMEKR010000088.1, from coordinate 8,398 downwards.
AGGTGACTCTTGACAAAGTAAGCAAAAATGCTTTTGTGGAGCCGAAAACGGCTCCACAAAACTAAGTTTCAAACTATCCCAAAAAATAACACATACACCTAAATAAGTCTTGCATTTTTGCGGTGCGTGGGTTTATCGACAGTCTGAAAGAACGGACAGCATAACTGTCCGTTCCTATTAATCTGTTTAATTATTCCTTCTCGCTTACTACAGTCTTTATATGCAGCTCTTCAAGCTGTTTTTCATCAACCGTTGAAGGACACTGTGACATAAGCTCGCTTGCGTCCTTTACCTTCGGGAAGGCTACTACATCTCTCAGGCTATCTGCACCGCACAGCAGCATTGAAAGTCTGTCAAGACCTATGCCGAGACCGCCGTGAGGAGGTGCGGCATATTTATATGCGTCAACTAAGAAGCCGAACTTCTCTTCTATCTCCTTATCGGTAAGACCGAGCAGTCTGAACATTCTCGCCTGAAGCTCGGGATCGGTGATACGGATAGAACCGCTGCACAGCTCAATACCGTTTAATACAAGGTCGTATGCCTTTGCTCTTACCTTGCCCTTATCGGTATCAAGATACTCAAGACATTCTTCCATAGGCATTGTGAAAGGATGGTGCATAGCAAGCCAGCTTTCGCTCTCGTCATCCCACTCAAAGAACGGGAACTCGGTTATCCATAAGAAGTTATAACCGCTGTCGGGAACTATACCTATCTGCTTTCCTACCTTAAGACGAAGTGCGCCGAGTACGGGCAGAGTAACCTTGTTCTTATCCGCTACTATCAGCACTACATCGCCCTTTTCACAGCCAAGACGGGTAAGTATTGCGTCAAGCTCGCCCTCTTTAAGGAACTTTGCAAACGAGCAGTTAGGTGCGTCATCGTTCCAGCGGATATATGCAAGTCCCTTTGCGCCTATACCCTTAACAAACTCTGTCAGCTTGTCTATCTCTTTTCTTGTAAGGACAGAAGCGGAATTTTTCGCAACTATCGCTCTTACGCTTCCTCCTGCGGCTATTGCGGAAGAGAAAACCGAGAATTCTGTATCCTTTACCGTGTCTGACAGATCCTGTATCTCCATTCCAAAGCGTGTATCGGGCTTATCCGAGCCGTAACGCTCCATAGCGTCCTTATATGTGAGTCTTGGCAGAGGAAGTGTTACATCTTCATCAAGCACATCCTTCATCAGCTTTTTTACAAAGCCTTCGGTAAGCTCAAGTATCTCGTCAACATCCATAAAGGACATCTCAAGGTCTATCTGCGTAAACTCGGGCTGTCTGTCGGCACGCAGGTCCTCATCTCTGAAGCATCTTGCAAGCTGGATATAGCGGTCAAAGCCCGATATCATAAGCAGCTGCTTGTATATCTGAGGGGACTGCGGCAGAGCGTAGAACTTGCCCTCGTGTACTCTTGACGGAACAAGATAGTCTCTTGCGCCCTCGGGAGTGGACTTCATCATCATGGGTGTTTCTATCTCAAGGAAACCGTTATCATAGAAATACTCACGGGCGGTCTTTGCTATCTTGTGGCGCATTATCAGGTTCTCCTGAAGCTTGTTTCTGCGCAGGTCGAGATAGCGGTATCTAAGTCTCAGCTCCTCGTTTGTCTTTGTATCGTTAACTATCTCGAAGGGCGGAGTCTGTGCCGCAGACAATATGCGAAGATCTGTTACGAGTATCTCAACGTCGCCTGTCTTTATATCCTTGTTCTTGCTCTCTCTTTCACGCAGAAGTCCCTGCGCCATAAGAACATATTCGCTCTTTATCTGCTTAGCCTTTTCAAATACGGCAGGCTCGGTAGTATCGTCAAATACCAGCTGAACTATACCCGTGCGGTCACGCAGATCGACAAACATAAGGCTTCCCTTATCTCTTACTCTCTGTACAAAACCGGCTACAGTCACCGTATTTCCGATTCCTTCAACCTCGCCGCAATAGTGCGTGCGCTTAAGTCCCTTCATTGTGTCTAACATATGATTTTACCTTTCCTGCGGCAAATACCGCTTTATTTTCTGTCAGCCGAAAAACAACTTCGTGCCGAAAAAATCTATGGTAATACCGCACAATTATTGTCATGTGATTGCGCCGGCAGATTTTTTGTCAGATCGTACAAATTGAGTGCAGGCAGGCTGGCGCCTGTCAAGCGAAACTTGTGCAATATGGCAGAAAATAAGCAAGCGCACGGCAAAGTCGCAAGACGGTAATTGTGCGGTATTGCCATATATAATTATACCATTGTGCCGTCTTATTTTCAAGTAGAAATATAAAAAGTTACCGTTTTATGTATACTCAGCCTCTGCACTTCTTCTCCGTAACCGAAATCATCACAAGCAGAAGTACAAAGAAGAAAAGCAAAAACATCGGCATAAGCCACAGAGTGATATTGTTTGCGATAACGCCGAACAGCGGCGGCACAAAGGTCGAGCCTACATAAGCGCTCGCCATCTGTATGCCTATTATTCCCTGTGAGTTCTCCGCACCGAAATTATCGGGCGTAGCGTGAATTATACACGGATAAACCGGCGCACAGCCGATTCCGATTATAACAAAGCCTGCAACCGCAGTAGGCAGAGTCGGTACTGCAATAAGCGCAACACCGCATAATGCAACAGCAATGCCTATGCGTATCATTCTGTTGTCCCCGAGCCTGTCGGAGATAAAACCGGATAAGAAACGTCCTGCCGTGATACCTATAAAGAACAGCGAGCCGAGCGCCGCCGCCTCATCTTTAAGTACACCTTGCGTACCCTCAAGATAACTGCTTGCCCACAGCATTGTAGTTGACTCGGCTGCACAGTAGGAAAAGAAGCCGATAAGCAAAAACGGCACACCTTTTATTTTTAGCGCTCCTTTAATACCGAGCACTTTCTTTGCTTCCTCACCCGACTGCTGTTTTTTGCTGTTGACTTTCCACAGCGGCAAAGATACCGCAAGGATAACAACTATACCGAACTGAATAAACGATACCCATCTGTAGCCGTCCGACCAGCTTGCATAGTTTAATGCAAAGCTCATTATGTAAGGGCTGACTATCGTTCCTACTCCCCAGAAGCAATGAAGCCAGCTCATATGCCGTGAGCTGTAGTGGAGCGCAACATAATTATTGAGTGCGGCGTCTATTGCACCTGCGCCGAGACCGTAGGGTATGCCCCACAGGCACAGCTGATAGAACTTGCTTACGGTAGAAAAGCCGAAAAGAGCCACAGCAGTAAGCAAAACGCTGACTACAACTACCGCCCTTGTGCCAGAACGCTTTGTTATCCTCTCGGACATAAGTCCCGAAATAATAGTACCGCCTGATATTATCATCGACACAAAGCCCATATATGACAGCGGCACATCAAACGCCGAGCGTATGGTGGGCCATGCCGCACCGAGCAGCGAATCGGGCAGTCCGAGACTTATAAAAGCAAGATATATTACCGCAAGAAGTAAAAGATACATATTGTCACCCCTTTTATGCTCATACCGCACTTATCGCAGTCTTTACGGCTTCTACAGCCGCAGAAGGCTCTTTAGCGGCAATAAGCACGCTGTACCCGTCAAGGCTGAACACTACGCTGTTCTCTGCGGATTCTTTCTGCTCGGGATAGAACGAATATTGCTTTATAAGTGCTTCACGCCTTTGTGTAAGAGCCGCTTCTGTTTTATCGGGTTGTGACGAGTGTACAATAACTATCTCCGACAGCTCAACGCTTATCGCCTGCTGATATACGCTAAACTCATCTATTCCGTACTGTGAAAAATCCATGACAGTATCAAGCAAAGCCTGCTCCGTTACTTTTACCATATCCGGAAATACTCCGCTGTCAATTGCAAGCAGTGCAAGCTCTTCGCAGGATATATCATTATTCTCGCTATCGTAAGCAGAGATATTACTTCCGCCCGAATTTACTTCGGATATTGCCGTAGCAGAACAGCCGCACAGCAGTACCGCAAGCATAGCCGCAGCCGCTATTGCCGTTCTTCTCATACATTATCCGCCCTTCCGAGATTTTTCTGCAAGCTTTTCGGCAGAGTATATTTGCTTTTATCATACCAAGGCAGGTCGCAAAGCGTTATTACATCGGGATGCGACATAATACGCTTAAGAAAATCCTCAGTCATATACTTTTCATTTATAACTGGCTTGCCGTCAGCGGTAAGCGTCACCTTGCCGCCTTCTCTTTTATATACAAATTCTCCCCACCAAGGCAGCCACCACAGCCACATAGCATTATCCTTCTTCATTTCATCGGGATCGGGGATATATCCGCACTCCGACAGCGTCACCATCTTACCGCAAGCCATCTGCTCGCAGTAGGCAAAACGCTCTTTTTGCGAAGAGTGGTCATATTCCTTTACCGAATAGATATCATCACCGCAGATATCAAAGGTGTTGGGGCTAACTTCCATGCACTTATCCTGCCCGTTCCACACCCATATAAGATTTGTCAGCTTATGGTAATTTTCCATTCTGTCAAAAATCATATACCACAGCTTTTTATATGCCTGTCTGTGTTCCTCATCGTGATTTCCCCACCAGAACCAGTTTCCGTTTGCTTCGTGCAGAGGTCTCCACAGCACAGGGATATCAAGCTCAGCCATACGCTTAAGCTCGGCGGAAACCATATCTATCTCACGGATAATAAAGTCATACTCCGCCGTTCCCTCGGTGACGCCTTTGCAGATATCAAAGCTTGTCTTATGGTCATAACCGGTAGTTTTATAGTAAAACGATGAGCCTTTTGAATAGTCGTTCATATCGTCGGGGGCATACCAATGCCAGCACATAGTCACAATGCCGCCGCATTCTTTCGCCCAATATATCGCTCTGTCTACCTGGTCGTCGGTCTTCTTGCAGGAGCTTACTCCCATAAAGTCATAACCACGCACCGCAGGCAGTTTTCCGGTAAGAGGATAGTATACCATATCCTCAAGCTCTCCGCTTTGAAGATACTGCTGACCGCTTAAATGCTTCTTGCCGTAGATGCTTTTCAGATACGAAAACAGCTTTACCGTGTTTTCGCTTGCCTGCTTTGAAACAGGCTTGTCGGGGTTAGGGGTAAATCTAAGTTGTTCCTTAAGTTTGTCAAAATCCGTTCTGTAAGCCATATAGCCCTCTTTATCTGTTCTTTTGTTCCTGTATCGTTCTTACTGTTCTGAGCAGCAGCTTTGTCGGAGCAAATCTTGAGCCTGCCGCCGCCGCCTTTGTTGTCATTCCCGGTATTATCAGCAGATCGCCACATAACAGCCGTTCTATCGCATAATCCGCTACGTAAGCTTCGCTTTCAGCAGGCATACCGAATGCCTTAACACCTGCAACCGCATTGAACTCCGTATTGACAGGTCCGGGGCAAAGTGCGCTTATTACTACTCTGCTGCCTGTACTGCGAAGCTCTTCATATATCGCCTTTGTAAGCTGTACCACATAGTTCTTGGTCGCATAATAAGTAGCCAGCAAAGGTCCGGGCATAAATCCCGCAACAGAAGCGGTATTGAGGATATATCCGCTGTTTCTTTCGGTAAAATCACGCAAAAACAGCTTTGTCAGAATATGAACAGCCTTTATATTTACATCTATCATAGTAAGCTCTTCATTAAGATCGGTTTCGGTAAACGCTCCGTAAAGCCCGAAGCCTGCATTATTGAACAGAAAATCTATCCTGTAGTCCTTGACTCTGTTATAAAGGTCAAAGCACTGCTGCTGTTTTGATAAATCGGCGGTAATCGTCTTTACCTTTACACCCGGACAGTTGAATTTGATCTCATCCTTAAGCTCAATGAGCCTTTCGGTGCGCCTTGCCACAAGGATAAGGTTCACACCTCTCGTTGCAAGGTTTTTTGCCATCTCTCTGCCGATACCTGAGCTTGCTCCCGTAATAAGTGCTATCATATCTTACATCCTTTCCTATCGAGAATTTTCTTTTCGATCAAATATTCTTCAAGTATATCCGCCGCCATCTGTGCAAGGTCTGCACAGGGGCGTTTTTTATAGTATTCTGCCGTTCTTTTTTCGGGGATATGCGTACCCTCGGGTTTTTCAAGTCCGAGCAGCTCCCTGCAGATTATACTGCCGTTTTGCTCCTTGAACTTATCTGCAAGAGCCTGCACAGCGGCGTAGGTATCCTTCTTGCCGTCATTGTCGGCAGTATCGCTGTAGCCTTTGACAAGTCCTAATACCATTACCATTCCGCTGACCGTACCGCACACCTCACGCATACGACCTATACCGCCGCCAAAGCCCGAAGCCAGCATTGCGGCTGTCTTTTCATCAAGACCGGTAACATCCGAAAAGCTTATCAATACCGCCTGCGAACAGTTATATCCGCTCATAAAAAGCTCTTTTGCCTTTTTCCCGTGTTCTCCCATTATAAACGCTCCTTCTTTATGGATATTCCTTTAAAATAGTATATACTAAACCGTTCTTTTTTTCAAGCCTTTGCGCAATTAATTGCAAAACTGTTAAGCAGGCAAAAAACCGCCTCCGACGCTTAATCGGAAGCGGCTGAATCACCCTTTGTTCCATTATTGCAACGCAATATTTCCTAAATTCGCTAAATCGATCCCCAACAGGCTGAGCAGAAAACTGATGAGAATGAACAGCAGTACTGCAACAACCGCCGCTATCCATACATTTCTTATCTGCTTTCTTGTCCAGGTGTGCTGAGGGCGAGCTTCTTCGCTTACTTTAAAGGATATTTCGTCAGCAACGCTCTCGGGGGCTATCATATCATCGTTTTCGTGGTTTTCTTCCAAAGTGTCAAGCTCTTTTTCTTCGTTCATAGCAAACCTTTTATTCCTTTACGATAAATTCTTTAGCCTTGTCAAGAATAAGCAGTTCTCTCTTCAGCACAAAATTCATCTGATATTCCTTGCAATCGGCTGAAAGAGCCTTCAGCTTTGCCACAGCCTCGTCATACGGCATCCACTCGATCTTGTAGCCAAGACGCTCTTCGGAATGCTCAAGCGTAGCGGTATCGCATTTATCCGAAGTTTTCTTAGCTACATAGCAATGCGATACCATACAGAATTTTCTCTTGAATTTATGCTCCTCTATCCAGCCGAGATATCCGATAAGCTCCGCCGGATAGCCTGTTTCCTCGCTTGCTTCTCTTAAAAAAGCATTATCGGGAGTTTCTGTTATCTCTATACTTCCGCCGAGCAGCTTATAATACTCCGAGTTTTCTATCTTCATCATGGCAATGTTGCCTTCGCCGTCTGTCAGAACTCCTCTGACATTATAACGGGCGTCATCGTCAATATACTGAGGCTCACCACCAAAGAAATCACTTTCGGTTATCTTTGCAATAAGCATTATTTGTCGTCACCTTTCGTTTTGCGGCATTTTATGCGCTGTTTTTTATACATATAATATCACAAACAGCACTGCAATGCAATAAGTAAACGCACAGCTTTTTTGTAGAAAACACCTATATGCAAGCTGTCATAATTGTGGAATATGCACAGTAGAACTTATTCCGATATAGTGTTATAATAAATTAGTCCGTAAAAACGGACTTCGACTTAATTATTATAATTATAATAGTACAGAGAGATTGAAATGGAAAATACAAAAATCGAATCAACCGAAATTAAACATTACAGACGAGCAGGATTTATGGATGAAGTGCGCGGCTTCTGCATTATCTGTATGGTAGTATATCATGTGCTTTTCGACCTGAATTATTCCTACGGGATACACATACCGATAATGTTCGACTCGTGGTTTGACATAATCCGTGATATATTTGCCGGTGCGTTTATGTTTATATCCGGTATGAGCAGCAGATATTCACGCAACAATGCAAAGAGAGGTATCCAATGCTTTTTTATAGGCATGGTAATAACATTCATATTTGCGTTTTTCGCTCCTACCGCACCGATACTTTTCGGCATACTTCACTTTATGGGTATATCCATGATGATATACGGCGTGTGGGAAGGTATATTCAAAAAAGTCCCTGCGCCTATCGGCATAGCCGTATGCGCCGTGCTTTTCTTGCTGACAAGAGGAATAATGTACGGCTGGCTCGGTCCGTGCGAAGGAGTCGGAATAAAGCTTCCCGATTTTCTGTATCAGGCAAAGCTGCTGTTCCCTCTCGGCTTCATGTCTCCCGATTTTCAATCGATGGACTACTTCCCTTTGCTCCCGTGGTTCTTTGTATTCCTTGCAGGAACATATCTCGGTGAATATGCCGTAAATGACAAAATGCCTGCGTTCTTCTACAAGACGCATATAAAGCCTCTTGCGTTAGTCGGAAAATACACGCTGTGGATATATGTACTGCATCAGCCTATAGCAATGGGAATCTTCCTTCTGATTTTCGGCAGATAAAAAATCAAAAAAAGCTCTTGACAAAGACTTTTTGTTCTGCTATAATTATATAGCTTGACAAGTATACACTTTGTCAATATCC
>CAMEKR010000087.1 GCA_945921515.1 uncultured Clostridia bacterium | reverse complement strand
AGCTGCTTGCTGACTACCAGCGTATTGGGATACAGGCGGGTTCCTTTACCGCCGGCTAAAATAATACCTTTCATAGTTTTTCCTTTCGGTTATAAGACATTACGCATCAATATGCGCTTGTTTATACCAGCTTTTTCTTGATAATATCAATGATGTATTCCGAAGTATGCGGATAGTTGACTTTCAGCTCGTTGCGTGCGAATGAGACACGCTGTTCTTTAAGGGGATCGTTGCCGTTTATTACAACATCCTCAATAAATCTGCATATATCCTCTTGTGAATAAGCGTGATAATAGTTTTCAAGGCACTTTTCTCCGAGAGGTATATAATTATCGGAAAGTTCTACTCCCTTTTTCAGCATATAACAGCAAGGCTTTTCGGTATACAGATACTCTCCCGTAAACGAAGCACAGTCGTGTATCATAGCGTCGCTGTTGGCGAACACCTCGTGATAGTCGCCGGTGGTATCGTATATGATGTTATCACTCTTCAGCATTTCTTCAAGATATTCGTCTACCTGATTTTGCGTCCATATTTTGTGTGCTTTCAGATTTGCAAACAGAAGCGGATGCGGTCTGAACACAAAATCTATCTCGGGATACATTTTAGGCAGTTCGATAAAAAACTTGTAATAGTCGAGGAAGTTTGAGATATTGAGCGACTTCCAGCCCCATACGGTGTGATGAGGACATATCATTATCATCTTGCGTTTTTTGTCGGGACTTGGCTTCTGAGAAGCAAGCTTGTCCATTTTAAGACAGCCCGTGACAATACCGTTTTTGCCTTTTATCTTTTCTTTGGACTTTAAATACTCCATATTTCCGGGAGTTTCAATGCAGACCTTCCACAGATAATTATAGAAATCCGTAGCAATTACTTCTTCCCAGAATTTAACCACCGCAAGACCGTAGTTTGCATACAGTGTCAGTACATTTTTATCCAGGAAATACTCTATCTCGTGAAAAGGATGAACCATGTGCTTATACGGATTTGCAAAGAAAATAACGCTGTACTCGTCTTTCAGCTCAAGATATTCATCGTTTTTCTCGTCATATCCTCCGACAACTCGTCCGGGATATTCTGCGGAAAGGTTATCAAACGCTTCATAATAAGTATCAAGCTGATATTGATATGTTCTTGAAACATTCGGAGCAATAATAATATATGGATCGAGCACATCATCTTCAAGCATTTTTTCAAATACGGGGCGTTCGGGAAATACGCTGTTGAATACAACGATAAACCCGACTTTGATCTTTCCGTTCTTTTTATATAACTTGTGAATTTTTCTTTCTTTTCTTTTATATCCTCGCTGTATTTTATAGAACTTAGGATATAATATACTATTTGGAATGATTTTCTTTATAGTCTGCTTTATTTTTCTTTTTTTCTCGGCTTTTTCTTCTTCTTTCTTTTGTGCAATTTCTTCTTCTGTTATCTTTTTAGGATGTAGATAGTCATAATAATCAGAATATGAAGCATTGGTATTGCCGGTTTTTGCTCTGTATTCTTCCAGCTGTTCTAAAATGCCGTGTATTGATGGCTCGTCAAGACATTTTTCAACAGTCAGGGAAGAAGAGTTTGCTATAGCAAGCAGTTTTTTTACATTAGCATCGTATGAATATTTTTCTTCGGCACACTTCCTGCACTTTTCAGCGATTTCTTCACGCTGTTTTTCATCCGATAGCTGTTCGATAATATGCACAAGCGTATAAGAGGTGTTTCTTAATTCATGAAGCTCTTTTTTCTTCCAGCAAAGTATATAGTGCTTTGCATCATAAAAATACACATATTTGCGAAGAGGCCTCTTCGGTTCGTCGTCTATTGCCGGAATAATGGTAGGCACTCCGCACATTGCTGCTTTTGTAGCATTTATTCCATAACCTGCAATCAAATCGATGTTTTCACGGATGTAATCTTCTGTCAGATTGTCATCAAGGTTGCCTGTGTATACATATCGGATAAGCGGTGAATACTTTGGAAAGTCCATATTCCACATAACACTTCCAAGACCGATTATATGAAAATTAATCTTGACAGGAAACTCGGGTTCAACATCTTCTTCGGTTTTCTTAGGATAATAACATTCATACAAATCTTCCGACATTCGTATAATGCAGTCAAGAGCAGTTGAGCTTATTGGACCTAACCAGCCGATATTTATCTCATTTGGATTAAAATCCTTCTTTTTTTCTATTACGGAAGTGCAGTAATGCGAGCTTAGAGGTATAATATGTGTGTCTCGTACATGAATACCGTAGTCCCATACATTTGCGTACTTTTTATTAGCAAAGAACAAGCTGTTTGTGCTGTCAAGCAAATGTGAAATGGATTTGCTGTCCGATTTAGCAAGTCTTCCAAGCATACGCTTATAGCAAAGAGAATCATATACATAAAGGCAAATACGGACATTTTTTAGGCTCGAAATGCGAGGTAAGAGAAACAACAGATAGTTTGCCGGAACAACAAAAGTTGCGCCTTCAAACTGTGAAAAATCACATTCACTAAGCTCGATGAATTTTAATGACGTGTTGTTTTTTTCGTATTGACAGCCGGAAGCTATATTAACATAATATGCCTGCACATCAGAGTCCTCGGGAATATTGCTCAGTATATCGGGTATTATTGCCTGCACTCCGCTAATCTGTGAAGGAGTTTCAATAAAGTATACTATCTTATTTGACAAGTACAATTCCTCATTTCTACTTTATTTATTCAAGCATCTGCCAACATAGAAAATGTGCAGATTTGTTCATGAAGTAAAATCAGCCTTTTCTATGTCTGTTGAAATAATCAAAGTAAGTAGCTTCGGCGTTTTCTTTGGAAGACTCACGATATTCTTCAAGTTGCTGCAATACTCCTGCAATCGCTTCATCTTCAAGCAGACGCTCCACAGTAAGTGAAGAGCTGTCGGTATATTCGGCTATGCGCTTTGCGTTTTCCTCATAAGAAAAATGAGAAACTGCGAAATTGCAGCAATCACGGGCGTCCTTCTGACGGGTTTCGTCAGCCTTAAGCCTTTCAATTACTTCTTCCATCGTATAATCATCATAAACAAAATTATGAAGTTCTATCTTTTTCCAGCAAAGGATATAGTCTTCGGCGTCCTTGAAATAGACATAGGTTCTTTTTGCGTATGCAGGTTCGTCGTTGATAGCCGGAATAATAGTAGGCACTCCACACATTGCGCCTTCAACGGCATTCATATTATAGCCTGCCGCAAGGTCTATGTTTGAGCATACATATTCGTCAAGCTCTGCGTCTTCAAGATGGCCGGGAAATACAAATTTTATCAGCGGGCAGTATCTTTTAAAGTTTATCTGTCCCATAACTGCACCGACTCCGATAATATGGAAGTCGAATATATGTATATTCAGCTTGTTGCCTTCTTCGTCCTCGCCGTAAAGCTTATATAAATCCTCACAGATACGCTTGATACAGTCAAGCGCTGTTGCGCTTATATCGCCTATCCAGCCTATGCTTATGCACCGGGGGTTAAAATCCTGCTTTTTCTTATCAAGAGCAGTACAAAGGTCGGTGCTGGCAGGTATTATACATTCACCGTACTGATCTAAACCGTAGTCCCATCCCGAAGCGTTCTGCTTGTTAATAAACATACAACTGTGTGTATCGTTGAGCATTTTGGTTATTTTGTATACATTGGGCTTTTGCATTTGTCTGAGAAAATTGGTGATACATTTAGGATCATAAATATACGGACAGATTTTTGCGTTCTTATATTCCGAAATATACGGCAAAAGGAAGAAAAGATAGTTTACCGGAACGATAAATGTTGCGTCTTTGAACTCGGAAAAATCACAATCTTTCAGACTTATGAATTTCAGCGAGGAATACTCATAGGTATCATCCGCTGCCTTTTCGACTTCGAACTGTTCTTCTGCTTCATTTTCCAGAGGTAAGTTTATATAATAAGTTTGTGTATCACATTCGGCAGGCATCTTATCAAGTATGTCCGGAATAATTGTCTGCACTCCGCTGATTTCTTTTTTAGTTTCAATAAAGTAAACTATTTTTCTGCTCATTTCATCTGCTCCTGTTCTTTTGTATAATTTACGGTTCTTTTAAGTTCAATAAAAGGATAAAGTAACTTTTTCAAGCCTTTTTGATTTTGAATACGATTAAGCCTTGCAATAAACAAATGATACATTGGAAAATCACGATTTTTTCGTATTTTCTTATAAAATCCATATCGCTTTAATGTGTTTTTAACAGTTTTGCTTTTTGTAAGTGCTTCTGAAGTGAGTTTAGTTCTTTCGACATTTTCCAGAAGCATTTCAGCTCCATTTTTCAAAGAGAAGGTATCTTCAACAAATGTTGAACATTTTTCGCCTATTTCTTTCTTAAGTCCTTTTTCGTATATATCATCGATTATTTCATTTAATCTGTGATATGAACAACCGAGTTCTTTTAAATCTTTCGCATCCCAACCAAGCGAATAACCGACCACGTCGTATATATATACGAATTTATCGTCTTTGAATGGGGTTGGAGAAACTATCGGAACAACAGTAGGTACACCCATTACCGCAGAATCTATTGCGGATATTCCCATAGCCATCATAACGTCAATATGCTCGCGGATATAATTATCTCGTTCTTCCCCATACATATATGATGTGAAAATAAATTTAATTTTTGGGCTATACTTTGCTATTTTAATGAAACTTCTTGAATTGCCATCACCAAGAATATGAAATTCTATTTTTTTATCGGTAACAACATCCATAAGGTTATCTGCGAAATTGACAATAGAGTAAACCTTATCTCTGTCCAGGCGTCCTAACCAGCCGAAACTCATTGTATCTTTTTTCACAAAATCGAAATCATGCAATTTACATATATCATGGCTGTGAAGCGTAACAGGCAAATAATTTTTATTGAATGTGTAACTGCATAATTTACACACAGGCAAGTAGTTACTATCATCCATAAAGCAATATGAATCTGTTTCGGCAAGTAGCTTTAAAAGATCCTGCTTTTTTTGATCGCAAAACAACATTTGACTTTTTAGCCAATCATATACATGGGGATGGTAGAAATATGTACAAATCTTGGCATTCTTCAAGTCTTTGATTTTTGCCGAAAGATAAAGCACATAATTTACTGCAATGAAAAAAGTCGCATCCTCAAATTGACTGTAATCGCATTCTTCAACGTCAAGAAAATGTATTCCAAAATCTTTATACATCTCTTCAACAATAGGATGTCGATAATTTATATAATATGTTTCGTAATCGCTATAATGTTGGGAAATGTACGCGGCGAGATCAAGAAAAAGAATCTGACTACCGCCTATAGGTTTCATTGTTTGTAAGAAAAACACTATTTTTTTCATTAGTACACCCCCTTGACGGTAACCCCGGGAGGAACATCCTTAGTTACTGTCGCACCTGCCGCCACCATTGCCTTTTCTCCTATTGTTATGCCCGGGAGTATGGTCGCATTCGCACCTATTGATGCTCCTTTTTTTACTACCGTGCTAAGAAGCTCAAAGTTCTTGTTTCCGGAACGCGGGTATTTATCGTTACAGAACGTAACATTCGGTCCGATAAACACATCGTCCTCTACCCGGATTCCGTCCCAGAGCTGAACCCCGCACTTAACAGTAACGTTGTCACCGACAATAACATCATTTTCGATAAAGCAGTTTGCACATATATTGCAATTTTTCCCTATGACAGCGCCTTTTAGTACAACTACGAACTGCCATATATTTGTATTCTCGCCAATGTTACTGCTCTGAACATCGGATAATGCGTGAATCATTATCTATACACCTCAACTGTCATGATTTTATATGCTCCACGAATTGAGCAGAGCGATCAGATAATCAATTTCTTCCTCTTTCATTCCGTAATAAAGCGGAAGACTGAGTTCACACGCAGATATTTTTTCAGCAATGGGATATGTTCCTTCAGACAGTCCGAGATGCCGATAAGCACCTTGAAGATGTATAGCCTTCGGATAGTGCTTGTTTGTTCCGACACCGTTATCGGATAGGTATTTTTCAAGACTGTCACGATGATCTGTCATAACAGCGAATATGTGCCAGATATTATAATGTACGTCATCGCAAGGAAGGGGGAGTGTGATAAGAGGATTTTTTATCTCACTGAGGTAACGTGATACGACTTTATTTCTGAATGTATTCCATTTATCAAGATGCGGAAGCTTGACGTTGAGAAATGCCGCCTGCATTTCATCAAGACGCGAGTTGTTTCCCATCAGTTCGTGATCGTACTTTATCTTTGAGCCGTAATTTCTCAGCATTGAAACCCTGTTCGCGAGCTCATCGTCATTTGTGGTTACTGCGCCGCCGTCACCGAGTGCACCCAGGTTTTTGCCGGGATAAAAGCTGAAGCCCGATGCATCCGCAAGCGAGCCTGCTTTTTTACCTTTATATGTTGCGCCGTGTGCTTGCGCCGAGTCTTCTACGACTTTAAGTCCGTGTTTATGCGCTATGGCATTTATCTCATCCATATCGGCGGTTCTTCCGTAAAGATGAACAGCCATTATTGCTTTTGTTTTTTCTGTTATTTTTTCTTCGATCTTCTCGGGATTGATTGTAAATGTTCTTATATCAGGCTCGACAAAGACGGGTGTTGCCCCTGTATAAGATACGGCAAGCGCGGTAGCTATATAGGTGTTTGAGGGTACTATAACCTCGTCGCCGTCACCTATGCCGAATGCACGTAATATAAGATACAGAGCGTCAAGTCCGTTTCCGACGCCGATAGCGTGCTTTGTTCCGCAATAATCGGCGAAGCTCTTTTCAAACGCCTCAAGCTCATCTCCCATAATATAATTGCTTTTATCGAGTACCGAAGCGAATTTTTCATCAAGCTCGCTCCTTATCTCACCGTGCATTTTCTTTAATGAAACGAAAGGGATATTCATTTTACTTGTCACAGCAAATTTGCTGTGCACCTCCTGACCGGTTTTATTCTTATTTGTTCAGCGAAGCAACAAATTCATCGTAGTTCCTTATGTAGTCGTCTTCGCTGTAATGCTCGGATGCGGCGACAAGCAGAACGGCATCGGGAGAAAAGTCGGTTATCGTTCTCCATACATCGTGACCGATATATAAGCCCTGCTTCGGATTGTCGAGAATGACTTCTTTTCTCTCCTTGCCGTCAAACAGTGTAACCTTCATACTGCCGTGTATGCCGATATATACCTGTTCGAGTCTCTTGTGAGAGTGAAAGCCACGCTCTTTATCTTTGCCGACATCATATATGTAATAGAGCCGTTTTATATCAAACGGTATTTCTTTCATTGTTTCCGCCACTACAAGACAGCCTCTGTCATCGTCGTGTGATTGAAAATGTATCATTCGTATATCCATATATACATCCTTTCCGACTATAAAGCATCATCGCCGTGCCTTGTCAGCCTTCTGACAATATCCGACGGGTGCGTTATATAGTGGGTGATTTTTACCGCCGCCGTCTTTACGGCGTTTCCCTTGCATCTGTTCAGACGCTCGGTATATTTGTGCAAAGCAGCGATATTGCGTTTTTCTTTCTTGAAACGCTTGAAATCACGCAATGCTTTTTTCTGTGAAGCTGAATAAGGAAAAACTTCATTTTTGAAGATTTCATCAACATCTTTATCAAACAGCTCATTGTGTGTTGTGGGAGAGCTTATACCGCCTGTCGTGTAGTCAACTACCGTGCGGTCGAAGAAGTGAAATTTCACGCCGTTTCGCAACAGACGAAGATTCATCGGGTGATCCTCGATATATCTGTAGCGCTCGTCAAACAGCCCGTATTTTTCAACACAGGCTCTCGATCGTGCGGTACAGCACCCGAATATGTAATTGCACACCGTTATGGAGTCGAACAGCTGTGCAGGAGTAAAGGTTTTGATTTGCTCTATCTGCTTTTCCGACGGCTGTTGCCACATATACTCGTTGTTGCGGTATACCGCCATCGACGCAGTTGAGACAAGAGCACCCGTCCTGTCAAAAAAGTCTGTCCAGTCGCTTATGACATCATTATCGTGAAATCTGTCATCACCGCCGAGATTAAAAATATATCTTCCGCTTGATTCTTTGATGGCACGGTTCAGCGTGTAAACGGTGCCCATATTTTTCTCGTTGCAAAGAATCCTGAACTTTTTGATTGAGGACGATTTATTGGCATTTACATAT
The DNA here is from genome assembly GCA_945921515.1 of uncultured Clostridia bacterium. Lineage (GTDB taxonomy): Bacteria > Bacillota > Clostridia > Oscillospirales > Ruminococcaceae > Ruminiclostridium_E. Next base: position 428 of record CAMEKR010000087.1, on the reverse strand, counting down.
TCGCTTATTGCGTTCTTGTCAAAGCTGTCGGAACCGTCATCAATGATAATATATTCAATATCCGGGTATGACTGGTGAATCACGGATTCGACCGAACGCAGTAAATTATCGCTGTTATATGAAAGGGAAATTACCGTTACTGTCCTGTCGATCACTTTTTCTCTCCCAAACCGATTTTCTTGTGTTGCATCTGTCGTGAAATTGCCGATAATACAGGGGATTTTGACGATTTTACCCACTTGATGCAAAAAATGTCATAAAGCCGCTGTTCGACATAATTCACCTTACTATTATAAATCAAACTTGTATGTATTGTCAAGCAATAATACCGGTTATTTCTGTTTATGATGTTCAGTTGTCAATGATGGGTGATACTTTCTCTCAAAAAAATAAAACGTTAAGTAGGATAGCGCAAATTTTCATTTTGT
>CAMEKR010000086.1 GCA_945921515.1 uncultured Clostridia bacterium | reverse complement strand
ACGAGTTAACGGTAATTATGCATTGCTTACAAGAGTGTGATTATACAGAGTTGATGCAACATTGGTTAGCACTGTTGGATGCTGACGGGTTGGGAGGCTACTGTTTAGGTAAAGATTTTCGGGAGGGGTTTACCCCTCCCGAAGTTTTTCTATAATCTGAGATGATTATTTTAACAGCGGTGTTATATAGAAAAAAATCAAATCAATGTTTTTTCAACGCAAGATACCTTTTCTTTTATTATCTTTTTGTCGGAATTGTTTTTGGTCATCTTTATTGCTTTAAATATACCGGCAGATCCTGCTTCACCTATAACAACATCATATTTCAAATTAAAACTGCCTTTCATCTGATGTAATATACGCCGTCTGCCGCCTCTTTGCAGAAAACAGAACTACAGGAAATTCCGAAAAAAGCAATATAACTATTCTAATATTGCGAACATAATATCAGTTTCGAACTGATATTAAATTAGAATATTAGCCTATTTTTTACTAACTTGGTATTCATCTATTTTGAAACTAAGACTTTTATGTAATTTTTATAGCTTTAAATGCAAATTATTAATACAAATTTAACATTTTTTATTGACATTTAAAATACAGTATGATAGAATTATCTTGTAATTAGGATTGCAATCATATTACAATAACACAAAATACAAAGGAGTCTAATTATGATCCAAATTAGAACGGCAATTTATAAACTTTTGTCACTAACTTTAAGCTTAATCATCATTTGCACTAGCATATCAATCCCAACATCTGCTTACTCTGAGGCAGATTTGATAGTTTCAAATACTTTATACTATATAAAAAATAAAAATAGTGGTAAGTATTTAACAGTAATGAGCAATTCTGACAGTAACGGAGCTAATGTAGTTCAAGCTAACTTCAATGCAGGGAAAGGACAACAATGGAAAGTTGTTCATCTTGGAAACGGAATTTATAAAATTGTTTCTGAAGTAGGTACAAAAACTAAAGTGTTAGAAATGCATTATGCGAACAACAACAACGAAACTAATGTTGACATTTGGGCAGATGGAAATACATCTGAAAGAAGATTTAGGATAATTAAAAACAGCGATAACTATTCATATCGCATAGCTTCACAATGCAGTAATTATACTAAAGTAATAACTGTAAAAGAAGCTAGTTGCCAGCAAAATGCAAATGTATTCCAATATCAATATAATGGATCCAAAAATGACGAATGGCTTTTCGAGCCAATAAATAATTATTCCGTTTCTTTGGCAGTCAATTATGCTATTACAAATTATAACCAAAGAGTGACTACATATCCATCGATGAATAAAATAGGTGGTGATTGCGCAAATTTTGTAAGTCAATGTATGGCTGCAGGTGGTGTACATTATCAAGGAACTTGGTGGGTTTATAAAATCAATAATAATCATGCAACACCAAATAATACAAATGAACTTGATCTTTCTTGGAAACTATCTGACCCGAGTCCATGGATAAGTGCGTACGAATTTAATAAATTTTGGTCTTCAAGAGTAAAAACTGAAATAGTTTCAGCTCAAGATATATTAAATAATCCAGAATCAATATTTGCTAAGCCATTTTATCGTGGAGATGTTATTCAAATTGTAGATAAGGATTTTTTGGGGAATCCGACAAATGCGTGGCATACGATGTTTATTACAGGATATGGCTCATATAATGGTCACAGAACTTTTTTGTTGACATATCATACATCTGATGTGAAGAATAAGACTCTTATAGAGATTGCAAGCAAATATCCAAATAGTTATTTTAAATTTTTCACGATTAATTAAAAGGAGAATACAATATGAAAAGAACAAAGATATTCATATTTGCATTTTGTGCAATAATAACACCTATTATTATTTCTACTGCTAGCTCTTCTGCACCGGCGAGTACAATAATTGATAACGGACGTGAAGTAGAATATGGTGAACATGATTTAAAATATAACACCCAAAATGAAAGTCCCTATATAAATGCTTTTGACTTTCAAAATAAAATCATCTCATTTTTCAACATGAATTATCAAGTAAAGGAAGAATTCAAAAATAACAAAGAAGATGAGCTTGATTTAAAGCATAAAGAATTTGTGGCAGAGGAAGAAGAGAAGAATAGAAGAGATATACAAGCATACAAAATTCTCACAAAATATTATGGAGATGAATACAAAAAAAATTCCCTCATTTCTGATTTAAACGAGGATTTAACAATAATGTTAAAAATGGAGGAGCTGCTAAAATCTGATTTGGTAGATAAAGATGAAGCTTATATACTATCTTCGTATGTTTTGCGTAGATTAGATATGATCGAGAATCCTAATATTATAGATCGTTTTAAAGATATCGTTAACAATTTATAAGGAGGAATAATCATGTCAAAAACTAAAAAGCGCATTATCATCATTACAGTATCCGCAGTATTATCCGTTTTACTGATTTCATCGATTTTTTCCGTTATGAAATTCGGTACATTCAACTGTTTTTCTTCTTTCCCCGCATTTTTCCGTGTTGCTTGCGGCTCGGAAGATGTCATAGCCGTTGACGGCGACAGAGTTCTTATGTGTTCCCCGACCGATTCAGCCGAGAAGCTGATAAGCTATATGGAAAGCACAGGCGCTGTGCATAACGCCGATGAGGATCTGGGCGGAAGGCTGAGCTTCACAAAAGACAGCGAAACATTTGAAATGGCGCTACGAGTTAACGGTAATTATGCATTGCTTACAAGAGTGTGATTATACAGAGTTGATTAAACTTTAATTTGTCACCCGTATTGAAGAATAGTTATGATTCAGGCGAGGGCGAAAAGTATTTTCCCACAAGTGTACCAGCTGTACTTTCGGAACTGTATTTTTATCCTCTGTTCCGAACTGATTCGACATATTGGCTTTTCAATAAATTATAATAGTACATTATATTTTTCGATAAGGCGAAGAGGTGCAAAATGGACGGCACATGGATAACAACTACCCCTATAGGCATAATACTTCTCGCAATAGGCTCGGTACTTGCACTTGCCGCTGTTATTTCGGTAATCGTGCAGGCAGTAAAAAGTAAAAAATCGGACAAGTCTATGTACCGTGAAATTTACGGTACGGACAAGACACCGAAGGTATCACACAGCAGAGCGGCAAGACCGATTTCCTGCAATGGCACATTTCCGAAAAGGAGTGTGAGGACGCTTGAAGAGCGGTTCAGACAGCTTGGTGTGCCGTTTGAGTATTACTCGTTTACCGGGGCGAAGAACAACCCGACATTCACCTTTGTATTGAATAAAAGGCTGTTTTTCTATATATTTTATTGTTCGCTTGACGGAGAGGTATCCGATAAGCGACTGTTTTTAAAAGCTTCAAAGGCGTGTCATTGTATGTTTATATATGTTATCGACTGTGCGGTAAACGGCGGATGCACGGGGATAATTGACAGGCTGACTGTGGAAGAGAGAAAAGAAGCAGGGCTTGAATAACATAACAAAAACATCCCCTCCGATTCCGGAGGGGATTATTTGTATCATTACATTAATCAAACACTGCTGTGCTTCTTAACATAGTCAACTACTTCGTCAACTGTTGTGAATGCCATGCTTACGCAGGTGTCGGCACAGCCGTAGTAGATTGCGATTCTGCCTGTATCGGCGTCGCAAAGTGCGGCACAGGGGAATGTTACATTCTGAACATCGCCTACACACTCATAGTACTCTCTGGGGTTGAGCAGATATTCTGCGCAACGGTACTTAACCTTCCAAGGCTTGTCGATGTCGAGGATAGCGGCAGAGAAGCTGTATACGTAGCCGTTGCAGCTCTGGAGAACGCCGTGGTAGAATATCAGCCAGCCTTCGCTTGTCTCTATCGGTATAGGACCTGCACCGATCTTAAGAGATTCCCAACCCTTGTTGGGTGCCATTACATGTCTGTGCTCGCCCCAGTACTTCATATCGGGAGACTGTGAAAGGTACATATCGCCGAAAGGTGTGTGACCACTGTCTGAAGGACGGCTGAACATAACATACTTGCCGTTTATCTTTCTGGGGAACATAACGCCGTTTCTGTTGAAGGGCAGATATGCGTTCTCGCACTGGTGGAACTCCTTGAAGTCCTTTGTCCAGCCCACACCGATTGTAGGCTTCCAGCCGTATGCGTTGCACCAGGTGATCCAGTATCTGTCTTCGATCCAGCAGCAACGGGGATCATAGCCGTACTGCCAGGGGTTAGCTTCGGCTGTCTCGGGATCGTCGTTAATCCATTCAACCTTTTCTTCGTTGATGTTCCAGTGTACGCCGTCATCGGAAAAACCTGCGTGGATAGCCATGTTTCTTTCCTTGTCGTCAACACGGAATACGCCTGCAAACTTACCTTCAAAAGGAACTACTGCGCTGTTGAAGATAGAGTTGCTGGTGGGAAGAAGGTCACGGGGAATGATGGGGTTGTTGTCTGCACGCCAGATAACATCTTTGCATCCTGCCGGACGGTCCTGCCAGGGAATGTTCGGTAATGATGTACCGTTGATGATTTTTACGTTCATACTTAATTCTCCTTGAATATTATTTCCGTTAAGAAGCGTCAGAGCGCTCTTTGTGTTTATTATATCATAATAATTCACCGATTGCAATGGGTATTTGTTAAAATTTTTTACTTAATTTTTAGGCTAATAAGCTAATTTTTGTTTGCCCGACAAAAGCGGTAAAAACCGTTTTGTCATAGTGCAAAAGATATCGGTGAGTTATTGTTGCATAATGCACAAAATGTTTTATGTATAATTGACATCGATGCACAAATATGATAAAATCATTTTAAAGACAGTACGCTGTCAAAAATGTATAATTATAATAGGAGTATGCCCTAATGAATTACTGGAACAAAGAAATCGAATGTGCGCCGAGAAGCGAGATCGAGGCATTGCAGTCCTACAGACTTTCAAGAACGATAAGACGAGTTTATGAAAATGTAGCACCTTACCGTCAAAAAATGGATGAGGCAGGTGTAAGCCCCGACGATATCAAATCTATAGCAGACCTTTCAAAACTTCCTTTCACGACAAAGCAGGATCTCCGCAACAACTATCCTTACGGAATGTTTGCTGTACCGAGCTCCGAGGTAGTAAGAATACACGCTTCTTCCGGCACGACCGGAAAGCAGACGGTAGTCGGCTATACCGCAAATGACATAGATATATGGGCAGAATGTGCCGCAAGAGCTCTTGTCAACATAGGCGGCACCAAGAACGACTATGTTCAGGTATGCTACGGCTACGGACTTTTCACGGGAGGTCTCGGTATGCACTACGGTGCAGAGAAGCTGGGCGCTACCACTATTCCTGCGTCGGCGGGAAACAGCCTTCGTCAGCTTGAGATGTTCAGGGATTTCGGTACATCTATTATATGTATGACTCCTTCCTATGCAATAAGCCTTATCGAGCTTATGCATGAAAAAGGCTTCAAGAAGGAAGATTTCAACCTTAAAGCCGGTCTGTTCGGAGCTGAGCCGTGGACAGAGGAGATGAGAAAGCAGATCGAAGAGGGACTTGGAATCAAGGCTTATGATATCTACGGTCTGTCCGAGATAATGGGTCCCAGCGTATCCACCGAATGTGAGTATCAGTGCGGTATGCATATCTGTGAGGATCACTTCATAGCAGAGATAATCGATCCCGATACGCTTGAGGTTTTGCCTGCGGGACAGCAGGGCGAGCTGGTATTTACCTGTATCACAAAGGAAGCTTTACCGCTTATCAGATACAGAACAAGAGATATCGCAACCCTTGTTTATGACAAGTGCGAGTGCGGAAGAACTCATGTAAGAATGCTCAAGCCTCAGGGAAGAACCGACGATATGCTGATTATTAGAGGCGTTAACGTATTCCCGTCACAGATAGAATCGGCTCTGCTCTCGGTTGACGAAAAGGCAACCAACTATCTGCTGGTAGTTGACAGAGTAAACAATCTTGATACGCTTGAGATTCAGCTTGAAACTCGTCCCGATATGTTCGGCGACGGCGTCAAGACGCTTGAAGCGTACACAAAGAAGGTAAAGACGGTGATAGATTCTGCTATCGGCGTAGGTATAAATGTAAAGCTGCTTGAACCAAAGACGCTTGCACGCTCTATGGGCAAGGCTGTCAGAGTACAGGACAACAGAGAAATCAAGAACAAGTTTGAAAAGAAATAAAACAGGGGGTACATTTTATGTATATTGATCAGATATCGGTATTTGTTGAAAACAAGACAGGCCGTTTAGCAGGAATAATGGAGGTGCTGAATAAGGCAGGCATCGACATAAGAGCCATGACTATTGCGGATACCGCCGACTTCGGTATTCTGCGTATGATAGTTGACAATACAGACAAGGCGCTTGAGGCGCTAAAGGCTGACGGTTGCACTGCGGCTGTGACTAAGGTCATCGCATTCACGATACCCGATGTATCGGGCGCATTATACAGCGTAATGGGCAAGATAAACGACTGCGGTATTAATGTGGAATATATGTACTCTGTTATGGGCAAGGTATCCGGCAGAGCCGATATAGTTATCCGTGTTGAAGACGCAGAGAAAGCTGTCAAGGTTCTTACCGAAAACGGAGTAACTCTTATCTGCAAGAGCGATCTTTGCAAGTAAAATAAGCATAAGTGAAAATGAGCCGCCTTTGATTAACAAGGGCGGCTCAGCTTGTCGAAAAAGTCTATTTTTTTAATAAGTAGAGCAATTTCTCTATCCCTAACCCCAACCCCTTCCCCTCGTTGAAGGGTTGTGTATGCTTGGTGGGCTCTGCATCGTGCAGAGCCTTTTGGCATACACGCCCGGCATCCGTGCCGGGCTTGTTATCGGGGGCTGCCGCCCCTGCGACCTTGCTTGGGGCTTCGCCCCAAACCCCATTTATTTTTTTCAAAGAGGTTTTTCTACAGTCTGAGCCGCCTTTGATTAACAAGGGCGGCTGTTTCTATGTGAAAACGCTATTATTCAGCTTTTGAAGTATCTGAGTTATCTTTAACTTCCGGCTGTTCTATCGAGGCAACATCGTTCATATGCTCTATAGTCATAAGGTAATCTACCTTGCTTTGTTTTCCGTCTTTAACGGCTGTACCTATCTGCTCCATAGAAGTGCAGTAGCCGTCGCTGTCAAGCGTGTATATTACTCTGAAGCTTTCAAGTTCGCCTACAAGACCGAGCTGAGATGCCATTGAGCTGTTGAGTGCGGCGGCGTCATATTCCATCTCTATGGTCTTGCCGTCGGCTGTTTCGGTGATTTTTGAAGAGGTAACGCTTTCGGGTTTAATAAATATCATGCCCTCGTCGGTCATTGACATTTTTCTTGAACGGGAGTAAGCTACATAGTTCTCATCTCCGTTGACAAGAGTGTGCCACTCTCCGTCTGACAGGTAATTGTACTCTGAGCCGTTGTGATATTCATAATATTCTGTAGTGCCGTCTGTGCCGTAATAGCTGTAGGTGAGGTTATCCTGCGTATCATAGCGGAAGGTGAGCTCCTGAGTAACTGTGCCTGTTTCCTTGTCGGTAACGGTGAGCTGTGCCGAGTAAAGCTCGGAATACAGCTTTCTTGCGTTCTTGATATCGCTGTAGCCTTCGGGATCGGCTTTTGCCGAGCAGCCTGATAAGGTTATTATAAGCAACGCCGAAAACAAAACGGCTGTGATTTTCTTAAGCATAAATACTCCTTTTACAAAAATACAGCGGAAGACACGCACAAACGCAATATCCCCGCTGTTTTATCTGTTTTCTGTCAGGCACATAATGTCAAAAACGCCTGAATGTATAATTATTTCTTCGTCTACACTTGTCGGGATGCAAGAATCCCGTTATACACTACTTGGTCGGAGTGTGAATTATTCAGCAAAACCGCTTTCAACGAGCTTTACAAGGCCGTCAACAGCAAGCTGTTCGTCAGAGCCGTCAGCAATGATTCTGATTGTTGTGCCGCCTACGATACCAAGTGAAAGGATACCGAGAAGGCTCTTTGCATTAACTCTTCTCTCTTCTTTCTCTACCCAGATTGAAGACTTGTATTCGTTGGCCTTCTGGATGAAGAAAGTAGCGGGTCTTGCGTGTAAACCTACCTGATTCTTAACGCTTACTTCTTTAACAAACATGATTAAGTTACCTCCGTAAATTCGTGTTATCTTTCCGCCGAGCCATCCGTATAGAGATGATATACGGGTTCTTCGCTCTGTACCTATAGTATATCCAAATGAAGCGAGTTCGTCAACAAAGTTTTTTGATTTTGTCATTTTTTCTGTGATTATTCTTCACATTTGTTCAATAGCCATTAATGAATTATGGCAATTTTATTTAAAATGCACAAAAAACTTTCAACAAAGTATTCAACATACACATTAGTTTTCAACCGGCGGCGAGTCGCCGCTGACAGTTCCGCCTTTGAAAAAGCAGTATCTTTGCTAAGATAACGAAACGGCGGGTTCAACGGTAGTTCTTATAGTGCATTTCGCTAACATTTTAAAAGCATACAACAACCGCAAAAAGTTGGTATCTCCCATTCAACAAACATTTAGAACACGCACCAATAACCGCAAAAAGTTGGTAGCAAGATTGTGCTACAAGTGGAACGCTTTGCTATAAGCGGGTACGCTATACCAATCAATACACTTAGTGTTTGTATCGCGGGAGACACCTAAGGGGAGAGAGGGTGCGGTGC